>JBEPWQ010000107.1:0-11462 GCA_041642315.1 Desulfobacteraceae bacterium | reverse complement strand
GCGACGCCCTGGCCGTGGTGCTGATCCATAAGAAACATTTCAAATCGGTGGATTTCAAACGGTTCCATCCGGGCGGGTCCCTGGGAAAAAGGCTTTCCAAACAGGTCCGGGACTTCATGCTCGTGGACGAAGCGGTCCCGATGGTTTTCGAAGACACCGCCATGGCGGACGCCCTGTCGGCCATGGACCAGGCCGGGATCGGGGTGGTCCTGATCGTCGATGATCACGGAACCTTGACCGGTATTATTACGGACGGCGACCTTCGCCGGCTTCTGGCGCGGCGGCGTCCGATTTTCGATCTCTCCGTCAGGGAAGCCATGATCCAAAATCCCAAATCGGTAGGACCGAACACCCCGGCTTACGATGCCCTGAACCTGATGGAGGCATATGAAATCACCGTGCTTCCCATTGTGGATGAGGATATGAAGGTGATCGGCATTCTTCACCTTCACGATATTCTGGGCAAAGGAGAGTTCAAGTTCAACGGCACCTGAGACGGCGCCTCCGTCGAATTTCCTCGTGACGTATTCAGGGGGAAAAATCGGCTTCCTATTCTCCATAGACAAGATAGACGACCTTTCAGCAGAGGTATATGCGATGATATTCGAAGATATAGACACCACCATCCCCATGCTCGGCGAACCCCGCATCCCCACCCCGATTCAAAATTGGCAGAAGGACTGTCAACGCAGTTTCGTCTCCAACGGAGAACGGGTGGTGGTCGAGGTCGAGCCGGGAAAACTGACGGAAATGATCCAGGCGGGCAAAGAACCCCCCTCTTTCGAGAAGGCGGGCCCCCGGTCCAAGATCTATTTCGATCCCAGCAAACTCAAGTGCGCCCTGGTGACCTGCGGCGGCCTCTGCCCCGGTCTCAACGGCATCATCCGGTCCACGGTTCTGGAGCTTTATTTCGGTTACGGGGTGCGGCACATCTACGGCATCCGGTACGGACTCCAGGGATTTATTCCCGAATACGGTCACGACGTCATCGATCTTTCCCCCAAAGTAGTGGGCAATATCATTCGAAAAGGCGGTTCCTTTCTGGGTTCTTCCCGCGGGCCCCAAGACATTGATGAAATCGTCGATTGCCTGGAGCGGATGAATATCGGTGCACTCTTCATGATCGGCGGCGACGGCACCCTCAAGGCCGCCACCAAAATCGCCGACGCCATTTTGGAAAGAGGGCTCAAGATCAGCGTCATCGGGATACCCAAAACCATCGACAACGATATCTACATGGTGTCCCGCTCCTTTGGGTTCGATACCGCGGTGGATGTAGCGACCCAGGCCATTCGGGCCGCCCACAATGAGGCCGAAGGGTATCCCCACGGCATCGGGCTCATCAAACTCATGGGCCGCTACTCCGGATTTATTGCGGCCACAGCGACCCTGGCTCAGCAGGATGTCAATTTCGTGTTGATCCCCGAGGTGGATTTCGACATGGAAGGGCCCAACGGGCTCCTGGAAACCCTTCGAAAACGGCTGGAACACCGCGGACATGCGGTCATCGTGGTGGCGGAGGGAGCCGGGCAGCATTTTTTCGTATCCGCCACGGAAAAACGCGACCCTTCCGGCAATGTCAAGCTCCACGACATCGGCATCTATCTGAAGGAAAGAATCGCAGAGTATTTCCGCGGCAAGGGCATCGAATATTCTCTTAAATATATCGACCCCAGCTATATCATTCGAAGCCTGCCCGCCAATTCCAATGATCATGTCTTCTGCAGTTTTCTGGGGCGGGATGCGGTTCATGCGGCCATGGCCGGAAAAACCAAAATGCTGGTAGGCCACTGGAACAACCACTTTGTTCACGTGCCGCTGGAGGCATCCTCGGGCAAACGCAAACAGGTCACCCCCAATGGAAGGCTCTGGCAGAGCGTCCTGGAGGCGACGGGTCAGGGTTCCCTGAAAAACGACTGAGCATTCAAGGAATCATCGCCCGAGAGGGTGGCCGGGCCGGCCCATTTCAATCCTGTCGCTTTCTCTTCTCCGGAATGGTGATATCCAGGGACCTGATTTTTCGAAACAGGGTGGATTTATGGATGCCCAAATCCCGGGCGGCGGCCACCCGATTGAATCGATTGCGTTCGAGGGCCTCCCGAATGAGCTGGGCTTCCACTAGTTTTCGGGCCTCGGTCATGTCTACCCCCGAATCCGCGGACGACGTCTGCCGGGGTTTTAATTCATCCGGAAGATGGGCCGTGCCGATGGGGCCGCGTTCACACAGCACAAAGGCGCGCTCGATGACATTCTCCAGCTCCCGGACATTGCCGGGCCAGTCATGCGCCATGAGCATTCCCATTACCTCGGAGCGAAGACCGGTAATGGATTTTCCCTGCATGCGGTTGAAGCGGGCAATGAAATGTTCGGTCAGAAGCGGAATGTCTTCCTTTCGCCGGCGCAGGGGCGGCAAATCTATTCGAATCACATGAATCCGGTAGTAGAGGTCCTGACGGAATTCACCGGTGCGGACCCGGTCCGCAAGGTCACGGTTGGTGGCGGCGATGATCCGAACATCCGCCGGAACCGGTTCAATCGCGCCCAGGGGCTCGTACACCCTTTCCTGCAGCACCCGGAGCAGTCGAACCTGTAGCGCAGGGGTCACCTCCCCGATTTCGTCCAGAAACAGAGTGCCCCCGGCGGCCAGGGCGAACCGGCCCGGTTTGTCCCGGTTCGCCCCCGTGAAGGCACCGGACCGGTAGCCGAAGAGTTCGCTTTCCAGCAGGGTGTCGGGCAGGGCCCCGCAGTTGACCGCCACAAAAGGCTTTTGTCTGCGGGGTCCCAGGTCATGAACCGCGCGGGCCAGCAGCTCCTTTCCGGTGCCGGTTTCGCCCTGGATCAGAAGGGTGCTTTCGCTGGCGGCGATGGACGGCAGCACATCGAAAATGTCCCGCATGGCGGTGCTTCGGCTTACCAGGTCTCCCACCTGAAACCGACCCTCCAGCTCTTTTCGCAGCTCCTCCACTTCGCTCAAATCGCGAAAGGTTTCGGCCGCCCCGATCACCTCGCCGCTGTCATTCCGAAGCACGGCCGTGGAGACGCTGATGGGAATGCGGCGCCCCTCGGCATCGATGATGTATCCCGACTTATCGATCACCGGACGGCCGTTGCCCAGGGTATGGCAGAGGGCGCAGTCGGTTTCGCACATGTTGGAGCGAAACACCTCGGAGCAGTGTCGCCCGATGGCCTCCTCCCGGGGAATTCCGGTAATCGTCTCCGCAGCCCGGTTGAAGCTGGTGATCCGCCAATTGAGGTCCACCGTAAATACGCCGTCCGAGATGCTTTCGAGAATCGCTTCGGTGGGCGTCACGATGGTGGTGGGGGACTGCTTGAAACGGCTCATGTCGGGTTCCTTCGAATATGCCATACCCTTTTGCTGCAAAAGATCGCCTTAGGCTATCACAGAGCACAAAATAATCAAGACAATACGGGCACCTCCGCGCCCCTGAGCCTATCGATTATTTTTCTGAAAGTAGATTGCACCAGCGAAGCTCCGGAAAGCGGGCGAAATCCGTGTCTGTCGTATATAGCACGCCTCCGTGTTGAATCGCCAATGCGGCCAGGTGGGCATCGGTGGTGAGATTGGCGGCGGTTTCAGCCTGCCTCAAGAGTGAGGCGGCAAGATCCCAGTGACCCGCCAGAGGATCAATGATGCGGGTGCATGGCTGTCTCATCCACGACGAAACATAGTCGAGGGCATCGTCGACACGCAAGGGCGGCGAGATGATCCTCGGATTGGTCAGAATGCGGACAAACCCGAAGCACACCACCCACGCCAGCCCGACAGGGCGCGTTCCCGAGAGTTGCTCGTCCCACCAGGATCGAACGAGATCGTGGTACCGTGATTCCCGGTTGATGGCGTGAATGGGAATGTTGACGTCGACGACAATCATCGATCTGACCCGGATTTGGCCATGTCCTCCATTTCGTCCGAAATCTGTCCAAGTTTTAACGGATCGATACCGGGCAGAAATACGAATGACCGTACCTCAGTACGATAGGGCGCATGTTCAGGGGGGGCCTCGATGGCCTCAATGCCGGCCCGCAATGCCTCATTGACGATGGCTTTGAAGGATTTCCCCTGCCTGCCGGCGATACGTTTAAGGGCCAGGGCCAGATGGTCGTCTATGGTCAGTGTTGTTCTCATGGCCGAACCATAACAACAAACCGATGTTGCGTCAAGATGACTGTTAATTTGTCACCTTGATGACTGTCTGTGCATTTAAACCGATGTCCCTCCAAAAACAGGAAGGAGTCCCTGAAAACCGCCGTCAAAGGACGCCATCGACACCCTGGAAGAGAGCCGAAAAGCATTTAAATCCAAACAACTGGAGTTCTTCCGCAAAAGACTCATCCAGGTCCTGATCGACAACCACGCAAAAGACTCATCCAGGTCCTGATCGACAACCAATAGAACCGCTCAGGGATGCCATACGGTTTCCATGCCCATTCCGGGCAGTGGAAAAAGTGAAGGCGTAACTCGATCATAGAACCACCATTGAGCTGCGCCTTTTTTTGCGCGCGGGCACAGCGATTTAAACCACCGAATCAATAGAGGGAGAGGATTATCCATGAGCATCAATTTTCAAATTCGTTTCGAAAATCGTAACGGCAATCTTCACATCCGACCGACCGGTGATTTTGACGGCATTCGCGATACCCGGGCAAGCCCCTGTGTATTGAAATGGTTATTTCTATTCCAATACCGTTCATAATTACTGAATTCTATTTATTGACTCTGTATCCGCATTCTATATAATAGGCAAACGGTAGGCAAACAATGAAGAGCCAAAGTCGCCCCGATTCGCAATTTCCCATTCGCGTTGTTGCGCCGGCTCTTTTCGAAAAAACCTGCTATCACGGCCTCTACATGGAAAACACGTTCCCCTTTCGATGCGGTATCGCATGTGGGCCGGGCCTATTCTCCTAACCGACGGTATGAAAACAGTGAATCTATCAGCAAAGCTTTCCTATTTGGAGAGGACACCATGAAAAAAAGCGGAATCGTACTATTTGGATGGATGTGCATTCTGATGACGGTATGGACGTCCTGCGGTGTGGAAAAACCGGTGGATGTCGAAAACGTGATGTCCAAACCCCAGGCCTTTGTCGGGTCGGATACCTGCAAAATGTGCCACCTGGAGCATTTCGACTCCTGGCAGATGACCCTGCACAGTCGTTCCACCCAGAACGTTCAGGAAAATCTGGATGCCATTATCGTCCCCTTCAATGAGGAAGTGATCCGTCGAGACCTCGCCGGAGTAGAGGATCAGCTGAAGGTGCCCGCCGATCAGATCTATATCCCCAAAGAAGAAGAGATCGTGTACGCCATCGGAAGCCAGTGGAGCCAGATGTATATCATCGAAAAGGAGGGGACGCTTTATATGGCGCCGGTGATGTACGATATCGAATCCCATCGCTGGATTCCCTATTATGAGGATCAATGGCGGGAAAGGCCCTGGGCCCTCAAATGCGGAGGGTGCCATGTCACCGGCCTGGATCTCGAAACCAGCACCTTCACCGAACCGAGCATCGGTTGCGAGGCCTGCCACGGAAAGGGTTCCTGGCATGCAGCCCTGCCGAAGACCGCCGTTTTTGAAAAACGCAACACCATCATCAACCCGGCCAAACTCACCATGGGGATCGCCGTTCAGATCTGCGGCTCCTGTCATGACCAGGGAAAATCGACCCAGGTCGAAGGTGCCGAATGGGCGGTGGGCTACAGGCCCGGGATGGCGCTCGAATTCTTTTATGAATCCAAATCCTACGCAGGGCCGGAAGAATTCATTCAGTCGGATGAATTTTCAAAGGGGCATCACCAGCAATACATGGCGTGGCGTCAGTCGAGCCATTTTGATAAGGGGGTTACCTGCACCTCCTGCCATTTCGTCCACCAGCTCGGTATTCCGCCCACCCGGTCCCAGACCATTTCGGCCGGATCCAAACAGTGTTTCGAATGCCACGTCTTGATCAACAAGGTGCAGGCCCATGCCATTCACTCTTTTGCCAACTGCATCGGCTGCCACATGCCCCCCGTGGTCCAGAGCCCTGAATCCGGCACCATCCACAGCCATGCCTTCAAAACCGTGCTGCCGATCACGACCATCCAGAATCCGAATATCCCCAATTCGTGCCAGACCTGCCACAAACATGAAGATGCCGATCTGAGGGCGTTGCAGATGGCTTTCGATCCCACCGGCGACATCGGCGGCGGCGAAGAACAAGGGGCCACCGAGTTTGGTGAATTCGGCGAATTCGGCCAATGATTTTCAGGGCAGGGTACAGGTAAGATTCCGATGAGATTGACTCATTTTTTTCAAATGTTCTTTTTTCGACTGCACCTGATACTGCTTGTGTGGATGCTCACCGCACCCGTTCCGGCGCTTTCACAGGAAGAGGTCATCACTTCCTACCGGCATTTCAGAGAGCGGGAATACAGCACCGGATTCTATGAGGATTATGAAGTCCGTCCACTAGGTCGGGCCCCGATTGCCATTCCCGGGGTAAGAACCGGCACATTCCCGTACAGCCCGTCGGCGGCCCAGGTCAGAATCCGCACACGGCTGGCCGATTCCCACCGGGGCATCAAATTTTATGAACTGCAGCAGTGCAAGGACTGCCATCCGAGAAATGCCCAGAACCTTCATACGGTTCGGGCCAACATCACCTGCCGCCAGTGCCACGGGGGAGAGCCGATCGCCAGCATCAACCATTATTTCTCCCCCATGAACCCGATTCGACGGCACGCCTATATCTGCTCCAAATGCCATCAGGGCGCCAATGTCTCTTTCGCCAGCTATGTCATTCATGAGCCCTTTCCGGCGGATTTGAACACCCTGGAGGAATTTCCGGTTCTGTTCGTGGCCTTCTGGGTTATGGTAGCCATTGCGGTCGGCACCTTTCTGGTGTTTTTGCCCCATACCGCGCTGTGGGGGATTCGAGAGCTGTTGCCAAAGAAAAAGGAGGGTGCCGGTGAATCATAACACGCGGGTCAGAATCCTCCGGTTCACACCTGTTCAACGGTTATTCCATGTGCTGCTGGTGATCTCATTTTTGATTCAGAGCGCCACCGGACTCGGCCGCATGTTCATCGAAACTCGATTCGGACAGGGTCTAAGTTATATCTTCGGCGGCTACGACATGGCCCGTCTGGTTCATGTTTATGTCGGCATCTTTATGATACTGGGTTTCCTGGTTCACGCCCTCTATCTGGTGTTTAAAGTCGATTGGCGCCGGTTCCCCGGGAGTCTGTTCACCCCCGATTCCATCGTTCCCCACCCATCGGACATCAAAGGCTTTTTCAGCCATATGCAGTGGATGTTCGGCAGAAGATCCTTTCCGGCATTCGACCGCTGGGGTTTCTGGGAAAAATTCGATTATTGGGCCGTATTCTGGGGGATGGTCATTATCGGCGGCACCGGGCTGATTCTGGCCTTTCCCATTCAAGCCTCCCGGTATATGCCGGGCTGGTTTCTGAACGTGGCCTTCTGGATTCACCGCATCGAGGCCATACTGGCCATGGCCCACGTCTTCATTATCCATTTTTTCATCGCCCACCTGCGCCGGCACAATTTCCCCATGGACCGGGCGATGTTCGAAGGAAGCGTCAGCATGGCATCGGCTCGTCATGAAAGAGCGACATGGGTTCAACGGCTGAAAAAGGAGGGGCGGCTGGAAACACTGATTGTTGAAGAAGCACACCCGATCCGGCGCGCCGTCTATTACGTGTTCGGCTATTCCGCCCTGTTTATCGGGCTTTTTCTTCTGTTCGGGTCCATTCTCAACACCCCCGATATTACCTGGTGAAATCCGCATGCTGAATGGTGCATCCATGACCCTGAAAGAGGGGCGGAACTCAATACATGATGAATTTTACCGGTTGAATTTTTTCGATATTCTCGCAATCGGAATCATTCTCGCCGGCGCATCCGGGGTGCTCCTGTTCACCCATTCGGGGCTGAACTGGGGCGGCGCCTCCCCGTCGGAAGCCTCCGTCTATTTGGCGGGCCGACCCATCCACCGGATGAACCTGCAACAGGATGGAGAATCGCCCCTGTTGGACGGCGGCATGGTGATCGAGGTTCAAGACGGGCGCATCCGGGTGCGCAAATCCAACTGTGCCAACCAGATCTGTGTCGATTCCGGATGGATCGCGCATTCGGGGGAAGTGATCGCCTGCGTACCGAACCAGGTCATGATTGAAATCAAAACGGAAAAAGGGGCTTTTCTGGATGCCATTGTCGAATGACAGGACGAATCAAATGCTGAATACAACACCGAAAAGGCCGCATTGCTGTTCCGCCGCCGAAGCCGAAGAGATCCGCGGAAGCTATCGAATCGCCCTTCTGGTGGCCCTTTCCTGCGTCCTTCAGATTTCCGAATCCCTGATTCCCCATCCGATTCCGGGCCTGCGATTGGGTCTGGCCAACCTGGTGACCCTGGTGGCGCTGATTCTGATGGGATTCCGGCCGGCCCTGGAAATCGCCCTCCTGCGCACCCTGTTAAGCTCTCTGATCATGGGCACCTTCATGTCGCCCACCTTTATTCTCAGCTTCTGCGGCGCCGTGGTCAGCACCCTGGTCATGGGGCTTCTTTTTCAGGTTTCCCGATATCACCACCGCTTCGGATTCAGCATCATCGGGATCAGCATCGTCGGAGCCCTTGCCCATAATTTGGTGCAGCTCTATCTGGCCTACCTGCTTCTGGTCCGGCACGGCGGCATCTTTGTCTTTTTCCCCTGGCTCTGCTACGGAGCCGTGGGCATGGGCTGGATAACCGGTGCGGTGGCCGCCGGGGTCTGCCGACGGCTGGCGTTGAATGCACCGCGAAAACCCTCGACCATGGATTTCCCCCATGAAAATGAAGGGGTTTTTTCCACCACCCATTTTCAGCCCCACACCGGATTTCTCCATCGAATGCCGGCCGAAATCAAACTCGCGGGGATTCTGCTGCTGGCGCTGCTGGTCCTGGTATTCAGCCATCTCACCCTGTTTCTGGTCCTTTTCTGCTTTTTATCGCTCCTGGTTCTGGCCGCCGGCATTTCTCCGGGCTTTCTTCTTCGTCACGTCAGGCGGTACCAGATTCTCATCCTGATGGCCTTTTTACTTCCGCTCTTTTTCAACGCCGGAGACCAGATCCTGTTTCAACGCGGATTTTTCACCATCACTCAGGAAGGCGTGACCCAGGGCGCTCTGTTCGGCCTGAGAATTCTTTTTTTGATCCTGATGAGCGCACTGCTGATGCGAACCACCTCTCCGGAACATCTGACCCGGGGGCTTTCCAGAATTCTAATGCCGTTAAAATACGTGGGCATCTCCGAACGGAGAACGGCGGGCATCCTGTCCCTTTCCTGGACCGCCGTACCGGTTCTCTGGGATACGGCGCGACATTCTTTGCGCCGGTCCGATATCTCAAGAACCACCCATCTGCGCAACCTGATTCCGGCGCTGAGCGATTTTATCGCCGGAATGTTCGCCGAAACCGATCCGGAGAGCGTCCTCTGGAACCGGACCCGAGCCGGAGAGAAGACCCCTCCGGCGAAACCGGAAACCGAAGAACCGACGGTTCCCCGCTGAGGATCCGTTTTACCGACCTCTTTTGCATGACCGACCTCGTTCCTTCACCGGCAGTAACCGAACCCGAGAGGGTCGGATATATATACATCGCTAAACAAAGGAGGGAAAAATGAAATTAAGTGCCGTTTTGGCGTGCGCCTGTGCCGTCGGGTTGTTCACGGCAGGAACAGCTTTGGCGCAGGCCGATCAGATGTCGGAAATCAAGCGCAAAATCGAGGCTCTGGAGCAGACCACGCAAGACCTGAAAAATCAGCTTCAGGAGCTGGAGAAGGAACAAAAGGACCAGGCCGAGGATGTCGAAAAGATCAAGGACAAACCGTCCGCGCGGGAGGTGGTCAGAGACGCCCTGGCCAAAGACTTCGACATCGGAGCCCATTTCAAACTGTTTCTTGCCGACTACACCGACGGCGAACGCAATGACGTCGACCAAGACAACGACCTGGCCGCCGGAATCGATACCCTGTGGCTCTATTTCAGCAAAGGATTGACCGACTGGTTGAGCTTTACGGCGGCCCCGAGAATCGATGTGTTGGCCGCGGCGACGCCGGCCCTGGGCGCCGATATCGACCGGTCCTCGGATGCGGACGTGGATATCGAACTGGACGAAGCCTACTTCAGCCTGCGGGCGCCCTATCCCTATGACGTAGAGGCGAAAGTCGGTGCGATCTACCCCTATTTCAGCAACGAGTATGCCTCCAAGACCTGGTGGCATGAGCAGTACCACGGCAACAACGCCCTGGTGACGCTCCAGGACTGGCAATCCACCGGTATCGAGGTGTACAAGAATTTCGATTTTCCTTTCATGTCGCTGCCGGTCTATTTTTATCCTTACCTGAACGGAGAAGACCGAAGCAGGGACAACGACAGCCGGTTCACCGACAACAACGGGTATAAGCATATTCTGCTGCATCTGGCCCCTGAAAAGTATCTGTTCGGCGGCAGCCTCAAACTGCTGGGTTCACTGGGATGGGGCAGATGGGACGAAGATGGGGATCATGATTCCTGGCAGTACGCCCTCGGCGCCGACATCAAGTACAAGAGCATCAATATATCCGGCGAGTACCTAGCCCGTCTCCGCGAAGACTGGGAACTGGCCGACGGCTCCACCGCAGACGCCGATGACGAAGGCTGGTATGTCCGGGCGCTGTATACCCTCAATGAAGAATGGCGGATATTGGCCAAATACAGCGACGTCGACCTGTTCTTTCCAGCCCCGACCGAAATGCTGGAAGACAATTACAAAACCCTCAGTTTGGCGATCAACTATTGGCTCACCCCGGCTTCGACCATTATCCCTCAGGTGGAGTATGTGGATGCGGAACGTTCCGGCAGCTCGGAAACCCTGGAGTATCTGCGGTGGACCCTGGGGTGGCGGACCACCTTTTAAAAGAATCCGTTGAGGTGCGGAATCAAAAAGGTATGAAAATGGCTATGAGGAAGAAGGATGCAGTTGCAGCCGGTCGAACACAGCGAGTTTGCTGAAACGGGACGGAGCCGAACCTTGACCGGAAAGAAACCGGCGGTCATCGGCCTGGTGCTTTTGGGCCTGCTGGCGGCGGGACTGACGGGGATTAAGCTCTACAATCTTCATCGCTTCCATCTGGAGACCGAGAGCCGGATGATGATGGACACGGTCGTTTCCATCCATGCACTCGGACCGGAAAAAATTACCGTGCCGGCCATGGACCGGGCCTTTGGGCGAATGGCGGAGGTGGACGCCCGGTTCAACATCCACAATCCCGACAGCCCGATTTATGCCTTCAATCGGTTCGGTAGGCCGATCACCGATCCGGAAATTCTTGAGGTGGTCCGATTCGCGCTGGATATCAGCCGCCGGTCCGGCGGGGCCTTCGACATCACCGTCTCCCCGCTGATCGAACTCTGGGG
>JBEPWQ010000106.1:0-11478 GCA_041642315.1 Desulfobacteraceae bacterium | reverse complement strand
GTAAGCTGGTCTCCCGGCCTTTCGGATTATACCGAGGATGTGAAGTGGGCGATCGAACAGATCGGTGAGCCGCCGGTGCTGGTGGGCCATTCCATGGGAGGATTGGTGGTTCAGCAGGTATTGGGACGGTCGGATATCCCCGTCCATTCAGCGGTCCTGATGGCGGCGGTGCCGCCCAAAGGCATGTATGAACCGGCCCTTCGGCTGGCACAGGCCCACCCGGCATTGTTTTACAAGCTCAGCCTTCTGAATGCGTCTCCCCGATGGATGTGGGAGCACTGGTTGAGTGCGGCGGATTTTCGAGAACTGTTTTTCTCGGAAACCACTCCCCTGGAACATACAAAGAGATTTTTATCATTATTCCAGAGCGAACCGCCCCGGGGCTTGATCGACCTGTTGATGTTTTGCCCGCCTGCACAGTTCAGATTTGACGGTCCCATGCTGGTGATGGGGGCGGAAGCGGATATCATCATTCCACCCGATTTTGTTCAACGGACCGCCGAGGCCTTTTCGGCGGAACTCAAGATCCTGCCCGGTATGGGGCACGCGATGATGCTGGAGGATAACTGGCGAGCGGCCGCCAAATCCATAGAGGACTGGCTCAAACACGGAACACGGAAAAGGAGGAACCACCATGAAAGTCGTCGGATTCAACGGAAGCGCCCGTAAAAAAGGAAACACCGAAGCGATGATCCAGCGGGTGTTCGAGGAACTGGAAACCGAGGGCATTGAAACCGAACTGGTTCGGCTGTCGGGCATGACCTTGAAGGGCTGCATCGCCTGCATGAAATGCCATAAAAACAAGGATCGCCGTTGCGCGGTCACCGATGACGACATGAACTTCTGCATCGAAAAAATGATCGAAGCGGACGGCATCATTCTGGGTTCTCCCACCTATTTCGCCGATGTGAGCACTGAAATGAAGGCTTTGATCGACCGGGCCGGGATGGTGGCCATCGCCAACGATCACATGCTCAAACGAAAACCGGGCGCTGCGGTGGTGGCGGTGCGTCGGGCAGGCTCCATTCACGCCTTCGACACCATGAACCATTTTTTTACCATCGGGCAGATGATCATCGTCGGCTCCAGTTACTGGAACATGGGCTTCGGCCTGGAACGCGGCGAGGTTTCCTCCGATGAGGAGGGAATGGAGACGATGAAGAACCTGGGCGCAAATCTGGGCTGGTTGATGAAAAAAATCGCCGGTTAGACGAACCCCCGGCTACAGAAGAAGCATTTCAACCCCATGGGGAATCCGACCATTTGACGCTGCCGAACCCGCGCATTACCTTACACTGAGGTTGCAGATACCAATCCTTTGATTTGAACCTGCAAAACAGAAGGAGGCACCATCATGAGAGCGGTTTTGCTGAAGAGCGCCGGCGGCAGCGACGTGTTGGAATTGGCCGATGTCCCCAAGCCCGCTTTGACCGATCCGGAGTTTATCCGGGTCCGGCTTCGGGCGGCGGGAATCAATCCGGTGGATTTCAAGATGCGCAATGCGGGCACCTTTTTCCCGGATAAACTTCCGGCCATTTTAGGATGCGACGGCGCCGGAGAAGTGGAGGCGGTGGGGGATGGTGTCACCCGCTTCCAGGTCGGGGACGAGGTCTATTTTTTCAACGGCGGCATCGGGGGTCCGGAGCAGGGGAATTATGCCGAGTTCACGGTGATGCATCAGGATCATGCCTCCAGAAAACCCGAGAATCTTTCCATGACCGAGGCGGCCGGAGTGCCTCTGGTCTGGATCACCGCCTATGAATCCCTGGTGGACCGCGCCGGTCTGCAGAAAGATCAGACGGTGCTGATCCATGCCGGGGCCGGCGGGGTCGGGCATACCGCCATTCAGATCGCCAAAGGTCTGGGTGCCCGAATCGCCACCACCGTCAGCAACCGGGAAAAGGCGGACTTCGCCCGATCACTGGGCGCCGATTATACGATCAATTATCGGGAATCCGATTTTGTGGATGCGGTCCTCGCCTGGACCGACGGTCAAGGGGTGAACGCGGTATTGGATACTGTGGGTAACGGCACCTTCTGCCGTTCCTTCGGGGCGGCCCGAATTTACGGGAAGGTGGTGACCCTTTTGGAGGAGGTCTGCGATGCCGACGCCGTGAAGACGGCCAAGATGCGCAACCTGTCCATCGGATATGAACTGATGCTGACGCCCATGCATTTAGGGATGCACGACGGACGCAGGGCCCAGCGGCGCATTCTGGATGAGGCGACCCGGCGGATCGAGGCCGAAGAGGTTCGGATTCAGGTGAATGAGACCTTTCCGCTGGAGGAGGTTGCCAAAGCCCACCGGTTGATCGAAGAAGGTCACATGAAGGGGAAAATCGTTCTTGAAATCGGCTGAGTTTTGAATCGGTGGGTGTCAGGTTTAATTCGGACAGAGCCTTGAGCGGTTCTTACGAGGGAAAGGTAGACATTTCGATGGCGGAATTGAAAGGAAAAACAGCGGTCGTCACCGGCGCTTCCCGAGGGATCGGAAGGGCTGTTGCGGAGCGCTTGGGTGCAATGGGCGCCTCGGTGGTGGTCAACTTTCTGAAAAACGCGCAGGAAGCTGAAGCCGTTTCGAATGCGATTGTTTCGGCCGGCGGAAAAGCGGAGGCGATACGCGGGGACGTCAGTATTACAGAGGAGGTAATTTTCCTTTTCGATACCGCTGAAGAGCGGTTCGGCCGGGTGGACATCCTGATCAACAATGCGGGCGTCAGCCTCGAAAAAACCATTCCCGTGGGCGACATCACTGACGAGCAGTTCGACCGTCTTTTTGCGGTCAATACCCGGGGAACTTTCATGGTGCTGAGGGAGGCTGCCCGCCGATTGGCCGACGGCGGCCGAATCATCAATCTCTCCTCTACCATTGTGGACATGGCCTTGGCCGGGTATTCCGTTTACGGCGGCAGCAAGGCGGCGGTGGAATTGTTCACCCGTATTTTGTCCAAAGAACTGGAAGGACGTTCCATCACCGTCAATGCGGTGGCGCCGGGGCCGGTGGAGACCGATCTGTTTAATCAGGGAAAGAGCGAAGAGACCAAGCAGCGGATGGCGGAGATGTGCCCCCTGAAGCGTCTGGGACAGCCGTCGGATATCGCCGATGTGATCGCTTTTCTGGTGAGTGAGCAGGGGCGCTGGATCAACGGCCAGGTGATTCGGGCCAACGGCGGCATGGCCTGATGCGGGTGAATCGGCCGCAGCTTACGGAAACGGCGCCAGAAAATCGGCAAACGCTTTCGGGCTGACCGGGCCGAGGGCTGTTTTCAGATCCTGATCCTTGAGGACCTTTCGGATTGCTTCCGCTCCGAAGCGAGTACCGACCAAATGGGTTTCCAGGAAGCTGGTTTCTGTTTTTTTTAAGGAATCGGTGGATAGATCGCATGCCCGAATGACCCCTTTTTCCACCGTGATCCGTGCCTGAACGGTTCCAAATTTGAATCGACCGATGCATTGGATTTCATATTCAGGGGATCGGGCATAGGTCCATTCCCAGGAGCCGTATTTTTCCACGGCCAGATCTTTGATCCGCATCCGGTCATCCTCGGAAAGGGGATGCTCTTTGATTCCGCCGAAAGGGGTGAAGAGGGATTCCAGAAGCAGAGACCGAAATGCCGCCATGTCCATGGAGACGGGGAGATAATCCGATATATTGGCCACCCGGCTTCGAATCGATGCGAGGGCTTTGGACCGAATGTCGACACCGGTCGCATCAAGGGCCTGTTCCAGGGCCGTCAGATCGGAATCAAACAAAAGCGTGCCGTGGCTCAGCATGGTCTTGCCGGTTGAATATTGGGCATTTCCGGACACCTTGAGCCCGCCGACCACGATATCATTCTTGTGGTTCATTTCCGCCGGCACCCCCAGACGATTCAATGCGGAAATAATCGGTTGTGTAAAGTGTCTGAAATTATGAAAATAATGCCGGTCATATCGTGTCAGAAAGCTGAAATTAAGATTTCCCAAATCCTGATAAACCGCCCCTCCGCCGGATACCCGGCGGACGATACGGATGTTGTTTTTGTGAAGGTAAGCCCGGTTGATCTCCAGAATGGGGTTCTGGTTCCGACCGATGATAACGGCGGGGGCGTTGACATAGAGCAAGAAATAGCCGTCCCGCATGTCGAGATTGCGCAGGCAATACTCCTCCAAGGCAAGATTCATAAGGGGGTCGGTGGCGCCGTTGTTTGAGATGAACCTCATGATGGACTCATTTTACACCACCCGAGCGCTTTCGGCCAAGAATCGGTGAAAGGAGTCGGGATTTCCGGCCCCGCTTTCGGCAAAAGGCGGGAAAAAGTGGTTTTTATTACTCGGGCCGGATAGGGCAGGGATAAAACCGGGGGTTTTGCGCGAAATAAATTCGCGATCGAAGCGGAGTGCCTTCAGATAACGCCGGAAATGACGATCAGAATACTGGCCAAACAGACGAAAAGGGAGATGTTGATGATCCGATTTTTTTCGGCATATCCTTGTTTCTTATTGGAATGGTTCATCCAATCCAGCATGGAATGGGTATCTCGAGGGTAATTCGGGCTCATTTGATGGAAAAAGCGCATCTCTTTTTGACTGAACTGTTTTGCGGGTTTGCCGAAACTACTCATGCTGATATCCTTATATAAGGTAGAGAGTAAAAAGAAATTTACCGATAGCAATGAGTATTTGTCCTGCTTCCTCGTGAATAAGGCCTAAAACATAACTTATAGGGAATTGAATTGTCAATGAGTAAAACAGGCTGACATGTTGCTGTCCCTTATATCGAAGGGTTTCCACTAAAATAAAAGGTAATATTCACGTTCAAGCGGGGTGAATGATAAAAACAGGGGAGGGCATCAGTGATCATTGCGGGGCTTACCGGTGGCATCGCATCCGGAAAATCGACGGTTTCTAATTATTTCAAGGCCTTGGGTGCTGTTCTTATCGATGCGGATCAGATTGCCCGTAAAGTCGCACAGAAGGGAATGCCGGCCTGGCAGGAGATCATCGTTCATTTCGGACGGGAGATTTTACAGCCGAACGGTGAAATCGACCGACGGGAATTGGGGCGACGCATCTTTTCCAATCCACGGGAAAAGGAAACCTTGAACCGAATCGTCCACCCCCGTGTTTTTGAGGAGATGGAAAATGAGGTGCGGCGACTTCGCCGTCTTCGACCCGGTGCGGTGGTGATTCAGGATGTTCCGCTGCTCTTTGAATCCGGAATGCATGGCCGAGTGGATGAAGTCATACTGGTTTATGTTCCCGAAGCCATTCAGGTTCAACGGCTGATGAAACGGGACGCTATTTCCGAAGCGGATGCCCGAGCGCGGATCTCTTCTCAGATGGACATCGAAGAGAAGCGGCGAATGGCCGGCTTCCTCATCGACAACCGGGGTCCACGGGAGAAAACTGAGAAACAGACGCGAACGGTCTATGGCGTCTTGAAACAGAAAGCCGATTCGATGTATGATTCAAAGAACGGCTGATATGCAGCGAATCGGACCAACCCGCCGGGGCGATAAGTCCCGGATGGAAAAAAATGAGGGAATCCCTATGACACAGCAGGAAATACCCAGGCGAACATTCGGCAACACCGGCCCGGAAGTTACCGTAATCGGGTTGGGGGGCGAGGGGGTGCTGCGAACGCAAAATCGGGATGAAGCCGCCGTCGAGGTGATTCAGGAAGCGCTGTCCCAGGGGATCGCTTATTGCGATTCGGCCCGGGTTTATGCTGACAGTGAACTCTACTACGGCTCTGTTTGGGGCCGTCGCCCGGAGCTTCGAGACTCCATTTTTCAGGCCAGCAAGTCGGCCAGCCGGGACAAAGAAGGTGTGCTGAAGGATTTGGAAGGGACTCTGCAGCGGCTGAAAACCGACCATCTGAACCTTTGGCAGATACATGATGTGCGGACCGAGGCGGATCTGAAAGCCATCGAGGCGCCCGGCGGTGCTTTGTCGGGGTTTCTGGAGGCGAAAGAGTCGGGGCGGGTCAGGCATATCGGGGTGACCGGCCACCATGATCCCCGCATTCTCACACGGGCGGTGTCGGAGTGGCCGGTAGACTCGGTGATGCTGCCGGTGAATCCGGCGGAAGGGGTCCTGGGCGGATTCTTGACCGATACCCTTCCCGCGGCCCGCCGAAAGGGGGTGGCCGTCATTGCCATGAAAATTCTGGGAGCTTCCCACTATGTAATGGACCAACACGGCATTACCGCAGAACTGCTGATTCGGTATGCCCTTTCTCATGACATCACGGTGGCCATCGTCGGGTGTTCGTCTCCGGCGGAGGTTCAAACACTGGCGAATACCGGTCGCAATGCCGGGCCTCTGAGCGATGCGGAAAAAGATCGACTCGAGTCGCTTTTCAAACCGCATGCCCGCCGGCTGGCCTTCTATCGCGGGGTGATCTGAATGCACATTCTTAGAAGCGACGGCCAAGCGATTTCTTCCGGGTCCGGATGAGAATCTCGATTCGGTTTTTCCGCCGGACCCGGCACCCGGTGATGTGCGCATCCACTCGGGCATTGAAGGAGACTTCCGTTTTCTTTGACTGGGTCGGGTTTTATGGTTATTCTTTGGCTCACAATCAATAACCCGCCATTCAAAAGGAAAATCAGGACACTACATTGTATTTAGCCCGAAAAAGAATCAACGGAACCACCTGCTATTATATCCGAGAATCCTACCGGAAGGCTGACCATTACCTCAGCCGGGATCTGTTCAACCTCGGCCCGGATCCCGGCCGGTATATCATTTATCCCGGCGGAAACGCTTTTTATATCGATGAAGCGGTGGAAGACCGGCTTCGAGATCTGGGGGTGAAACCCGGTTTCGAAGATCTGGAAGATATCTTCTGGCCTTTTCTGGACCCGGACATTCAGCACGCCCAGGAACATTTCCGCGGCAGAGGCTCTGCAAAGGGGTCCAAAGGCGATGCGCGGCCGCTGTCCGGAGAACGGTTCCATCTGTTCGACAGGCGTCGGGTTCACTTTCTCCGGTTCGGCCGGATGGACCAGGGCAGCATCGGACGGGTGTCGCCGAAACTCTATAAGGTGCTGTGCGACAAATCCCGGGATGAACTCGAGCAATATTTCCTGGCCGCGGAAAGAATCCTGAAGCCCCATGAGATCAAATCCTATGTCTATACCATCTTTGATCTTCAGCGGCATTTTTCACAATCCTTTTCCAAAACCATGCCCCAGGGACTGAATCAGGACGAAGTCGACCGGGTTTTTGTCCAGGATGTCTGCCGTCTCAACTCCGATACCAATTTCTGGTTGGGGATGAATACGGCCGACACCCTTCAGGATTATCTGATTCGGTATGCGATCATGTTTTTCGACAACGATTACGGCCGAAGTTCGTATCTGGACGACATGATTCAGAACTGGATGAACAGCCGAAGAGATTTCCGGCCGCCTCGGCCCGAAAAAAAGGTATCGGTCAAAGAAGCCAGCACCATTTTCGGGGTGACCGAAACCGAACTGAAAAAAATGACCCGCCGGGAACTGTCCCGGGTGTTTCGACGCAAAGCCCAGCAGATTCATCCCGATACCGGCGGAGATCACGAGGCCTTTATCAAACTGAGCGCGGCCTACCAGTCGGTTCGGGAGAGAAAGAAATGATCCGGGTAAGATCGATTTCAGGAGGGAGCGCGTCTTCTTGAACCGCCTGTTCATCTGTTTGACGATTGTTTTGGCTCTGGGGACAGGCGGTCAACCCGCCGGAGCGCTGGAGGTTGACGTCAGGGGGGACACCCTGTCCCTGCGTGCCGAGGATGTATTTCTTCAGGACATTCTGAAGTGGATCGCCCGCCGGGAAATCGACATCCGAATCGATCCGAAGTTGAATCCGAAGGTCACGGCATCCTTCACCCGGAAGGAGATGGAATCCGGGTTGAAAATCCTTCTGAAGTCTCTCGATTATGCGTTGATCTGGGAATCGGTGCCGGGCTCAAAGAAGCTGCGTCTGACTGAAATTCAGATCTTCGAACCCGGAAAGCGCTCCCGGATGCGGCCCCTCGATACGGATGACGATCTGTCCATCGCCCGGAATCCCGAAGACGGTTCCTTTTTCGTTCGGGATGAGCTGCTGCTGCGATTTCGACCCGGCACCCCGCTTGCAGTAATTGAAAATCTGATCCACCGGATCGGCGGAACCATCATCGCCCAGCATGAAGGCATGAATGTGGTTCGGGTTCGATTGCCTGAAAATACGGATGTGCCTCGGCTTTCCGAAGCGCTTGCCCGCGAGAGCGGGGTCGCCCGGGCCGAACCCAATTACGCCTATCCCATTTCCCTGCCGTACAAGGGGTTGAATCCGATTTCGGTCGATTTTCCGAAATCGACGCCGTTGCATCCGGGCGAAGGGGTTCCCATCGCCGTTCTCGATTCCGGATTGATGCCGGGGGCCGGTCTGGAAGACCGGGTTCTGGCCTCGCTCGACGCGGTCAATCCGGGCGGTGTATTGACCGACGGGCTGGGCCACGGCACCCAGATGTCCCTGGTTGCGTCCGGTCTTATTCGGCCCCTGGGGGCCGATCGAGAGGACGCTTCCACCAATCCGCTGATTCCCATTCGGGCCTTTGACGACAACGGGATGACCTCCAACTTTCACCTCATGCGGAGCATCGATTTCGCGATTCAGAACGGGGCCCGGGTCATGAGCCTGAGCTGGGGAACCGAAAACCAGAGCCGGTTTCTGGAAGAGGCGATGGAATATGCCGAGGCGAAAAACCTTCTGGTGGTTGCTTCCGCCGGCAATGAACCCACCGGCAAGCCGGTCTACCCGGCCGCATACGCATCCGTTCTGGGCGTCGGCGCCTTAAAGCCGGACGGCACCGCCTGGGAACAATCCAACTTCGGCGATTTTGTCTCCCTCTCCGCCCCCGGGTTCGCCAACCTGCCGGTCGGCTACCAGGGCGAACCCGGCGCATACGCCGGCACCTCCATTGCCGCCGCCTTTGTGGCGAATGCCGCGGCGCAACACATCCAGAACCATCCGGATGTCTCCAGAGAAGGGGTGAAGCGGTTTCTGGAAAACCGATTTCCCAATCATGGTCAGAACCGAACAGATGGACACCCGGATCAGCATCGCAAACCGGCAAAATAATTCTCTCACGGACAATTACGGTTGGTCAGTTAAGGCGCGATCAACCTTTGTATCGCCGAGGTCGGCGAGACGAATGCAGGAGTGAAATACGTTGGAACTGCGGCTTTGCACTCCGACGGCTGTCAACCGAACTGCGGGCGGATGGAGAACGAGAACCGGGCGGTGCGCTCCGCCCATTGCCGAAGCTGGGCCGGGGTGCAGCCGCGAAGAAAGCCGCGCGCGCCTGCGTCCCCCCGCACGATCCGCTCCAGCATGTCGAGCAGATCCTGGAGCGGGTCCTCGCCGGCGTCCGATGCCTGCCGCAGCGCACCGATTATATAGAGCCAGGCGTAGTGCTGTTCCGGCTCCCGCGCCTGGTCGAGCCATGCGTCTATCCGCGCAAAGAACGCCGCGGCTTCGCCGGTTGCGCCTGTGACGACCGCGAGAAGAAGGAGGGCCGTCTGGTAGGTGCCCGGTGCCTCCTCCGTCCCTTCAAATACCGCCGTTTCGCTCTCCTCGAGGCCCGCCCGCAGCAGCCGGTAGGTATTGATAAACCGCTTTACTGTCCGGGGCGTGCTGAATAGCGGCCAGAGCTGTTCGATATCCCTTTTCTCCCACTCCGTAAAGGTGAGCTGTTTGGGAGCGGCGGACGACCGCTTTGAAGGGTTCTTTTCCGTGGCATCGGTGCCGCTCGCAACAGAGGCCGTTTCCTCTGTGCCATTACGCTCCTCTTCTTCGCCGGAAAGGGATGCCTCCCGGGTGTATCTCCGCTTGGGAAGCTTTCCGAGCAGATCGCCTATGAGCCTTTCGTAGCCGTCCCGCTCCACCGGGCGAAGGGCATAGGGGATTTGAAAGATCTTCTCCAGGTAGTCCTGCGGCGTTGCATGCGGGTGCTGAGCGCGGCGGTTTTGCGTCGGCCAGTTTTGGGCGAGGGTGCGCGGGTAGTGTTGGGCGAGCGCATGGCGAAGCCAGCGGGGATCCACCCCCACGACGACGACAAAGAGCGGGAAGGCAAGAAGGAGATGCACCGCCTCGAGAACCGCCACCACCTGCTCGGGGCGACAGCGGTCGAGATCGTCGATATACAGAATTATGCGCTGAAGGGGCAGGGGATCTTCCGGTCGGCGGGGTTCCCGCGTCCATGCGGCGAAAAGTTCACTCATCCTTTCCAGATCGGCGCGGATAAGGCTGATGATGCCGAGGTGCTTTGTGTATGTCCCTGCCGCTTCGTGCTCGCTGAAGAGCCGAAAGAGTTGGCGGTCCGGCCGGAGATCGTAGAGTTCGCGCTGGAGCCGCTGCAACTCAGACTGCGCCTGGTGCAGGTTGCCTTGTGCGGCCTCCTCCCTGCTTCGAGCCAGGACCAACGCCTGGTGCGTCTCGGCTACCGCGGGATCGGTCTCAATCTTCTGCGCCCGCACGCTGCGGGCTTTCTCAAGGCCTTCGCCCACGGCGCGGACCAGCCGCGCTCCGCGGCGCATCTGCGTGCTGACCCATGTAATGAGGCCGAGGACGAAGGTGCTGATTCCCCCGACAATCTTGCCGATCTCGCCGAGATAGGGCCCGAGCAGGTGAAGTAAGAAGACGATGAAGAGCGGGAGCAGAACCAGCAACGTGGCGGCCAGGACAAGCTGCGGCTCCCGGACGGCGCTTAATACCACGGCCCGCGTGCGCGACCGGAACGAGCGGATGTCGCTGTGCAGCGCTTCCAGGGTCTCGTAAGACGCAGCCGCCTCCGGCATGCCGAGTGCCCCCGCGGCCTGGTCCAGTTTTTTTTTGATCCGGGGATTTTGGCCAAGCAGGGTGTCCACGTCGCCGATGAGGGCGCGGAGCGCATTCTGCTTCTCGTCGGTCTCTTCACGGGCGCGGCTGAGATTTCTCTCGGCCGCGTGCACGCGTTCGGCGGCCGCCTGCTGCTGGATTTCCGCCTGGTGAACGGCTCCCTCAGCCATGCGGATCTGCTTCCGAAGCTTCTGCCGGCGCTCATCGTCGGTCACCTCTTCGTCGTTGAGTTCGGCGTACAGCGCGTCGTAGATGCGCGTGACGAGGCTGGCCCAGAGGTTGGCATCGGAGAAGTGCCACGCGTTGAACTCGATTTGGACTACGCGCGAGCACCACTCGCCTTCTTCGCCCGTGCCCTGCGCTTCGGCGACCGCCTGCGCTGCGAGTTGCCGGACGCGGCGCTGAAGCCGCATCATGAAAAAGCTCTTTCCGCTCCCCCAATCTCCGAAGAGCCCGATCGAAAGGGGCGGCTCGACCCGGCGGTAAAGGATGACGGAGGCCAGGTTATCCACCTCCCGCTCAATCGCGAGGCGGTCGGGGGCGTTGCGATTTACTGAGTCGGAGATGTAGCCCGGCATAGCAGGGCCGGGAAGGCGGAGGAGGTTTTCGAAGTTCTCTTTAAGCTCCTGC
>JBEPWQ010000105.1:203-11532 GCA_041642315.1 Desulfobacteraceae bacterium | reverse complement strand
GATATATGAAGATTACTACCGGGATGAGGATGAACCGGAGGAGGACCCGGATTGGGAGGATGAATACGATTTTCCGGAGGCGGACAACAGCCGTCGAAAAGCCAAACTGATTCTTTATCAAAATCCCAAGAAAAACCACAAGTCCCCGCCGGAGGAGAATTCCTGAAGGTGGCCGAAGATCCGAAATGGGGCCTTAATCATCGTTTCGGCCAAGCCTGAATGATAGGCAGGCCACCCCGGGATCTTTTTTCCGGGCCGGGAAGCTGTTTGAGCGAATGCGAGTTCTTGCCGGTCCGGAAAAAAGACCCCGGGGTGGCCGAAATGGTGATCGTGGCCTGAAATGGCCGACGACCCGATCTTTATGTCGACAGTGCGGCGTCTGGTTCCGGAAAGGCGGGCCGGGGCTTCTCTATTCTGACAGGATTCCGGTGGAGGAGGGACCAATCGACATCAAAACAATTGACGAATAAAAAAGGAGGACAATGAGATGGAATTTGAAACTGTGAAAATTGAAACGGAGGGTGCCGTCGGGTTTATCACCCTCAACCGTCCGGATCAGTACAATACCTTCAGCACCCCCCTGGCCCGGGAACTCAATGAAGCCCTGATTCAGCTGGACCGGGATGAGGCGGTCCGGGTGGTGGTGGTCAAAGGCGCCGGCAAGGTCTTTTCCACGGGAATTGATCTGAGCGAATTTCCGGAGAAAAAACCGGAGGAGTTCAAACCCTGGATCTCCCTCATGGATCAGATGCATAAAACCATCGCCGATATGGGCACCCCGGTGGTGGCCATGGCCCACCGGTATGCGGTGGCCAACGGCGCCGGGCTGCTCTTTGCCGCCGATTTCGCGTTCGTATCCGAAGACACTCAGATCGGCACCACCGCCATCAACGTGGGTCTGCTCTGTACCGGGCCGATCATTCCGGTTTCCTATGGATTGGGCAAAAAGAAGGGGCTTGAAATGCTCCTGGCCGGAGACATGATCGATGCGCATGAAGCCGAACGGCTGGGCCTGGTCAACAAAGTGGTGCCCGCCGAGAACCTGGAGGCCGAAACCCGGGCGTTTGCGGAAAAACTGGCCCGAAAGAGTCCGGTGGCCGTGGCCATGGGCAAACGGTTTTATTATCGAATGCTGGATATGGACTTTGACCGGCGCCTGGAATACGGCAGCGACGTCTTTTCGGAGCTGTGCGCCACCGAAGACGCCCGGGAAGGGGTCGCCTCTTTTATTGAAAAACGAAAACCGAACTGGAAAGGAAGATAGCGGCCTATCGGTGCGGGCCTTGTAAATCGATGTCCCTAGGGGGTGGACATCGGTTTGGGCGGAGTCAAAGAAGAAATCGGGCCGGAATGGAAGAACCATTCCGGCCCGTCTGCGTTTATCCGCCCGCCGGCAGGGTAATGGGCATGCCCATCAGCGGCCAGAGGACCGCGGCGGCAAACCCGGTGACGATCATCAGCATGATGCTGGCCGGGATGCCGTAGAGGAAGAATTCCCCGGTGGTGAACTGCTTCGAGTCATAGGCGATGGCATTGGGCGCTGCGCCCACCAGGAGCAGAAACGGCATGCCGGCTACCACCAGCGAGGAGAAGAGTATCACCTCCGGAGCCACCCCCAGGTAAGGCGCGATGACCAGCGCCACCGGCAGCGAGATGGCGATGGCGGCCACGTTCATGATGAAGTTGGTCATCATCATGACGAAAAAGGAGATGCCCATCACGAAGATGAACCAGTTGGCCTCTTCGAACATGACCAGCCAGTTGACCGCCAGCCATTTGGCCGCGCCGGTCTCCCAGAGGCAGAAGCCGATCGACATGGCCCCGGCGAAGAGCAGAATGATATTCCAGGGGATCTCCTCCAGGTCATTGATGTTGAGAATCCCGAGGATGAAAAAGAGGATGGTGGAGATGAGAATGATGGCGGTCTTGTCGATCGCATAGAGGGCGGGAAAAAAGGACCGCATCGACATCACCCCGATGCAGGCGAAGATGATGACCGCGGCGACGATCTCCTTGGCGGTGATGCCCCCCTGTTCTTTCGCCAGCTGGCGGGCCTTTTCTCGAAGCCCGGGGATGACCTTCTTCTCGGGCTTGCAAACCACCATGAAAAACCCCCACAACAGGAAGGTCATCAGCCATCCGACCGGAAACATATAATAGGTCAACTCAAAAAAGGTGACATCCATATTCACCACATCTTTGTAGAACCCGAGGGCCACGGCGCCCCGGGCCGCTCCCAGAAGGGTGACGATACTGCCCGCACCGGCCACATAGGCCATGCCCATGAAAAGCCCCTTGCCGAACTTGGTTCTTCTGTCCCCTTCGCCATAGAGGCTATAGACCGCCAGGAGCAGCGGGTAAATGGTGGCGGCTACCGCCGTATGGGCCATGATGTGGGTCAGGGCCGAGGTCACCACGAAGCAGCCGAGATAGATCATGCTGGTCTTCTCCCCCACGATCGTCAGCATCTTATAGGCCATCCGCTTGGTGAGCCCGGTTTTGGTGAAGACCATGCCGATTACGATGGAGGCGAAAATAAACAGGACCGAGGGGTCCATGAAATCTTTGAACGCCACCTTGGCGGGCCGAATCAGAAAGAGCGCCTGAAGCACCCCGATGGTGATGCTGGTTACGCCGATGGGGACTACCTCCAACACCCACCAGGTGCCCGCCAGCAGAAAGATGGCGAGGGCGCCCTTGCCTTCCCGGGTCAGTACGAAGTGTTCCCCCATCGGGTCGACTGCATCCGGCCATGGCGGGGCAAAATAGACGACGCAAAACAGGAGTACGCCGATGCTCATAAACAGATATCTCTTCCAGTTCATATCAATGCCCAGGTGTTCCGAGCCGGTAGTCGTCGTCTCGTTCGACATGAATTTTCTCCTCCGTTTTCGCTTTATCGGTTGATTTTTTATTTTTCCCAGTCTGCACATGTCGGCACTCGGTCAGGGGTGTCCGGAGCGCCGGCTGCCTATAGTTTACATTCAGCGATCTCCTTGGCGATCGCTTCAAAGACGTCCGTGAGGCGGAGAATGCCGATGATCTCTTTTGTGTCGTGAGAGGTCACCAGAAGCGACTGGTGGTGCCCCAATACCAATTGATGAATGCCTTCGTTCAGGTTGGCCTCCGCTTCAATGTACTCTCCCTCTTCCGGTCTGGTCAAAAAGGATTCCACCTTTTTTTGGGCCGCCTTTTTGCAGATATGGTCGAGTGGGGCGTCCCAGAGTTTCAGCTGTTCCAGCATCGATTTTTGAAAACTCCGGGTGAAGCCCATCTGAAAGGATTTTCTCCCGCCGGTCAGCATCTCATCATATTTGGGCTCCAGGGATCTCAGGATATCGAGCTGACTCACCTTACCGATAATTTTGTTGTTTTCATCGTAAATCAGGATGGCCCGATGGCGGTATCGGTTCTGATCAAAATCCTTCTGGGATTTTTCCAGAGCCGTTACCGCCTCGCTGAGGGTGGCTGTTTTGGAAACGGTGGCATATTCCGACAACGGAACCATAAGGTCTTTGACAAGCAGGTTCATAATCTTCCTCCGTCTTTCATGGTTATAGGGTGGCGGATGGCCTCCGCCGGTATTCCGCCAATCCGGCTTCACATTCGTTGTAAGCCGGTTGAAAGGCAATAGGTCGGGTTGCTCGAATTAAACCATTATTTTTTGAGGTATCCAACCATTTCTCCTGTTTTTAGTGAAAAAGGTTTTCAGATATCACAAGTGCAGGCATAATTTCAATGGTTCAATCAGGATCATTCAAAAAAACCGGCAAAGTCGATAACCGGTTCGGTGGATTTGTCTTTTTTGATTTTGATCCTTACTGTTGACGAGGAAATATTTAAAATGCTCATGGAAGGAGAAAGAAATGGATCCACATCGTCTGAATCGGCAGCTGGCGTTCATCTTGGAAATCGACGGATTAAAGGATGTGGTGCGGCAATCCTATCTTTTGAGCGGAAAGCGGCGGGAAAACACGGCGGAGCACAGCTGGCATCTGGCGGTCATGGCCACGATTCTGGCCGAACATGCCGATGCACCGGTGGATACGGGCCGGGTCATTCGCATGGTGCTGATTCATGACATCGTTGAAATCGATGCCGGAGATACCTATAGTTACGATGCGTATGGAAATTTAGACAAGGCGGAGCGGGAAAATCGCGCCGCCGACCGCATTTTCGGACTTCTGCCCCGTGACCAGGAGATTCAGATGCGCAGGCTGTGGGAAGAATTTGAAACCGGGAACAGCCCGGAAGCCAGGTGGGCACGGTCTCTGGATCGTTTCATGCCGCTGCTGCACAATTTTTATACCGGGGGCAAGTCCTGGCGGGAGCACGGCATAACCCGGCCTCAGGTGAGGGAACGGATGCGTCCGGTTCAAGAAGGGTCCGGAGCCCTCTGGAACCTTGCGGAATCCATCATCGATCAGGCGGTGGAGCGCGGATATCTGGCCCCCTGAGGCCCAAACATACCATGAGGTGACATCATGAACATAATGAATAAAACGACGACCGATTCGTTTGCGGATATACTGTTTCAAATGGAGTGGGAAAGCGACCACGCGAATCACCGGGACTGTTACCGGGCCCAGAAGGTGAATCTGTGGCGGGACTGTTTTCCGGAATCCATGTACCGGGAGATCATGGGCCGGCCCGCAGGCGCCGAAGCCGATCTGGTTTTCGAACCCGGCCAGACCCTTCCAAAGTATTTGCCGAAAAACGTTTTCAACATCAAATCCGTCCAGTTCGACCGGGATTTTCATCCTGAAACGACCATTCACCCGCGGGAAGGACGGTTCTATCCCAAAGGAATTCTCAAAGGGGTGGATCATGTTTTTCGGAACAATATCTCTCCTTTCCGATGCGGGAGAATTCACGACGGGCAAATCGAGGTGGATTTCAATCATCCCATGGCCGGACGGCAGGTTCGCGTCCATGCGGAGATCAAACATATCTGGGAAAAATTCTCAGATACCGGCGGAAGCTGCACCGATTGGATTGAAACTTTGACCGAGGGGCCGGGGATGCAGGTCCGGTGGCGGGACCGGCCGACCGACTTCTTCTCGGATCAGCCCTTTGTTCGTGAGGATGAAGCCTCCGACAGCCGGTTTTACCAAGAGCCCCGGCTGGTGAACCATATCGACGACACTGCGATCGGGGTGCTTTCAGCGCTTTATGGAGAAATACTGACGCCTGAATCGGAGGTGCTGGATCTGATGAGCAGTTGGACCTCCCATCTTCCCGATGATCTTGCCGTAAAGCGGGTGACCGGGCTCGGGCTCAACGGGCCGGAACTGGCCCATAACCGGCGGCTCTCCGATTATACGGTGCATGATCTGAATGAACATCCGGTTCTGCCGTATGAAGACCGGCGCTTTGATGCGGTCGTCTGCAGCATGTCCGTGGAATACCTGACCCGGCCTTTCGATGTGTTTCAGGAGGTCCGGCGGGTGCTCAAACCGGGCGGCGTGTTTGCGGTCACTTTTTCCAACCGGTGGTTTCCGCCCAAGGTGATCCGAATCTGGAAAGAGACCCATGAATTCGAACGGACCGGCCTGGTAATGGAGTATTTTCTGAATTCCGGCGGATTTACCGATCTGAATACCTATTCCATGAGAGGGCTGGCCCGGCCGGAAGATGATAAGTATTACTGGGAAATTCCCTATTCGGATCCGATCTATGGGGTCTGGGGGCGGAAACAGGGATAAGCCATTGTTTTTAAAACTGCGTCCAGGTTTAAAGACCGAAATTCAATCGAATTGAAAGGAGAGAATCACATGAATGAAGATCTGAACACCTATTTCGAGAACAACAAAGGCACCGGCATACTGGCCACGGCGGACGGAGACGGAAAAGTCGATGCGGCGGTCTATGCCAGGCCCCATTTTCTGGAAGACGGCACGGTGGCCATGATCATGCGCGACCGGCTCACGCATGCGAACATCCAGTCCAACCCCCACGCGGCCTATCTTTTCATCGAAGCGGGGCCGGGCTACAAAGGAAAGCGTCTTTTTCTGACCAAGGTGCGGGAAGAAGAGGAGAGCGAACTGCTGTATGAACTCAAACGAAAAGACCGTTCCCCTCAGGAGGACGCCAAAAAGGGGGAAAAATTCCTGGTGATTTTCAATGTCGACAAGGTCCTGCCCCTGATCGGATCGGGGGAGTAGTCCCGGTTCGTCTATTCCGGAAAGAGGGCGGGGGATTCGGACGCCGTTCCCCCGCGGAACACTAACGCTCCCCTTCGTAGGGAAACCAGTCTGCGGAGCGGAGCTTTTCGACTTTGATCACCGCCACTTCGTTGGTATTGGTATTGAAGACCAGTTTCCTTCCTTTTTCACCCCCGATATCCTCCGATACGATTCGAATCCGATTCTTCGCCAGGAGTTTTCGAGCCACTTGAATATTTTCCGGGCCGATGTTCTTTCCGGAAATTTTCGGGTTATAAGCCCCCCCGATGATCTGCGCCTCCAGATGTTTCGGCCTGGAGCCGTTGTCGGTCATCATCCGCACCAATGTCACCGTGGCGATGTTGCCGTATCGGGCCGTGGCCAAATGTTTTTCCTTTACAAGCGGGAGCTGAAAATGATTCATGCCGCCGATCTTGCGTTTTCGGTCGAAAAGACACACCGCTACACAGGAGCCGAGAACGGTGGAGATGACGGTCGGTTTGGCGGCCAGAAAAATAGATCCGGATTCAAGAAAATAATGGATCGGGATCGGTTCATGGGTGTTGCGCATGGTCCAGGGCCTGTCTGATCTAATATCGCTTGGGGTCATTCAGGGCATGAATGATGCCTGTCGAAACCGCCTCTAGGGGAACCACCTCGTCCACCGCCCCCAGTCGAATCGCCTCCTTGGGCATTCCGAAGACAATGCTGGTGGCCTCATCCTGAGCCAGGGTGTAGGCTCCGTTCCGGCGCATGGACAGAAGCCCCTTGGCCCCGTCCACCCCCATTCCGGTGAGCAGCACTCCCACCGCATTGCGCCCGGCGTGTTTGGCCACGGAATGAAACAGCACGTCGACGCTGGGGCGCTGATAGTAGACGGGCACCCCGTCCTTGATGCGGACCAGGTAATTGCCGCCGCTTCGCTGAAGCAGCATGTGGCGGTTTCCGGGTGCGATCAGGGCAAGTCCGGGGACTACCCGGTCGTTGTCCCTGGCTTCTCGAACTTCAATGGCGCAGGTTTCATGCAGCCGTTTGGCAAAGGCGGAAGTGAAATTTTCCGGCATGTGCTGAACAATCACCATTCCCGGAGCGGTATTGGGCATTCTTCGAAGAATCGCTTCAATCGCCTTTGTGCCGCCGGTGGAGGCGCCGATGGCGATCACTTTGTGGGTGGTTTTAAACTGAAGGGTCTCCGGCGGCAATTCGGTCTCCGGGGCCGGTTTTTTAGGCCGGCCCTGAATGCGTGCCGAGGCCGCGGAACGAATGGCATGGACCAGGTTGCGGGATACATTCAGAGTGGAATACGCCGACCCCGGTTTGCACAACACCTCCACGGCACCCAATTCCAGGGCCTTGAGGGCGGTTTCGCTGTTTCTCGGGGTGAGGGAACTCAGGATAATCACCGGCATGGGGTGGTACTTCATCAGTTTTACCAGAAAGGAGAGCCCGTCCATGCGCGGCATTTCCAAATCCAGAGTGATGACATCCGGATGCAGCTTGACGATCTTGTCCCGTGCCACATAGGGATCCACCGCGGTTCCGACGATGCGGATATCTTTGTATTTGGAGAGTTGTTCCGTAAGTATCTTTCGAACCACTGCGGAATCGTCTACAATGAGCACATTGATCATGACATTCCCATATCATTATTTCCTGTATACCGCCGGTCGAACATAGCGAAACCTGTGCTGAACAGCCGAGAGCCCTTCAGAGTGGCCCACAAAGAGGTATCCGTCCGTATCCAGAAGCGTCCAGAACCGGTTGATCAGCCGCTGCTGAGTCTGCCGGTCAAAATAGATCATGACATTGCGGCAGAAGATCACATCGATAGGCCCCTTCATCGGCCAGGGATCCATCAGATTCAGCCATGCCAGTTGGACCATTTTCCGGACCGCATCCTTCAACCGGTATCGGCAAATGTCGGATTGACTGTGCTTTGAAAAATATTTTCGAAGATAAACGGAGGGAACATCCCTCAGAACCTCTTCCCCGTAGACCGCCTTCTGCGCCCGTTCAAGCATTCTCATGGAAATATCGGTGCCCAAGATCTTGATGTCCTGAAACCCGATATCCTTGATATGTTCCCGAAGTAAAATCGCCAGGGAAAAGGGCTCTTCACCGGAAGAGCACGCAGCGGTCCAGAAACGCATTTTCCGGTGGTTCATTTTGGGAAGAATATGGTCGCACAGATAATTGAAATGTTCCGGTTCTCGGAAGAAATGGGTTTTATTCGTGGTCATGACATCGACCATGAAACTCAATTCGCCTCGCCCCTCTTCGCTTTCGATATAGGTCAGGTATTCATCGAAACTGTTCATCTGAAGCGCACGAAGGCGTTTCATCAACCGGGCCCGGACCAGGGCCTGTTTCCCCTCTTTCAGATTGATTCCGCAAAGCGAATAGACCATCTGAACGATTTTCTTGAATTGCTTCTCAGTTAATTCCGCAGATAGGAGGTGCATCGAATCCGTTCTTCCAGTCAAGTTGTCGAATCGGTATTGGCCAACCGCACCAATCCACCCACATCCAGAATCAGCCCGACCCGTCCGTCGGGCATGATGGCGCTTCCGGAAATTCCGGCGAGGTTTCCCAGGGATTCCCCCAAGGTTTTAATCACGATCTGCTGGCTTCCGATAATTTCGTCCACCACCAGGCCCGCCTGATTTCCGTCGTTTTCCACCACCACCGCGATCGCCTTGTGCAGCTCCGATTGGGCATCCTGAATATCGAACAGGTCGGCGATTCGGAAAAGAGGAATGAGCCTGCCCTGAAGTTGGAGCATTTCCCCCTTGTGCAGCACAGTGGAGATATCCTTTGGATTGGGCTGAACCGAGCGGACAATGGAAATGGTGGGGATGACATATTTTTCCGCGCCGACTCCCACGACCATTCCGTCGATGATGGCCAGTGTCAGGGGAAGGCTCATCTTGAACACCGCGCCCCGGCCCGGAAAGGCATGAATTTCCACTTGCCCCCGAATGGCTTCGATATTGCGCCGGACCACATCCATGCCCACCCCACGGCCGGAAACATCGGATATCGCTTTGGCGGTGGAAAACCCCGGTTCGAAAATGAGGTTATAGACTTCCCGGTCGCTCATACCGCTTCCGTCTTGGACCAATCCGCGTTCCTTGGCCTTGGCCAGAAGAATCTCCCGGTCAAGCCCTTTACCGTCATCACGGACCTCCACGACCACATTGCCTGCCGAATGAAAGGCCGACAGATGCAGGGTGCCGCACCGGGGTTTGCCCATTTTTTCCCGGGCTTCGGGCAGTTCGATCCCGTGGTCCAACGCATTGCGCACCATATGGACCAGCGGATCATTGATGATATCCACCATGTTGCGATCGATTTCGGTGTCTTCCCCTTCGGTGACGAAGGAGACATCTTTTCCGATTTTGCGCGATAAATCTCTGACAAGTCGAGCCATTTTCCGGAAAGTGGCCCTCAGGGGAATCATCCGCATCGACATCGACATGTTCTGGAGTTCCCGAACGATTTTGGTGGTATTCGCCACCTTTTTCTGAAGGTCATGGTGGGTGCCGCCGGCGACCAGATGGTCCTGGGCGACCATGGAGTGCGAGACCACCAACTCGCCGACCATATCGATAAACCGGTCCAGCCGGTCGATGGGAACTCGAATGGAGGATTCCACCACCTGTTTGCCGGTCTGAAGCTTCGGCCCCCTGGCCGGTGCTTCCGGAGGGGGCGCTTTTTCAGAATCCGCCGGTTCGTTACAACCGCATTTCGACTCCCGGGACATAGATGTCTCTGCGGAAAGCGTCGATGGTGAAGAAGTCGGTTTGGAAGGCACCGGTTTGGAGAGGTTCGGAATGCCGGCCGGATCCGGGGCCTCCAGAATCCCGATCAGTTCGTCGTACCCCGGTGGTCTGAGAAAGGGGCTGCCGTTGAGGGCATCCTGAAGAAGTCGAAAGAGTTCTTTGAGCATGTCTACCGATCGCAGGGCCAGGTCGGCATATTCCCCGGCATACCGGATTTCTCCGTCCCGAACTCGACTCAGCAGGGATTCGGCATGGTGGGCCAATTCCGTAATAAGCGAAAGCTCAAAGAAGGCCGAAGTGCCCTTGATGTTGTGAAAGGCGCGAAACACGGTGCTGACCGCCTCGATGTCTTCCGGATTCGATTCGAGGTCCAGGAGCGCCTCCTCCGCGTTGGTGATGAGATCGACGCTTTCTGCGATAAAGGCGCCGATCAGATCGAGATCTGCGTCGGCCGGGAGGTGATCGGCCGTTTCCGCTTCCGGGTCCGGTTTTTCATCCACCGGTTTCTCGGCCGAACCGGTATCCTGTTCCGTCAAAGAGGAGAGGGCCTCTTCCAAAGCCAGACCGATCTCCGTGATGGTATCCTCGGGGATGGTGAAATCCGGATCGGCTTTTCCCTTCTCCACGACCTGGACTCCCAGATGCAGCGCCTGTTCAGAGATGTTCCGGCAGGAAACCGGGCATCCCCGGGCGGTGACCACCGTACCGAGGACTCGGCACAGCCGCTCCATTTCGGAGAAATCATCCGAGTCGATTTGAAGCAGAAGCGCGGCCGCGTCATTGAGGGTCATCTCAACAAACTCCTCGGGATGAACCTCCTCGCCATCACCCTTGGAGCGCTCGCCGTTTTTGCTCAGCACGCTGTCCAGCAACTGAGCCGCTTCTCGAATCAGAATTTCCCGGTTCGGCCGGTCCAGAAGATAATGCTCCGCCGCGCTCAGGGATTCGATCAGGGCGTCCACCGACCCGAGCATGTCGGCGGCACGCATTTCATGAACGGCCCGTATCCCTTTGACGCATAGCACCAGCAGCCGGTTGAGATCCGATTTTTCCCGAGGCATTTCAAGAATGAGGCGTTCAAGACCGGCGCAGGCCTCTTTGAGGGCGGCCGGTTCCGTCAGGCCCCGATGATCGATTTCTTCTCTGATCTCTCGAAGGCGGGCGACGATATGTTCATGGTTCATCGGCATATCTTTGTCCTTTTGGCGTATGGGATCAGTCAAAGATCAAGCGCTTTTGTCCAGAAGGACAATTTCCTCGGATTTCAAGACCCGGTCGATTTCAAGAAGGATTTTCACGCCGCCCTCCGCTTTTGCGATCCCCAGGATGTAGTCGATATCCACCTTTGTGCCGAACCGCGGCGGCGGCTCGATATCGTCCTTG
>JBEPWQ010000105.1:0-193 GCA_041642315.1 Desulfobacteraceae bacterium | reverse complement strand
ACTACCAGTCCGATCATGATTTCGCCGGCCTCTCCGTCGATTTCCACCACAATGATACAGGTCCGATCGGTATAATCGATCGCCTCCAGGCCGAATCGGAGCCTCAAATCGATCACCGGGATGACCTTGCCCCGCAAATTGATGACCCCTTTGACGAATTCCGGTGTCTGGGGAACCGAGGTAATCGGCAACA
>JBEPWQ010000104.1:0-11731 GCA_041642315.1 Desulfobacteraceae bacterium | reverse complement strand
ACCAGGGCCGGCTTGGCCTTGCTCTGGCGCACGAGTTTTAACAGATGCAGGAGAGCGGTGGGGGCGTTGCCGATGACATAGATGCCGTCGGTCATCTCCTTGGCGGCCCGGTCCACGGCCGCCTGGGCCCGGGTGATGCCGGCCTGCAAGGCATATGCTTTGACCTGCGGGTCGCCGATCAGGCAGGTGACCGATCCCCCGAACCGGGCCGGCTCACCCTTGCGAATGCCCGACCGCGCCATTTCGGTGTCGGTGAAGATCGGTTTTCCGGCGCGGATGGCGTCGATCCCCTTTTGAATGGCCTCGGGGTGGAACCGGACGGTGTTCATGTATTCGAAATCGGCGGAAGTGTGAATCATCCGCCGGACCACCGTCCACTCCTCGGGGGTGAAATCGTGTTCTCCGGCTTCCTGATCGATGATCCTGAAACTGAGGGCTTCGATGTCATCGGGTTTCATGATGCGGTTTTCCTTTCCCGCCGAAATTTGCGGCAAACAGCCACCCAATGCGCGGCGGCTTCCGGTCGGCTTCCGAAATGGAGGTGAATGTAGCTGCCCAGCGTGCGGCGGACCCGGTATCCGGTGGCGAGGGTGCCGGCGCCCAGGCGGTCGGATACGGCGTAGACCGTTTCCGCGTGATCGTTTTCCGGTGCCTCCTGAATCCCCGAATAGTGAAATTCATGGCCGCGAATGCGTGTCCCGACAGGCCCCAGCAGGGTCTCTGCCGTGAGGCTGACTTCGCGGTATCCGAGTGATTTGAGTCGAGTGAACATGGTGGTGGTGAAAGGGAAGCACCCGCACATGGGGAAATTTCCGCTGTCGGTGTTCTGAATTTTGTTTCCCAAATACATGAACCCGCCGCATTCGGCATAGATGGGCATTCCGTTTCGGCTGTTTTCTTGAATTTCCCGGCGCAAGGATACATTTTCGGATAAGGGTCGAGTGAAGAGTTCGGGATATCCGCCGCCGAAGTAGAGGCCGTCTATATTCGGGGGCAGGGTTGCGGCCTCCATCGGCGAGAAGAAGACGATCTCCGCACCGGAGGATCTCAGGATATCGAAATTGTCGGGGTAGTAGAAGCAAAATGCCTTATCCCGGGCCACTCCGATGCGGGCGGTGGGGACGGGGGCGGGGCGGTCGAGGCCGGAATCGGCGATTGCGTGTCGGTCGATATGGATCTCCGGCAGCCGGAGCAGAAGATCGTCTAGATTGATTCTTTGCTCGATCAAATCGGCCAGCCGGTCGACGGCGTCGGGAGTGAGCCCATGTTCGTCTTCGGTCACCAGGCCCAGGTGCCGCTCGGGAATGGCGATGGTCTCATCCCGAAGCAGGCCGCCGAGGCAATCCATTCGAACGTGATCCTCTATAGCCTCCTTTAGATACTGGAGATGTCGGGGGCTTCCCAGATGATTGAAAACGACTCCGAGAAAGGAGAGGTCCGGGTCGAAGTTTTCAAAGCCCTGTACGAGCGCGGCGGCGCTTCGGGCCATGCTCCGGGCGTCCGCCATCAGGATCACCGGCAGGCCGAGCCATTTGGCCATCTGGGCGGTGGAGCCGGCCTCGCTTTTGCCGTCGTACCCGTCGAACAGGCCCATGACACCCTCGACCACGGCGATGTCCGCATTCTTGGCGGCGTTTTGAAAGCAGGCCAGGTTGTATTCCCGGGGGAGCATCCAGCCGTCGAGATTGCGGCTCCGCACCCCGGTGATGCGGCCATGGTGGCCGGGATCGATGAAATCGGGTCCGACCTTGAACGGCGCCACGTTGAGCCCCCGCCGTTTCAGGGCCGCCATCAGCCCCAACGTCACGGTGGTCTTGCCGCTGCCGCTGCTGGTCCCCGCAATGACGATTCCTTTGATGAGAAACCTCCATGTTTAATAATAAACTGAAATCTTAACATTTTGTAGCGGGGAATGCAATGGGGTTTTTGGTTGTCCGTCATTAGAAATCTCTTAATTCCTCATCATGAAAGGGAATTACCTCATCCGGGCGCACGGTCTTGCCGTGATGATGTTTCTCCGCTTGCCCGGCAGCGTTCGCATTGAATGGTCGAGCCGCAGAAGTCGGCTGAATGGAATTCGACAACTTTTTACGGCTGCCATTGCCGTCTCCGGAATCGATTTCGCCGCCGATGACGCTGAGCAGATTCTGGATGACGGCTTTCATCTGTTCGGTCTGGGCATTCATTTCTTCCGCTGCTCCAGCCGACTCCTCGGCACTGGCTGCGGTGCTTTGAATCACCTTGTCCATTTCCGCCACAGCGGTATTGATCTGTTCGATCCCTTGGGCCTGCTCCCGGGCGGAGACGACGATCTCATCTATCAGATCCCCGACTTTTTTATTGTGATTCAGGGTGACGTCAAATTCGGTTTCCGTTTTGCCGATCAATTCAGATCCCTGTTGAATTTCGGCAGTGGTTTTTTCAATCAGTTCTTGCGTGTTTTTAGCCGCCTCGGCTGCCCGTATGGCCAGGTTCCTTACTTCGTCTGCAACCACCGCAAAACCCGCTCCGGCCTCACCGGCCCGGGCCGCTTCCACAGCGGCATTCAGTGCCAAGAGGTTGGTCTGGAAAGCGATTTCATCGATGCTTTTGACAATGGTGCTCACCTGGTTTCCACGGGTCTGGATGGAGGACATGGCTTTGCCCGTCATTTTCATGAACTCATTTGCGGATTGGAGAGATTTGAACGCCTCGTCCCGGGAAAGCTTCATCTGCCGGGCGTGTTCTGCGTTTTGGCGGGTCATTGAAGACATTTCTTCTAAAGAAGAGGTGGTCTCCTCGAGGGAGGCGGCTTGTTCACTGGCGCCCTCGGCCAGAGACTGGGCGGTGGCCGACACCTCGTTTGAGGCGGCGGTCACTTGCTCGGAGGATTCACCGATGATTTCCATAGAGCGCATAATGGGTCGGGAAATCCGGCGGGCGAAAAAGTAAACCAGAATAATGGCCAGCAGCAGAAAAAAACCGCCGGCAATCCAAATGATGTTTCGAATTAAATGGGAGGAAGCCAGAAATTCCGCGATGTCTTGGGTCACGACCAGGGTCCAGTCGGTGAGCGGAATGGGGGTGAAGGCGGCAATTTTGGGGGTACCCTTGTATACATAATTTTCAATACCGGTCTCTTTTCGAGAGATCCGTTCGGCGATCATTTCCATACCTTCAAGTTTGTTGATGTTCGTTGTAAAGACCACCTCCTTGTCGGGATGGGCAATGAGCAGGTTGCTCTCGTTGAGCAGGTAGGTGTATCCGGTATTCCCTATTTTAATTCTGGTGATTTCCTCCACCAGAAAATCGGCTTTCAACACGGTCACCAATACGCCGACAATTTCATTCGAATCGGAAAAAACGGGAGCAGTGATCGGCACCACCGGTTTTTGGGTGACCCGAGATTGGACCATCGATCCCACATAGGCTTTTTCGGTTTGAATGGTTTTGATGAAATAGGGACGATCGGAAATGGAAATGCCCTGATATTGCCCTTCTGGGATGCCGGTAAATATGAGGCCGGCAGGGTCTGTAACGAATACGGCTTCATAATGATGGCCGATACGATCCATACCACGGCGCAATTTGCGAATCAGGTGGGCGATTTCCGGACCGGATGAATCGAAGCCGGCGGAATGGACCTTTTCGGCTGCTGCAAGGGTGGCATTTCCGGAAGCCAGCTCCTGGGCCAGTTTTATTTCTTCTTCGAGAACCAGCTCGGTTAGATCGGCGAGCATCTTAGAAATCGTCACGGCCTGGGCTTTGGATAGATCGGTCAGGGCATCGGAAGATTTGGTCACCGAAAAAGAACCGATAAATCCGACAGGAATGATCACGGATAGAATCCCCCCCACGACCAATTTAAATGCGAGTGATTTTGTTTTCATCAAACTTGAGTTCCTCCTGATAGAATTGTCTTGGACCGGTTATTGCCGTAAAACCCAGCTGGGTTTACTACCATCGGAAGGGCTTTTAAAAAGTAAGAAAATTACATTTTATTCTTCTGCCGCAAAATTCATCCCCCCGCTTATCGCAGCTTTAGAACAGATGGATACCTCCAAATACCCATCTTCCGGAACAGGGTCGGCATATCTCGCTCGATTCGATTCGGCCATCTTCTGAAACTCAGAGGGGGAAGCGTTACAACCATTCGGGACGCTGGCGGAATTCGATAAGATGATCTCTGGGCATCGAAGATCGGGAAGTATCCGGGGGCCATGAACGAGTTGCGGGCAGCCCTGGCATCGGAACAACAGCGGTGCCGGGAACTGAATGAGGAGAACACCCGGCTGAAGTTCAAGGAATTGCCGGAAATCGAACGCCGCTACCGCAGCCTATTCGATACTATCCAGGAGGGCTTTGCTTTCGGCGAGATCATCCTGGATGAAGAAGGAAACCCGTCCGATTACCGGATACTGGGGATGAACGAGACGTACGGCCTTGTATCGGAGTTTTCCCGGGAAGCGGACAGGGGCCGCACCGTTCGAGAAGTATTTCAGAGAATAAACCCGTTTTGGATTCAGTTCTATGCCCGGGTGGCCTTGAGTGGAAAACCGGAAATGGTTGAGCACTACGCTGCCGGCTTGAAAAAGTGGTTTGAGGTGTATGCCTTCAGCCCCGAGCCGGGCAGGTTTTGCTCCTTGCTTCTGGATATCACCGAACGCAAGAGAACCGAAAAGTCGCTGCAATAAAGCGAGCAGCACCTGCGCGACGTGCTGAATAACATGGTGGCGATGATCGGAATCATGACTCCGGACGGCACCCTGATCGAAGCAAACCGGAACGCCCCTGAGGTGGCGAATCTCAAACCGGAGGATGTGCTGGGGAAACCGTTTGAAGAATGCTACTGGTGGTCCTGGTCGGCCGAAGCGCAAAAGCATCTGCACAAGGCCATCGAGCGTGTTGCCGCCGGAAAAAACAGCCGTTACGATGCCGTGATTCGGGTTGGTGAAAGCGAGTTTCGAACCATCGATTTTATGCTCTCTGCCATGTTTGACTCCGAAGGGCACATCTCTTTTCTGATTCCCTCCGCAATCGATATCACCGAATTTAAATTGTTTTCTGGCATGTTTAAGAGAGTCGGTTACGAACGGTTCGATGACTTTTATCAAAGATGGTTGAGATAGGTTTTTCCTCACCTTTGACGGCTTCAGAAGCTTCAGGAGAACGCATTTAACGAAATGAGTAGGGCATCCCACAGACCGACCCGGTCCACTCAGGGCAAGCGGGATCAAAGCCAATATCATTGGCCTGTCCATGCGTTGTTTTCTAACGTTTGGTTCAGTGTTTAATGGTGATCTTGCCAAAATGCTTACCGCTCGAAAGGTGATCGAGGGCACGGCGAATCTCACTGAATTCAAACGATTGATCTATTACCGGGTGAATTTTATGTTGGGTAACGGCTTTAGCCATTTTGGAGAAATCATCATCGCTTCCGACTGTGATTCCTTGCATGCGAACATGTCGGGTCACAACAGGCCCGAGTGGTACGTCCATTTTACCGCCGGCAAGCACGCCGATCAAACTGATCGTTCCCCCGGTACGAACAGCCCGAAGCGATTGTGGCAGGGTGCCCTGCCCACCGACCTCAACGATGTGGTCAATCCCATCTCCACCTGCAATTTCGCGCGCTCGTTTGCCCCATTCCGGGATTCTTCGGTAGTTGATGGTTTCATCAGCGCCCATAGCGCGCACTCGGGACAACTTCCCATCGCTCGATGAGGTCACAATGACACATGCCCCCACCATTTTTGCAAATTGGAGGGCAAAGAGGGAAACACCGCCTGTGCCCTGAACCAGCACTTTATCTCCCGCTCTAATGCGACCTTCTGTAACCAATGCCCGCCAAGCAGTTACCGCTGCAGTAGGAAGAGAGGCGGCCTCCGCATCGTCTAAAAACCCGGGAGCCGGCGCTACACCAGTCTCGGGAAGCACGATGAAGTCTGCCATCGTTCCATCCAGCTCACAACCCAAGCTTAATGAAAGCCTTTTCTTGTTCGGCTCGCCTCCACCGATCCAGCTCTGAAAGAAAAGTGGGCAAACCCGATCTCCGACTTGAATGCGTTTCACTCCATCACCCACCGATTCGACTATGCCCACACCATCACTGAGCATGATCAATGGTAGCGCCTTCATCCTTGATCCATACCCACGCATAGGAACAATGCGGTCTCGGTAATTAAGCGCGGATGCTTTCATTGCGATCCTCACTTCACCTTGGCCAGGTTGCGGATCTGGCCGTGTGCTGATACGGGCATTTTCCATTGACCAGCTATTTTCAACTTGAAAGACTCTCAATTCTTCACTCCTGACGTAAAGAATTCAAAATGTCGAACCCTAAAATGGTTGTGTTTAGAAAGGCGGGTGGTGTATCCCTCGGCGGATTGCTTTCCGGGAAATTGGCCGATCAAGAAACTGGAAAGGATACACACACCATGAAAAGCAATACCGTATTCGAACTGAAAACACCAGACACCTTCTACGATGACCTCTGATCGCGGTAGTTGTCAAGTCATGTGGTTTAATGCCAACGTACGGAGAACGCCAAACAGCCTCCCGGGCTGCTCGGCATATGCTTCCTTCATTCATTGAGTGGGGTGTTCTGAGCGAAACCGGCGACAAAGGCGTCTATGCCGGTGGGAAGCCCACTTTCAATGAAGAACCCGGACTCATTGCATGGATGGTGGAAACTTCTCTCCACGCCAGGGAAAACGAAGCTGCCGCTGCCAATGATCTGCTGGACAGCCCCGGCATGTTTCCATTCTGGCTGACCCGTATCTCAGGCGAACAACTGAGTTCGCTGTCGCCTCGTCTGGATATTCTGCGGCACAGCCTGGATGAAGATCTATCGATGCTTCGTGGAAAGCGATTTTTTAAATGAAAATGGCTGTAAGTGATTATTACAACCCATGGATTTCATTGGTGCCCCCGGCAAGAATCGAACTTGCGGCACATGGATTAGGAATCCATTGCTCTATCCACTGAGCTACGGGGGCGGAAGGGTTGAATCTGCATGGCCTATGGGAGCCAAAAGGTGGATTATATTAGGGTAATCCGGAGATTCTGTCAAGATTGGAATCGATACTTTTCACCGTATCCAAAATATTGTACAATACACCCCCGTCACACATACGGTCTGCCCGTTTTCGGCTTGCATGAACCGGTGCCGAAGCCGATTCGGCATCGACCTGCCGGAATGGGACCTCATACTCAATCCATCTTCCGAAGCGGGGGTATATGGTCGACATCATCGATCTTGAAGAGAAAATCCACATTGACGATTATGAGGCGGTGGCTTACCTCACCAGCGTAGTCAAAGACTTGAAGGAGAAGGCGAAATCCACCGTACCCGATCTCAAGGACCGGACCATCTGGATGGTCAACTCTTCGGCCCACGGAGGCGGGGTGGCTGAAATGCTTCCCCGGGTGATTTCGCTGTTGCGGGACCTCGGCCTGGATGCCCGCTGGGCCGTGCTCCAGTCCGACCAGGACGATTTTTTTCGGATCACCAAAAACATTCATAATCTGATCCACGATAGCGGTGAAACCGATCTCGACCCAGAAAAGCGCGAGATCTATGAATCGGTCAACCGCCGAAACGCCGACGAACTCAAAAGGCATCTGAACCCCGGCGATATTCTCATCGCCCATGATCCCCAACCCATGGCCCTGGGCCGGATGCTCAAATCCGACACCGACATCCACACCATCTGGCGATCCCATATCGGAATAGCGGACCATACCGAGCGGACCCGCCACGCCTGGGAATTTCTTCAGCCCTATGCGGACGGCTTCGATACGGCCGTGTTCACCTCCGATAAATACGTCCCCGACTATTTCCAAGACAACCACCGAATCATCCACCCGGCCATCGACCCCTTCAACCACAAAAACCGGGAACTGGAACCGGTCAAAATCATGGGGATTCTCTGCAACGCCGGCATGGCCAAACCCCGCCATCCGGTTCTCACGTCTCCTTTTGAAAAGACCGCCCGCCGGCTGCAAAAGAACGGTCGCTTCGCCCCGGCGGTGCAGCCGGAGGAGATCGGGCTGATGTTCCGGATGACGGTGGCCCAGATCTCCCGATGGGACCGGCTCAAGGGGTTTTTGCCGTTGATGCAGGGATTTGCCGAAATGAAGATGCGAAGCCGGGGCCGGTCGGATTCAGAGTGGGATTGCCGCCGACACAAAAAGATGGTGGAGATCGTCCGGCTGGTGCTGGCCGGCCCCGATCCCGAGTCCATCCAGGATGATCCCCAGGGCCTGGAGGTGATGGAGGAACTCAAAGCCGCCTACCGGGAATTTCCCGACTGGGTCCAGGACGACATCGCCATTCTGGCCCTGCCGATGGATTCCCGGAAACGGAATTCCCTGATGGTCAATGTGCTCCAGCGGGTCTCGTCGGTGGTGGTTCAAAATTCCCTTCAGGAAGGCTTCGGCCTCACCGCCGCCGAAGCGATGTGGAAGCGCAAACCGGTGCTGGCTTCCAACGCCAGCGGACTTCTGGAGCAGATCGAGGACGGCGAGAACGGATCGATCAACCCGGACCCGGAGAATAAAACCGCCATTGCCCAAAAACTGGAGTCCCTGCTTCGTCGGGGTACCGATCGGGAGCGGCTGGGGGGAAACGCTCAGCGGACGGTGTATTCCAAATTTCTGGTCTTCACCCAGGTGGGCGACTGGCTGGAAACCATGAAAACGGTGGTGAAACCAAAAGGGCGGTCCGCATAGTCGGACCGCCCTGGTATAAAAAGTATCGAAAGACCTCTGATTATTCTACATAAAGCTTCTGGCCGGGATAGATCTTGCAGTACCGGCTCAGCTTATTCACCTGGAGAAACGCTTCCAGGGTCATGTTGTGCCGTTTGGCGATGTGAAACGGGATGTCTCCATTTTTGACCCGGTAGGTTTTCAAACCGCCCTTTCCCTGACCTGTTTTGGCCACGATTTTCAATTTTTGTCCGATTCTCAGCGTGGAACCGGACAGTTTGTTGACCGCCTGGATGCTTTGGGTGGTGGTGCCGTATTTCCGGGCCAGTGTCCAGAGGGAATCCCCCCGCTGGACCACATGGGTAACAGCAGTGCCTTTTGAGGCCGAGTTCCGGTTTTTGGCCAGAAATTTGGAATTCCCGCTCACCGGGATTTTCAGGATCTTGCCGGCCACCACGAAATTTTTCCGATGGATGTTGTTGGCGCGCAGGATCGTGCTGAGGCGGACCCCGTATCGACCGGCGATAATCGACAGGGATTCCCCCTTTCGAACCCGATGGTAGACGATATTGTCGTATGCAGCGACCCTTGGGGCCCTATATTCAGGAATCTCCTTCAGCTTGGCAAGCAGGGTGGCCCCTGTTCCCACCGGAACCCGGAGCGAACAGGTCCGGGGGGGTAGAATGTGTTGTTTCAGTTCCGGATTGAGATCACGCAGGACGCTTTCCGATACCCCCGCCGCTTGGGCGATGCTCTTCAGGCGTGCCGTTTTGGAAATGGTCAGGGTTTCGTACTCGGGCGGGGTATCGGGAGTCACCTTTTCGATACCGTATTTTTCAGGATGGTTGATCATGTGAAGGGTGGCGATGAATCGGGGCACATACCGGGCGGTCTCCCGGGGAAGCCGCTCATAGAGATCCCAGAAGTTGTCCAGATAATTGATATTCTGAGACCGGATCACTCGCAGAACCCGGCCCTCTCCACAGTTGTAGGCGGCCAGAACCGTGGCCCAGTCGCCGAAGATCTGGTGCAGTTCCTTTAAATAAGCGATGGCGGCCAGTGTCGATTTTTCCGGATCGAGGCGTTCGTCCACATACCGGTCCCGTTTCAGGCCGAATTTGTATCCGGTGGACGGAATAAACTGCCAGAGACCGAGAGCGCGGGCGGGAGAAAAGGCATCCACCCGGTACCCGCTTTCAATCAGAGGCAGCCAGGAGAGTTCTTCCGGCAGGCCGGCCTTTCTGAGTTCTTCAACGATAAACGGCCGGTACAGGCCGGATCGTTTCAGGGCGCGTTGAAAGTAGTTGCCTTTGCTCAACAGGTCGATTTCTTTCTGAACATGCTGGTTGATCTCCACGGGAATGGCTTTGTGCAGACCGCTCACCACAATATTGCGGGAGGCGTATATTTCGAGGATCCGTTTGGAAATCATAAACCGCAGGTCCTCTTTTTGCTGCATCAGCTTGGCGCCGTGGTCCGAATCGACCTTTAGAATCAATGAATAGGCATAATCCAGGGCATCGAGCGCATTTTCCAGCTCGCCCTTTTGCCAGAAATCCTGGGCGACCTGGCAGTATTCGAGAGCCTCATCCAGCTCAGGAGGTATCTTTTCAGTCAGAAGGGCTACGGTTTCGCCGGCATTCGCATTGGCCGAATCGATACCTTGCGCTGCCTCGGGATTTATCCCCGCCACCTCCGTTTCGGAGAATGAATCCGATGGATTTGCAACGGAGGGGTGGGAGTCGTCCACAGGGGTATTGCCATCGGCGGATCGGCCGCTGTGGAGGTTCAGGGGGTGGGCACATCCATACAGGAACAGAAAAGAGATGGCCAAAATGGCGCTGCGTCGTGAAATCATCAGATGAGAGTCCTCAAATCAATTGAGAGTAGATACCGGATTTAGTGGTGCGTGCACTGCTGAATCATCAATTTTTGAGGGTAAACCAAATCTTAAAATAATTGTCAAGTTGATAAATACCAAAACCGCACGATTTTCCGCATGTGCAGGACCACCGGGCCCCATTTGCGACAGACAAACGGAGGCGATTGGCCATCCAGAAAAGAATGACATTTTGAATTTTCAGGAAAAAATATGAAGCCTACAGTTTCTTCGAGCTAAAAAATCCTTAAAAGCTAGAAAACAATCGATTTTCAATGTAAAAAGCTTTATTATGTCAATAAAAACCTATAATTCAGAAATAATAGGTATTCTGGGGTTTGATATTTATAACCGATACCGGTAAGAAACGTTGTTCTTTGAGGGCGTATTGCTCCCTCTCAAAGCGTCTACATGGAGGCCAACGTAGCTCAGCTGGCAGAGCTACTGATTTGTAATCAGTGGGTCGGGGGTTCGAATCCCTCCGTTGGCTCCAAAAAAATAAAGATGGTGGGGTTCCCGAGCGGCCAAAGGGAACAGACTGTAAATCTGTCGGCGAAGCCTTCGGAGGTTCGAATCCTCCCCCCACCACCATTCTTTACGTAAGCTGTTTGTAGGAGATATCAGCATTACCGCTGAATCGCATCGAACTACATGGCTTCCTGCATTCGTCTTGCTGCGCGGGCTGCGCAAGAGGGGCATAATATTCTCTTGCATTTTCAATTCGAAGGTGGTAAAGTCGCCTGTTTAAAAAGGCGGGAGTAGCTCAGTTGGTAGAGCTTCAGCCTTCCAAGCTGAATGTCGCGAGTTCGAATCTCGTCTCCCGCTCCAACGCGGCGTCTGTGTGCAGGCCCAAAAGAAGCGTAAAGTCAGCGTAATAAGCCCACGTAGCTCAGTCGGTAGAGCGCTTCCTTGGTAAGGAAGAGGTTCACCGGTTCGATTCCGGTCGTGGGCTCCATTTTTTGCGCATCTGTTCATGGCTTCGATAAATAAATTATCCTGCATGTTCGCGACATGAACGGTGTGCATAGGAATCCTGAATATATTCGAAAAGCGTAAAGGCAGGGGAGGACGATACGATGGCGAAGGAAAAGTACGAGCGAACCAAGCCGCATGTGAATGTGGGAACGATCGGTCACATCGATCACGGCAAGACCACCTTGA
>JBEPWQ010000103.1:0-11811 GCA_041642315.1 Desulfobacteraceae bacterium | reverse complement strand
CTTTCCATCCGTCAATGTTTGCGCTTTTAGGCGCATATGCGGGATTCAAACCCGTTGCTTCACCTTTGAATACGCGATAGCCTTCTGTCAATGCCTCTTCACCGGCATCTTTTGCTATCGAAGCGCCCAGGATGCATCCGCCGCCGACCGTAGTGGCGACATAGACTTTGTCACCGAGAATCCAGGTATGCTTTTCATCGGCTGCCAAATCCGCGGGAATATCCGCAGGGTTTCTGACGGTTGTCCCGACAATGCTGTTTCGCCCGAGCGACTTCTCGATTCTGTACCAGTACATGGGATCTCTGCCGTACAAATAGCTCAATGCCCAGAAAGGAACATCGAACTTTCTCAAGAAAAGCGCCTTTTCGATATCGACCGTAAGTCCTGTCATATATGGTAGTATGAAAGACGGCCGGATCGTATAGGAAATGCCGCCGATGACAATTCGCCGAACAGGAATCCCCTGCTTTTTGGACCAATAAATATCCTTCATTTGGTACCCCTTGCTGATTTCCGGCGGAAACAGCTCCGGGGAAGATTCCACGCATTCATCGAGGCACTTTCTGAAATTCTTGGCATTCGAAACATTGGCGATATAAATTTCTTGAGAAAACGGCACACATATGCTTCTATTGTTCCGGGTAGCGGATCCTGTATCTGCTTTGCCCATATAGTTAGAGACCTCCTTGCCAGGGTTGGTCTCTAACTATATTAAATTATTAATAAAAAATCTAGTCTAAAAATTTCACCGTTATTTCAGTAACTTAACTTAAAAAACGTTTTAGTTTCGATAGGTCGTGCTCCATTAAATCAGGCTCCCCAAAATCCGATATAATCAGGGATATTTTTATTGCAAGCATTGCCATCAGGAACAATGTATGGCTTCACACATTCAACAAGAAACACTTTCTGGGGATAGAGAATTTGCAATTGTGGCAACTATAACCGGAGAATCGCGCAAAATTCAAATTGGGGCAAACGGTTTTTCGACCTTGCCCTTTTCCTGCCCGCCTTGATCGTTCTGTTCCCCCTGGTGGCCGGCATCGCCCTGCTGGTGCGGGCAAAGATGGGAAGCCCGGTGCTGTTTCGCCAGGTGCGGCCGGGGCTGCACGGCAAACCCTTCACCATCTAAAAATTCCGCACCATGACCGATGCGCGAGACGCAAACGGTCGCCTGCTGCCGGATGCCCGGCGGCTGACCCGATTGGGCAGGTTCCTGTGCGCCGCCTCCCTGGACGAACTGCCGGAGCTCATCAATGTCATCCAAGGCGACATGAGCATCGTCGGCCCGCGCCCCCTGCTGATGCAATACCTCGACCGCTACACCCCCGAACAGACCAGACACCATGAGGTCAAACCCGGCCTCACCGGTTGGGCGCAGATCAACGAGCGCAACGCGGTTTCCCGGGAAGACAAATTTAAAATGGATGTCCGGTATGTGGACCATCAATCCTTCCGGCTGGATCTCAAGATTGTTTTTTGACCGTTTGGAAGGTGTTGAAGCGGGAGGGAATCAGCCAGGCGGGGCAGGCTACGGCTTCAGAATTCAATCCGCAGATTACACCGATTGACACAGATTAAAAGAACGTACGTTACAATTGGTTCAGCTAATTTAATCCGCGGATTGACGCAGATTAAAAGGATATACGCATATAACTGAGCCGTCCTTGGGTTGACTATTATACCTTAAATAGGTATAATCTGAATGAGTTGGGTCGTTGTATTTACAAACAGAGCACGAAAACAGAAAGCGAAACTTCCCTGCGGGGTTCAAAAGTCTTTGTTCCAGTTGGTTCGTGAAATCGAAAAGGCCAGTCCGGTTCGGGGAGATTGGCCCAATTACTCCAAACTGTCTACAGGCGAACATCATTGCCATCTAAAAAAAGCAGTCCGACTTACGTAGCGGCCTGGCGGGAAATCAAAGGGAAGATCAAGGTGGTGGCGTTTATTTATGCCGGAAGTCACGAAAAAGCCCCTTACTGATATTGAAAAAGTGACATTGACGTTGCGGGTCCACAAACAGAATGCGGCCAAAATTCGCGCCTATGCCCGGGCTGTGGAGGCGGAAGAGGAGCGCACCTATGGGGTGGATGAGGTGTTTCCGGAATTGATCGGAAGGAAGAGCATGTGGCCTTGCGCGCCTATCGAACCCGTGAAGGGGTCACGCAGCAGCAATTGGCACGAATGACCGGCATTCCGCAGCGTCATATCAGTGAAATAGAAAACGGCAAGCGCAACCTCGGTAAAGAACGCGCACGAAAGATCGCCTCGGCACTGAATGTCTCTGATTACCGGTTTTTATTATCGCATTAGCCGCAGAATCACGCAGAAATAAAGAAAAGAGAAACTGGAGACCGTCATGACACGGACATTGAACCCCCAATACCTTATTGACAAAGAGCGAAAGCCCAAGGCTGTTCTTTTGTCCATCGAGGAATGGGAGCGGATTGTTGAGGATCTTGAAGAACTCGACGACATCCGCGCTTATGATGCGGCGAAAACAGGGCCTCTGGATGCCGTCCCGTTTGAACAGGCTGTTCGAGAGATTGAAGGGGAATACAAGGGGTGACATACACCATTGAAATCCTCCGTTCCGCACAAAAACAGCTCTTGAAAATCGAGCGGGAGGAACAACGGCGCATCATTGAAAAGATCCGGCCGCCTTCGCCGAAGCCCTGATCCGCTTGGCGGACCACCCCGAGATGCGCCGGCGAATGGGCCAAAACAGCCGCAAATTGGCCGAGAGAGCGTTTTCACGCGACCGGTTAGCGGATCAGTTGTTCTCCTTTCTCGGAACGTGCATGAAGGGGAAGCGAATCATCAGTCGGATCCGGATCAGTTCCCCGCGCCCTTCCGACAGACAGCGAATTGAATGATGGTCAAGCGCATTCTGGATATCGCTGTTTCCGCCGCCGGATTATTGATTCTGAGATAACAGCTTGGTGGCTTGAGATAGCACTGTTGAATTGATCATGGAGCAAGTCCGAAAGGAATTCAACCGTGGCGAAGCGGGTGAGAATTTTAGCTATATAACCTTAAATATTGACATTAAGTTTTGTAAAGTTATATTCATTTCTTGATGAAAGTCATATGGCAACCCAAGGCGTTAAAACAGTTAAAAAAACTGGGAGACCCAATCATTCAGGAGCGAATCCTTGTTGCTGCACGAGGTTTGGGCGCGTTTCCGGATGTTCCGAATGTCAAAAAGCTGATGAAGCATCAATATGGCTATCGGCTTAGAGTAGGCAATGGGCGCATACTTTTCAACGCCTTTGATGAAGTCAGCATTGTCAGTATTGAGGAGGTTAAAAAACGCAATGAGCGCACATATTGAATATCAAAAAATCGAATACAAGGGCAAACCGGCATATGTCCTGGTTCCATGGGAAGAGTGGCACCGAATCAAACCGCTTTTGGATGCCCAAAAAGCCAGTGATTCCGGTATACCGCAAGAAGTGGTCGAAGCTCACGTTTTGCAAAATGATTCACTCATCAAAGCATGGCGGGAATATCTCGGCATCACTCAGAAAGAATTGGCCGATCGCATGGGAATATCTCAAGCGGCTGTTGCAAAATTTGAAAGCCCGGAGGCGCGTTTACGCCGGACAACACTCAAGAAGATTGGTGCCGCTTTGGAGTTGAATGAAAATCAATTGGCAGTCTAACGGATATCGGATGGCGTAAAAATTATGAAAAAGAGATCATGATACCCAAAGAGCCTTTTTACTCAACATGCGGCAAACGATTTTTCGACCTCGCCCTTAACCTCCCCGCCCTGATCGTTCTCTCCCCCCTGCTGGGCGGTATGGCCCTGCTGGTGCGAACAAAGCTGGGCAGCCCGGTGCTGTTTCGCCAGGTGCGGCCGGGGCTGCACGGCAAACCCTTCACCATCTAAAAATTCCGCACCATGACCGATGATCGGGACGCAAACGGCCGCCTGCTGCCGGATGCCCGGCGGCTGACCCGATTGGGCCGGTTCCTGCGCGCCGCATCCCTGGACGAACTCCCGGAGCTCATCAATGTCATCAAAGGCGACATGAGCATCGTCGGCCCGCGTCCCCTGCTGATGCAATACCTCGACCGCTACACCCCCGAACAGACCAGACGCCATGAGGTCAAACCCGGCCTGACCGGTTGGGCCCAAATCAATGGGCGCAACGCGGTTTCCTGGGAAGACAAGTTTAAAATGGATGTCTGGTATGTGGCCCATCAATCCCCGTGGCTGGATCTCAAGATTGTTTTTTTGACCGTCTGGAAGGTGTTGAAGCGGGAGGGGATCAGCCAGATGGGGCAGGCGACGGCTTCAGAATTCAATCCGCAGATTACGCAAATTAACGCAGATTAAAAGAACGTACGTTATAATTGGCGCAGCTCATTGAATCCGCAGATTACGCAGATTACACAGATTAAAGATTGAAATCATGAAATCAGTGTATTACAGATAAATGACTCAAGAATCCCTGTATTCCCCCGAGAATATCAGGGGCATGGTGGACAGAAATAAAGAAGCGCTTACGTTGAAAGTAGGAAATGTTATTCTTTGGAAAGCAATCGACGTATCAAAAACGAAAAGAAATTTGAAACATGGGTGGATCTTTCCAACTGCGGCAGAGTGTATTCCTATGAGATCGAAGGTCATCATGGATGGAAGGCAAAATATATCAAGGAAGTGGATTCATCCGAACGGACCGTCCGCTTTTATCAGGAAATTTACAATACCAGCGGCAAGCTGGTTGAAGTTCATGAAAAATATCCGATTGACAAGGGACATCAAAAGATTGTCGGAGGTGAGCCCTATGATGATTGAAAACCAGGATGTCGTGAACAAACTGACGGATTATTTAAACCATCGTCTTTCTCTCACTGAATTGGTCGACTGGGCTGAAGAAGCCATGATGGCGGGCGATTTTGCCGGAAAAGACTGGAAAACGGTACGAGACATCGTTGCGCGCATCGGGGTGGCAGATGTTCGCGCGTTCGGGCTGACGTGGGAGGATTGCGAAAAATCGTTGAACAGCCTCGGATATCAAACAAAAGTTGAAATCATTGAGGCTGTTGCGTAAAGTCATTTGATTGTCCAACCCCTCACAGTAACGGACAACAAACCGGGGGGTTTAGCTAATCCAATCCGCAGATTACGCAGATTGACGCAGATCAAAAGTGGATTGAGAGATGAGGGATGAAAGAACGTATGCCATTATTGGGTCGGCTATGGAAGTTCACAGGAATCTTGGGTGTGGATTTCTTGAGGCTGTTTATCAGGAGGCAGGGGGCTGATCAAACTGATCACCTTTTTCGCCCTGAATACCTACAAGGGCATGTGGCGGTATACGGGCCTGGTCGACATCATCAATCTCACCAAGGCGATCCTTCTAAGCTCGGTCATCGTGGTGGGCGTCGCGTTCTTTCTCTTTCGGCTCGAAAGTTTTCCCCGGTCCGTTCTCTTCATCGACCTTCTGCTCAGCCTGATTCTCATCGGCGGCACCCGGATCGGGATTCGACTCTATTATTCGCACTTTACCGTCGGCGAGTTTTTCTCGCACGTTTTCAGAAGGCCCCGCAACCAGAAACGGTTGCTGATCATCGGGGCCGGCAACACCGGGGAGAAGGTCGTTCGCGAAATCCACGACAACCCGAACCTCAACACGGTGCCGGTCGGATTTCTGGACGATCACCCGCGAAAGCAGGGCAAAGCGATTCACGGCATTCCGGTATGGGGGGAGATCGAGAAGATCGCCCGCTACCTCAAGCTCTTCGATGAAATCCTGATCGCCATTCCCTCGGCCACGGCCGGCCAGATGCGCCGGATCGTCACCCGCTGCGAAAAGACCGACAAGCCCTTTCTCACGGTGCCCGCCCTGGCCGAGCTGATCGACGGAAAGGTGTCGGTCAGCAAGGCCCGCAAGGTGACCCTGAACGACTTGCTGGGCCGGGAGGAGGTCCATCTCAACAAATCGGAGATTCGGCGGTATATTCAGCACAAACGGGTACTGGTGACCGGCGCCGGGGGCTCGATCGGAAGTGAGCTGGTGAACCAGATCTGCCAGTTCGAGCCCAAATCGGTGGGGCTGCTCGATATGAGCGAGTTCAATCTGTTCCAAATCGATCACCACTGCCGAAACCGGTATCCCCAAGTGACGACCGTGCCGCTGCTGACCGATATTCGGGATTCCGACGCCCTGCAGCGAACCTTTCGGAACTTCCAGCCCGACGTGGTCTTTCATGCGGCCGCCTACAAGCATGTGCCGATGCAGGAGCTGCACCCGTGCGAGGCGGTCAAGAACAATGTGCTCGGCACACAGCACCTGCTGGAGGCCGCCTGCGCCTTTCGGGTGGCCAAGTTTGTCATGATCTCCACCGACAAGGCGGTTCGGCCCACCAACGTGATGGGTGCCACCAAGCGGGTGGCTGAAAAGCTGGTCACCTGCATCAACGGCAACGGAAACGGGGTGCAGTGCATGGTGGTCCGGTTCGGCAACGTGATCGGCAGCTCGGGCTCGGTGATCCCGACCTTTCGGGCGCAGATCGAAAAGGGCGGCCCGGTCACCGTCACCCATCCGGAGATCACCCGCTATTTCATGTCGATCCCCGAGGCGGCCCAGCTCGTCCTCGAAGCCGGCACCATGGGCACCGGCGGGGAGACCTTCATTCTGGAAATGGGCAAGCCGGTCAAAATCGCCGACCTGGCGCGCGACCTGATCCGCTTGAGCGGCTACGAGCCGGACGAGGAGATCGCCATCGAATACACCGGCCTGCGCCCCGGCGAAAAGCTCTACGAAGAGCTCATCACCCAGGGCGAGGGCATCGTAGAAACCCAGCATGAAAAGATCATGGTCCTCCGCGGCGAGGTCTGCGACCTGGTTGAAATGAAAACCCAGATCGCCCAACTGGCCGAAGTCGCCCTCACCTATGAGCCGGGCCGCATCCGGCAGAAGCTGATGGAGATCGTGCCGGACTATCAGCCGGCCGCCGTGCATAAGCCGTTGCAGAAAGCGGCGGAACCGAAGCGGGATCTTTCGGAGAAGGGGCTGCGGCATTCGGGGGAGATGGTAACGGCGTAAGGGGCTCACGCAAAGACGCAAAGGCGCCAAGAAAACCAAAGAGAAAAGTGGGGCTTCCGGCATGCCCCCCTGTGTCAGGATGGTTCCGTGCCTATGACCGGTTGTAATCTTTTCTTGGCGTTTTGGTAGAATTCTGACTTCAACCGTGAGACCGGTTGACGTTGTGCCCAAAAGGCTTTAATTATTTAAAAAAGATTTATATAATTAATCCGGAGGCACGATTATGATCGAAATCACTGTAAAAGTACCCAAAGACTTAAAGGATATCGTTTCTTCAACAGGTGAAACGCTTTATGTGGAAGCCTTGAATCAGGTTGCATTCAAAAGGATTTCCTATCTTCAGAAACAAATTGAAGAATTAAAAGAAAAAACGAAAATTTACGAGAGAAAGTATCAGAAAAGTTACGAAGAATTTTTGTGCGATGTGCCGGATACGGTCGAAGGGCATGATGACTGGATCGAATGGAGCTATTTGGTTAAAGTGACAAATGAGCTTTCAAAAAAAATAGACCGGCTTCGCCTTTTAAAAGGTGAATAATGATTGACCGGTTAAAAAAGACGGTCAATGATTTTCCCGATCTTATAGCAGCCATCGAAGACATTGAATTTTTCGAGAAAGAGGCAATTTCAAAATTCAAGGCAAAACTGAGGCTTTTCAACGGCTCAATCCTCTGGGCCAGGGAGATATGGCGCCATGATATACTGGAAGCCTATAGTTACTATTGGCTTCGGCCGGACAAAACGGTCATCATGGGCTGGGACAATGCCCCGCACCATCCAAATATCGAAACTTTCCCTCATCATAAACACATAAAAGAGGCAGTGGAACCCTCCTCTCAATGCGAGTTGCGTGCCGTCCTCTTTTATATCGCAGATTTCCTCGAATGAGCAGCCGAATGCTAATCGTGAATCTCCCCACCCCATTTGGGCGGCGAAGCGCTCTATTTCGTCCACCAGGCCTTTGAAAGCAACGACATCGCGCCTTTGGGGCCGATGTTGGAGAAGCGGCCCAGCTGGCCGAAGTCGCCCTCACCTATGAGCCGGGCCGCATTCGCCAGAAGCTGATGGAGATCGTGCCGGTCTACAAACCGGCCGCGGTACAGGAACCGGTGCAGAAGGCCCCGGAACCGGAGCCGAATCTTTCGAAGAAGGGCCTGCGGCATTCGGGGGAGATGGTGACGGCGTGAAGGGGCTCACGCAAAGACGCAAAGGCGCCAAGAAAACCAAAGAGAAAAGTGAGGCTCCTGATCAACTTCGGCGTGCCGTTGATAAAAAAACGGGAATCGAAGCATGGTGAATCGGGGTGTAATCTTTTCTTTGCGCCTTTGCGTCTTGGCGTGACATACTCGGTTTCTCACGCAAAGACGCAAAGGCGCCAAGAAAAGCATGCTCCCCTGTCAGTATCGTTGTCGTGCGTCAACGAATTATTGCATTTCATGAGGAAACCCCGCTCTTTTGAATCCGGATGGCCAGGATTAAAAAGGATGGTCAGGATGGTTCCGTGCTATCCTGGATATCCTTCAAACATCCTGGCCATCCTGATTCAAATCGACAGCCCAGCTCCTCTCCCCTCTTGAATCCGGATGGCCAGGATTAAAACGGATAGTCAGGATGGTTCCGTGCCGATCCCGGCTATCCTGATTCAAATCAAGCAGAATCGCCGGGATTGGGGGGTTCGACCCGGACAGGATGGGTTTGTGCCATCCGGATTCAAATTAAGCTTCCTGAACAGCCGCTTTTACTCCGAAGATGATCGGGAAGCAATGATGCTCTCCAAAGCCATAGGGAGTCGGTAGTCGGGGTCAGGTTTTGAATGTCGAATTCAGGTATGAATAAGACACATGAGACTGTCATCTGAAATTCAGACGACCTGTCCCCGCATCTGGTGCAATGCGAGTTTGAGAGGAGGAAGTTCCATTTCAATCACCTGCCAAATGAGCTCCAGATCAATCCCTCCCAGGTAATCGTGGGCAAGAATATTGCGAAAACCGGAGATGCCGCGCCAGTCAATCTCTGGTCGGGTCTTCTTGGCCCCTTCAGACAGCCGCTGGCTTGATTCGGCCATGACCTGGAGCACCCGAACCACAGCATCTTGCAGCAGGGTGTCACGAAAAAATCGATCCCTGTCTGTGCCGACATATTGATCGACCCTTTGAATACATTCAAGCATATGGTCGATATAGACCTGGTCGCGTGCCGGGTGGGTCACAGTTCGACAGCCTCGTGGAGGATCTTTTCGCGAATGGCCGGGTAAAGGGCGTTGGGCGTGGTCATATCAACCCGACGGCCGAGGAGGTCTTCGAGGTCTTTGAGCAGACCGCCCAAGGCAAATGCAGAGGCCCCTTTGCGCATTTCGACAAGAAAATCGACGTCACTGGTTTCTGTGGCGGTTCCTGTTGCCATCGATCCGTACACCTTGATGTGGATTGCTCCCCGGCGCCGGGCAAGTTCCAGGATCTGTCGGCGGTGACTCTCTATGAGACGGTCCATCGCAACGCTCCAGTGATGAATTGAGTATTCAGATGACTATAACCTATCGGTATATATAAAAAATATTCCCATATGTCAACCTTTGTCAACCCAAGAGGGGGGCAAATTTTAGCGAGCGCCTGCAATATATTCCTATACGCCTCATAATCTTCTGTTCAAGCCCTCTAATTCTACCGCGAAGGCATTGCAGACCAAAACCTCCTCACGGCCGGCACCAAAACACATCCACTGACAAAGGTGGAGGTTCCCGAAGCCGACATCACCTTGGCGCCCGACTCTCGCACCACCTATCAGGACGCGCGCTTCTCGCTTCCGATCCTGACGCGGCGCGGGACCCGATCCGCCTTGATCGTGTCGGACCCGTTTCACCTACCCAGGGTTCGCTGGACCTTCCGCCATGTGTTCGAAGGAAGCCCCATCCGGCTGTTTTTCGTGCCCTCGAAGGATGCTTCGGTGCCGCCCGATTGGTGGAAAAAAGAAAAGAGCCGGAACCTCGTCTTTCTGGAAATCCTCAAAAACGCCTATTACCGGTTCTATTACGGCATGCTGGGTCTGGAAAGCGAGCCGGCCTGGGTTCTCGAATGGAAGGCGGCGGTCAAGCGGTTTTTTGGTTAGGCGGGCCGAGCTGCACGAGCCGCCGCAGAATCAGCCCTTTTTTGAATCCGGATGGCCAGGATTAAAAAGGATGGCCAGGATGGTTCGGTGCCTATCCTGGATATCCTTCAAACATCCTGGGTATCCTGATTCAAATCAACATCCCGGCCTATCTCCTCTTTTGAATCCGGATGGCCAGGATGGTTCCGTGCCTATCCTGAATATCCTTCAGACATCCTGGATATCCTAATTCAAATCAACATCCCGGCCTATCTCCTCTTTTGAATCCGGATGGCCGGGATTAAAACGGATGGCCAGGATGGTTCCGTGCTTATCCTGGATATCCTTCAGACATCCTGGCCATCCTGATTCAAATCAACATCCCGGCCTATCTCCTCTTTTGAATCCGGATGGCCAGGATTAAAAAGGATGCCCAGGATGGTTTCGTGCTTATCCTGAATATCCTTCAAACATCCTGGCCATCCTGATTCAAATCAACATCCCGGCCTATCTCCTCTTTTGAATCCGGATGGCCAGGATGGTTTCGTGCTTATCCTGAATATCCTTCAAACATCCTGGCTATCCTGATTCAAATCACACCGAATCGCTCGGATGAATCCGGATGGCCAGGATGGTTCCGTGCTTATCCTGGCTATCCTTCAAACATCCTGGCCATCCTGATTCAAATCACGCCTTCCTGAACAGCCGCTTGTACGCCAGACGCATGCCCCCGAAATTCAGAAGCAAACCGCCCGGTGGAGAAGCGGCCCAGCTGGTGCTGGAAGCCGGCACCCTGGGCACCGGCCTCGAAGCCGAATCTTTGAAGAAGGGGCTGCGGCATTCGGGGGAGATGGTGACGGCGTAAGGGGGCTCACGCCAAGACGCAAAGGCGCCAAGAAATAGGAGTCTGGTGGGGCCAACGCCACTGTTGATGCAGTACCCGAATCGGTACACCCCGGGGCAGCCCCGTAGGCATGAGGCAAGGCCGGTGTTGACCGGATGGGCGCAAATGAACGGAGGAAATGCAGGGGGAATTTCCTGTTTTGTATTGGAGTTGAAAGCCGGTTTATAATCAGGTTATTTCGGAAGAGCCTAAATATTTCTCCAGCGCATCGACTACAATATTATTGAGGTTTGTGTTGTGGTCCCTGGCAATTAGTGCCGCTCTTCGGTGCAAATCGGATCCTACGCGAACATTAAAACTGCCCTTGAAAGGTGTATCCGGCTCTTTTTTTTCATCTTTGCAAAGTTGCAGATAATCATCAACAGCCTCTTCAAATGCTGTTCGCAAACTTTTGACATCTGTGCCTTCATAGCTTACAAGACTTCGAATAAATTCTATTTTGCCATGAAATATCTGGTCATCATCACTATAATGAACAGATCCGCAGTATCCTTTGTATTCCATCAAATCTTTCATATAATTCCCTCTTTTTTGAATAATTCCAGGATATCATCCAGAATGTATCTTTTAACGGTCGGTGAGGGGTGCGGTTTGTGCAGTGTAATCATGTGCAGAACTGATATATAATACAATGGAATGATGATTGCAACTGAAGTTAGTTGCCCAAAACACCAGATCATCTGATTTTGTAAAGCCTTCTACAACATCATCTTCAAGGACGCCCGAAGCGGATAATCCGGCACCCCTTTTCTCCCCCTCTTC
>JBEPWQ010000102.1:0-11917 GCA_041642315.1 Desulfobacteraceae bacterium | reverse complement strand
ACAGCTGGCCCGGGAGTGCATCGCCTCCGGTTTTCACAAAATCCATCTGGACCCGAATCCCCCCTGCGCAGATGATCCGGCGTCGGGACTTTCACCCGAAACGGTTGCCGAGCGGACCGCCCTTCTATGTCTGGCCGCCGAAACCGCAGCGGGCCGCCTTCCCGATTCGATGCCGCGGCCGGTGTATGTGATCGGCACCGAAGTGCCGGCCCCCGGGGGGGATCTTGAAAATGTCGACGGGCTGGCCATATCCCGGCCTGAAAATGTGGCGGAGACCATTGAATTGACCCGGATTCATTTTCGGTCCGCCGGCCTGGAAAGGGCTTGGGACCGGGTTATCGCTGTCGTGGTGCAGCCCGGCTTGGAATTCGGGGATCTCAATGTGGCCGTTTATCGACCCGATCGCGCACAAGCCTTGTCCGTATTTCATGAACACCTGCCGGGCCGAATGACCTATGAAGTCCACTCCACCGATTATCAGCCGCCTAAGGCTTTGAAACAGCTGGTCCGGGATCATTTTGCCATCCTCAAGGTCGGTCCGTGCCTGACCTTTGCGTTTCGGGAAGCGGTCTTCGCCCTCGCTCACATTGAATCGGAATGGCTGAGGCGGCGGAAAGGATTTCAACCGTCGAGCATTCGAAGCACTCTGGAAAACGTCATGCTGGAAAATCCAGCCCCCTGGGAGGCCCATTACACCGGCGTCCCTGAGGAACAGCGGTGGATGCGGGCCTTCAGCTACCGCGACCGAATCCGGTATTATTGGCGCCACCCGGCCGTTTCCTCGGCCCTGGCCCGGCTCTGCAACAATCTCTCCCATCCCATTCCGCTGAGCCTGATTCGGCAGTATTTCCCGGATCTGTATCCAGGCATTGAATCCGGACGACATGAAGCTGACCCTGAATCCTTGCTCCGCCGCCGCATTCAAGCCGCACTGGCCCCTTATGCCGATGCCTGCCGAAATTCGCCGCATACATGAAATTTCTTGAATCCTGCGGAGGGAAATTTGCCGAAATCGCTTTAGACCTGAAAATCCCTCGCAGTTTACGATGGTAAAGAATCGATACGGCCCGGTTCGCAGTTTCGAGCGCCCCCGTAGGCAATTGTCCAGGCCGAAGACATTTTCACCTTTTTGGTAGGCCAAGAGAATCCAAAATGACCGCAAAGCGGGCAGAATACCGATAGCTGGTCCCGCATTTGATCATCAGCGTGGGGAAGGGTTCTTCTGCCGAGGCCGAATTCGAATATTCTGTCGATGCCGCCGGCGATGGCGCAAGGATAATAGCCGAAGGGAGTTACTCCCAGGCCGCAGTCGTTCAGAATGCGGCACCCGGCGGAAAAATCCGAAAGCCGAAAAAAGAAAGCGTCGGCGGGGGCTTTATTGAAGGGTCTGAACAATCGCTGAGAGCCGTTTTTGAATGTATTTTTTATCTCGACCCCTTCCGGAAGATGGGAGAGTACCTTCCGAACCCGAGGCCCTGACCCGTTGGTGCAGACCACGATCCGCATCCTGGGGCGATATCTTCGCCGATAATCCATGAGCAGATCCAGGATGGCGAAAAATTCCCGGTGCAGAGTCGGTTCACCACCCAACAGGCGGATGCGCTCCCACCGGGCGCCGGCGGCGATGCTTTGCTGGACGAAGGAGGCAATTTGCGCCACGGACAGATCGTGCTTGCTCGGAGACTGGGTGCAGGATCGGTTGCAGTTGGCGCACTTGAGATTGCACCGGTAAGTGAGATCGATCTCGACGAATCGCCGGCTTCGCTCGAACGCGAAACCAAAACGCTTTGTAATGACCCGTTGGGACCTTATAAACTGCCAAAAGTCGAGGATCATCCGCTCAAACGTCACGTTTCGGTGGATTTTAGTCCTTTCCATTCCGGTTTCGTCGCATCATCCTTGTAATCGGTTCGATATTGCAGTCGCCCCTTTTGCCGCACCGGGTGATCGCCCGGCGAATCTTTTCAAATCCTTTCTCTTGCGCAAACGCTTCCGCCGAGAGCGCATTCATGAGTTCGGGAAAGGTCATCCCCGCAGCATCCGCCCATCGGTATAACGCTGCATGCAATTCGAATTCATCTCCAGCTTGGACCGACAGGCGCTGATAAACGGGTGAATTCAGCCCCGCATAGAGGTTGCGCGTCGTCATGCGGGCAAACCGCACCCCGGCGGTGCCGTAGGAGCGGCTTTGACCGATGCGGGGATCGGAAAAACCGTCGTAGGCCTTCAAGCCGGGCGGTATCCTCAGAAAAACCGGCGGACCGTCCACTTCCACCGTGCGGATGCTCAAGGCCCGGTTGCAGTTGAAGGCGGCATACCAGGGAACCGGCAGCCGCCCCTGAAGCATTTCAAAATTGCGGCATCCCTTGGTTTCGACGATGATATGCCGGTCCTTCCCGAGAAGATCGATTGCATCTACCAGATGTCGGCTGACGTCTCTCGGGTCCAGGCAGCCGGCCCGTGGGCCGTGCTGACTGACGCGGAGACGCCCTGTTTCCAGGTGGCGATGCAGTGCACAAAAGGGGGGCTCCGCCAGTATGCCGGCCAGATCCGAAAAAGCCAGATCATTTCCGTACCGACCGGCCCGGGGCACGAACAGCACGCAAAGGCGGGGATTTCGGTCGAGCATGGCTTCAAACCGTTTCAGATCGATGATGGATTCCAGGTAGTCGTCGGAAAAGAAGACCACCAGGGTCGGCTCGGAACAGTCGATCACCTCCCTTTTATATATGGAAAAGGAGTCGAGTTCAAAGGCCCGCTCCGGGCTTTCCGCCAGATCGAGGAGTTCATCCGCCAGTGCCGTAAGATCGGTGGCCGATACGGATGCAACCATGGCCAGGTTTTCGGCCCATTTCTTCGGAATGGAAAGAAGACTTCGGTTCAGCAGCGCCGAAGCGGCCGAGGCCGAACTCTTGAGGTTGATGCCGACATACCCCGACAGGACCGCCACCCGAATCAATCTGGAAATATCTGCGTCGCCGGGGCGGAGAATGTTGCGTCGGGACATGGCATTCAGCAAGGACAGACCGAGCCGGTGGCAGAGCGCATTGAAAGCCCGATAAAAATGGACCTCCCGCCCGGGATGGTCGGGATACAGGAGCAACCCGATGATCCGCATGAACACGTCTTCGTACATCTGTTGCGGAACCGCATCCTGAAGCGGAATTCCTTCCTCGGTCGGGTATTCCAGAATACGCCCGGCGGCCTGGAGAATGGCCGCCTTCTCCCGCTCATTCAGGACCCGCTGGTTTTCTTGCTGCTGTTCGGCAAGGACGCAATTCAGGCCGCGGCTCAGGTGTCTGCGCAGCCATTCTTCGTAGGTCGACCATTCCGCATTCAGGGTGTCCTGAAAAAGCTCGGGCCGATGCCGGCGAAGGCCGATGGGAGCAGTGCCGGGAAGACGGTGTGGGCCGAAATACCGTTCAATATTATCCCGGCAGGCGGGATGGGGTTCTCGAAAGAGAATGAAACGGGTCAGCGCCTTTCGGCGCGCCGGTGGAATGCGTGGGGGAATCACCGCGGGAATCCCTCCGGGGTTGGCTATCCGTTCGGGCGGGACCGGGAAATCAATGTTCTTGTCCAGGGACCTTTCGCTTCGCATAGGCTCTGCATTGATCCAATCGGGATTTGATCATCCGGGACATGTTGCCCAGGTCGATCGATCCGGCCGCCTGGCGAAGCATGTGGTATTCCCGCATCCATTGCCGGTGGGGAACCCAGGTTCTTCTTTGTCCGATGGTCTGTTCCAGCAGGGATTTCAGCCCTGTCCTGATTTCTGAAATGTTCATGGCGGTTCACCTGTTCCTTATCCATGGAGGATTAAGATCGATTTTTTCTGGGTGGGAGGAAAAACGCGCTGTCTGAAAAAAACGCGCTATCTGAAAAATAAAAAGAAAAGGCTATCCGGACGGATAACCTCTTCAAAAAGATCGGAATAACAAAAAATTAGACTACGGTGACATTGACGGCGGCCAACCCCTTTTGCCCTTCTTCGATCTCAAAGGTCACGCGGTCGCCCTCATTCAAGCTTTTAAAGCCGCTTGCATTGATGGCGGAATGATGTACGAATACATCCGGCCCATCGGCTTGCTCAATAAATCCGAATCCTTTTGAATCATTGAACCATTTTACTGTACCCTCTGCCATTGTGACAAACCTCCGTTTAATCAGTGTGTTAATTAGTTCCATACCTCTAAGGTCGCCACCTTCACAAAGGGTCTTCCTTATAGAACGAAACTGAATTATGAAAATTTTTACAAACAACATCAGCTTTATATAAAACTTCAGGCATAAAGTCAAGTCCCACAAAAAAGATACAATAAAAGATCCCCGGTTACTCCTGTTCACCCCCCGTCCGGCATCGGCCCCACGAGCAGGGTGGGATCGATCCGTTGGTCGAACCAGTTCATTCGCCAGTCCAGATGGGGACCGGTCACCCGGCCGGTGGCGCCGACCTCGGCGATAATCGATCCCTGGCGGACGGCCTGCCCTTCACGTACCCGAATGCGGTGCAGGTGGAGAAAGCTCGAAGAAAGCCCGTGCCCGTGATCGAGAATGAGGGTGCCGCCGGAAAAAAACATATCCGGATGCACCAGGCTGACCACCCCGTCGGCCGGCGCCTTCACCGGGGTCCCCGTCGGCGCGGCGATGTCCACCCCGTAGTGGGGGCGGCGGGGATTGCCGTTGAGTATGCGCTGACTGCCGTATACCCCGGTAATTCGGCCGGTGACCGGCCAAATGAATCCTTCGGCAAAATCGGTGCGGGGGTCGTCCCGTTTCCGGGCGGTTTGCACCAGTGCGGCTTCCGCCCGAATGCGGGCCAGGTCTTCGGGATCGGGGTCGACCTTTCGAGGCGGCAGCCCGTCTATCCGTTGAATGTCATATTCCCGAGCGTCGATGATCAGGGGATGACTTTCGCGGGTACCATCCGGATGACCCACCTCGAGAACCGAGGCGAGGGGCGCATCCCGATCCAGGCCGATGAGGAAGCGCCCCTTCGGGGATACCCGAAGGGATCTGCCATGATAGGTCACCCGGGTGCCCGGCGCCACTTCCCCGAACAGCAGCCCGCCCTGAATGAAATGTCCTGTCAGGTCCGATGCCGATCCCGATGACGCCGATACCAGAAGAATCATCCCGATAATCCACCCTGGAAAAAATGTCTTGACCGGTCGTCTCAATTTGGTGATGATTTTCACAAGTATCCTTCTCCCATAAATTCGTGCCGTGGTTTTCAGTTTTCCGCTTTCGGATGCCATTTCAGCAAATTTTCGCAAAAATTGCCATCCATTTTTTCGCATATTATGATATAAAAAGAGGATTTGCCCATGACCTCACCCGCTCCCACACCCGATGTAAGGGGAGAACGCATATGAAAAATCGATACCCGGATAATTCCCAGGACGGATACCGACTCTACTATGATACCCTCCAGGCATCGCCGGATGCGGTCCTTTGGGTGGATGCTTCCACCGGTCGCATTCAGCATGCCAACCGGTCGGCTTGCCGCCGGTTGGGCTATGCCTATTCGGAACTGACCCAAACGGCCCTCTGGGATCTCGACACCGGCATAGCGGAAAATGAATGGCCCGCCCATGTTCACATGATGACCAATACCCCGGACAGAATATACGAGACCGCACTGGTTACCAACACCGGCGATCATCTGCCGGTTGAAATAACCTGTTCCCTGGTCGAATCCGAAAACCGGCCCTGCCTGTGCTGTTTTATTCGGGATGTGTCACAATGCAGGCGTTCGGAAGTTCGGTCCCGCCAGAGTGAAGAACGACTGCGGGCTATCGTTCAGGCGCTGCCGGACCTGGTCTTCGTGCTGGACGAAGACGGACGCCACCTGGAAGTCCTTACCGCCCGGGAAAATCTGCTGTATGCGTCCACCGACCGGATTCGAGGCCGACGGCTGCACGACATCTTCCCCGATCCACTGGCGGACACTTTTCTTTCCCTGGTTCAAAACACCATTCAAAACAGGCAAAGCGGGGTCATCGAATACGAGCTTCCCATTGACGGAAAAGTCCGCTGTTTCGAGGCCCGCACCGCCCCCATGGAGCGCAAAATCAACGGAAAAAACGCCGTTGTCTGGATCGCCCGGGATATCACCGAGCGTCAACAGGCCGAACAGGCGCTTCGAGACAGCGAAGAACGGCTGCAGGCCATCGGCAGGGCCCTGCCCGACTTGGTGTTCGTGGTGGATGAGGAGGGCCGGTATCTCGATATCTTGACGGCGGAAAAAAACCTGCTTTACGCGGATCCGGGCTCCCTCAAGGGCAGGCGGATTCATGACCTTTTCCCGCCGGCGGAGGCGGATACCTATTTGGGTGCGATTCAGCGGACCATCGAGACCGGCACCTCGGAAAAGCTGGAGTATGAATTGAAAGTACCGGCCGGACGACGCTGGTTCGAGGCCCGCACCGGCCCCATGAATCTGCGCATCGACGGAAAGCGGTGCGGTGTCTTTATCGCCAGGGACATCACCGATCGAAAACAGGCGGAAAGACTGAAATCTCAGAACATCTATCTTCAGGAAGAGCTGAAAAGCGAGCTGAATTACGGGGAGATCATCGGTGAATCCTCGCCCATGAAGGCGGTGTTTAAAGACATCGGAATGGTGGCCGAAACCGATGCCACCGTTTTGTTGCTGGGTGAAACCGGCACCGGCAAAGAGCTTATCGCCCGGGCGATTCACGCCGTAAGCAGGCGTAAACACAAACCCCTGATCAAGATCAATTGCGGGGTTTTTGCGCCGGGCCTGATCGAGAACGAACTCTTCGGTCATGAAAAAGGGGGATATACCGGCGCTGAATCCCGAAAAAAAGGACGATTCGAACTCGCCCACCAGGGCACCCTGTTTCTGGACGAAGTCGGGGAACTGCCCCCGGAAGCCCAGATCAAACTGCTGCGGGTCTTGCAGGAGCAGGAATTCGAACGAATCGGGGGTGAAGCGACCTTGAAAGTCGATGTTCGGGTGATCGCCGCCACCAACCGCGATCTCGAAGCGGCGGTCAAGGAGGGGCGGTTCAGATCGGATCTCTATTATCGGCTCAATATATTTCCCATCCGGATACCGCCGCTGCGGGAGCGAAAAGAAGATATCACCCATCTGACCGATTATCTGGTCGAAAAAATCTCGGTTCGCTTGGGCAAACGGATCCAAAAGGTGAGCCCCGAGGTGATCCACAAACTGAACCGGTCGGACTGGCCCGGCAATGTGCGGGAACTGGCCAATATTCTGGAGCGGGCGGTGATCCTTTGTCCGGAACCGGTCCTGACCGGACAATATATCAGCGGCTTGAGCACCTCGCCGGCGAAAGATTCTACCTTTGCGACCCTGGAAGAGATAGAGCGCCGGCATATCCTGGCGGCCCTGAAAAAGACGAACGGTGTTCTGTCCGGCCCGAACGGAGCCGCCGCCCTTCTTCAGATCAACCGGTCCACTCTATGGTCAAGGATGCAGAGGCTGGGCATTCAGGTGTCCAAGGTGATTTCGATGTGAGTTTTTTATCATCCTGCCGATCCCTCTTCAACAGAAATCCCGCAAATTCGATTCACCCCCGCGCCTTCTGTTTTTGCTGAAATCTCAGCATCGGCTATTATATCGACACCGCCCCATCCATTCGATTCCCATGCCCTTGCATCTTTGAGTGCATAACCCATTTAATTTTTTATGCAATAAATAATAATTCGCTACAAACGTTCCTCTTGGCAGATTTTTTGCATTTCACTTTAGAAACAGAAGATCGGTTATCCGCATTTCTTGATTCCACCGTTCCGATAATTCTCAGCTGATCGGAGACAAAGTCCGATGATTTCGGTTCGGAATGAAAAACCGCATGCCCCCATAAGTCAGAAGAACCATTCAACGGACTGATTTCGAATTCATCACCATTAAAAAGGAGGTGTTCCCATGCAGCCGTCACCCCAAGAGATCAACTATGATCGATACGCCAAATGCATTGATATTTCGAAACGGGTCCGGTGGGACATCGATAAGGATGTCCTGCGGGGCCGCTCTTTCGATTATTCACAGAAATTTCTTCCGGACGGAATCTCCAAAGTGGATCAATTGGATTTTTTAACAGAAGAAGACAAACGCCTCATCAGCCAGATTCAGGGCCGGACCTATGCCAACATGTTCGGGTTCGTGGAACGGTTCATCACCGCCAAGGTGCTCGAATCGACCCGGGATCACTGGCTGGGAAGCCAGATCGCCCTGGAATCGCTGGTCCGATTCAGCGACGAAGAGCTGAAACACCAGGAACTGTTCCGCCGCATAGAGCCGATGATGGGGGCGGGCATGCCGGACGGGTATACGTTTTTGCCTGATCCCGATCAGGTGGCGGAGGCGGTTTTGAAAAACTCCACCTGGGCGGTGATGGGGCTGATTTTAGAAATCGAACTGTTTACTCAGGAGCACTACAAACAGAGCATCGCCCCGGACGACAATCTGTCGGGACTATTTAAAGACATTTTTCTGTTTCATTGGAAAGAAGAAACCACCCATGCCATGCTGGATGAGCTGGAATGGGAGCGGGAAAACGCCAAAATTTCCGATGAAGCGCGGGACCGGGCGGTGGATGAACTCATCGCCATCGTGGCGGATGTGGACGGGATTCTTCAGAACCAGAGCGCCGCGGACACCGAGTATTTCCTGAAGGTTTCCGAAAATTCCTTCACCGAAGATGAAATTGGGCTTCTCAAAGCGGGCTTTTTGAAAGCGTATCGGTGGCAGTATATTTTCTCCGGTGTGGAACACCCGCGATATCAGACGATGCTGACGTCGGTCACCACCGAAGCCCAGCGGCAGCGGCTCGGCGGGGCGTTGGCAACGCTCAATTAAAGGAACCTTTCGGCATTCAATTTTATTCACCTTTCAATCCATTTTTAAATGAGGAGTTTTCATCATGAAAAACCACGTCATCACAAGCATAACGGCTATTGTCTTTTCCCTTTTCCTGGCAGCGTCATTTGCTGCTTCCGTTTCGGCTCAGGAATACGAAGCCCTCAAAGGGGTTCAAACGGTAAAAACCATCTTCGATTTCAGGGACGGAAACACGGAAATCGCTCCAATCCACCTCAATTTGGTTTACGATACCTACAAAGACCAGGCCATTCGGTCCGTAAGCGAAAAACCCGAATTCGTGGTGGTCTTCATGGATGTCTCGGTGTTGCTGCTGTCGAGTAACCGGGACAAATTTTCTGATGAAGAAAAAAAACGGCTGGCGGAATTCGATAAAACCATCTCGGCCATGGCCAAGGATGGCATTCGGCTGGAAGTTTGCATGTTCGCCGCGAAGGTTCTCGGGGTTGACCCGGAATCGATTTCACCGGAAATCCATCGGGTGGGAAACGGCTGGATCGCCTCTCTGGGATATCAGCAGAGAGGATACTCCGTCGTTCCGGCTTATTAATTTTTCGGGGATATGCGGTTCGGGCTGACCCTTTCCGGAAATCTGAAACCAGTCGAAACCCCCGCGATCCGGTACTCAATAAAAAAGCCCCGAAGAAAATTTCTTCTCCTCGGGGCTCATTCACGGTTACACCTACTGAATTCAGGATTCCGGTTTCTTCAACTCCGCCATTCGGGCCTCGATCGCCTCCAGATCGGCCCGAAGCCTCTGGGCCTGTTCTTCCAGGGCATCCGTTTCCTCCTCGGGAGCCAAGCCCTGGGGATAGGCCGCGTACCCGGCGTACGGTCGGCCGTAGTTGGCTCGAAAACCGAATCCCCGGCCGAACCCTCTGCCGAATCCCCTGCCCTGTCCGAAGCCGCGCCCGTAGCCGGCGCCTCGGGCCATGCCTTGTCCGCAAGGCCCCATGCCTCTGCCGCTCATGGGTCCCCGGCCCATCGGGCCGGTTCTGTCAAATCCCGGCATATGGATGCCTCCTTTCGTTTTAGGGTGCGTTTCTGTTTCCGCGGCGGCCGCTGTTTCGGCCTTGACCGCGATTCGAATCATTTCCCCGGCCTGCCCCTTTCCCGGAGCCTCGGCCGGCACCTTGTCCCCTGCCCTGACCGCGGCCTTGACCGGCGTCGCCGCCAGCGCTGTTTCCGCACTGCCCCCGGCCTCTTCCGGTTTTCGGTCCCCGGCCTTCGGGTCCGGTTCTATCCTGTCCCGGCATCGTCATGCCTCCTTTCCGTTTATGAGCCGCCGCCGCGGCCGCCGCGATACCGGCGCCGCCGGCGTCTGCCCATGGTGTAATGCCCGCCGCCGATGTTGAGGGTTTTTCCGGTGACCACCGCCTCGGCCAGAATGGACCGGGCCCGGCCCAGAATTCGGCCGTAGGTCTGCCGGGAAACTTCCATCATCTCCGCGGCACGCTCCTGATCCAATCCTTCGAAATCGCTCAGCCGAATCGCCTCCAGCTCTTCCACGGAGAGGGAAATTTCTCCGTTGGAAGGTCCATCCTGGGGACCATAGGCCGAAATCAGGGGCGGCGCGGTTACACATCGGGGTTTTTTGGGTCTGGGCATCAAGAAAATCCTGTTTTAGTCATTTGACTGAAATATAACGCTTGCAGGTAGAGGCGTCAAGGTTTTTTATGGTCAAATGACAGAAAAAATTATTTGTATTCGCATGTCGATTTTCCTTGACACTATCAAGAGAACACCTAAAATGTTCGGGTATAAACCCGATAGAGGAGATCAAATGGGTCAGTACAATAAAAACGGCGGTTTGTGGACATTAACCCGGTAAACAGGAGCAAAATCCGATGGAAGAACACTGCAAAGAAGGCGCCTGCGGAAGCCACGCAGGCGCATCATCCCATCATCAGCAACAGGCGGAGCAGGAGAGGGCGGTCACCGCCTCCCTGAAGCGGATCCGCCACAAATTTCTGGTCATGAGCGGCAAAGGGGGCGTGGGCAAGACCAGTGTTTCCGTCAACCTGGCCATGGCCCTCGCCGCCAAAGGCCACAAGGTCGGCCTCATGGATGTGGATATCCACGGACCGGACGTGCCCCGGATGCTGGGGCTCACCGGTATGATGGAGATGAACGATCACCGGAAGCTCATCCCGATTCCTTATTCGGACACTCTGTCGGCGGTCTCCATCGAGTCGCTCATGCCCGGCAAGGATGACGCCGTCATCTGGCGCGGACCCATGAAGCACTCGGTGATCCGGCAGTTCATCGCCGATGTGGACTGGGGCGACCTCGATTACCTGATCATCGATTCCCCGCCGGGCACCGGAGACGAACCGCTCTCGGTGGCCCAGGTCATTCCGGACGCGCATGCCATCATCGTCACCACGCCGCAAGAGGTGGCGCTGGCGGATGTGCGCAAGTCGATCAATTTCTGCAAAACCGTCCACATGGACATCCTCGGGGTCATCGAGAACATGAGCGGGTATGAATGCCCCCACTGCGGCGAACCGGTGGATATCTTCGGAAAAGGCGGCGGCGAGCGCACCGCCGAACTCATGGGCCTCGAATTCCTGGGCCGGATTCCCCTTGACCCCCGCATGGTGGCGGCCGGCGACACCGGCGTGGCGTTTCGGGAACAGCACGCCGATTCCCCGGTGACCCGGGCCTTCGAAACGGTGGCCGAGCGAATGACCCGGGTGGTGGAAAAAACCGAATCCGAATCTCCGGTCACCCCGGTCAAAAGAGAAGGAAAACTGCTGTTCGCCATTCCCATGGCCGAAGGCCGGCTGACCGCCCATTTCGGCCACTGCAAGGAATTCGCCCTGGTGACGGCAGAAAACGGCCGGGTTCTGAACACGGAACGGGTGGAGCCGCCCCCCCACGAACCGGGGGTCCTTCCCAAATGGCTCGGCGACAAGGGCGTCGACGTGGTCCTTGCCGGCGGCATGGGGGCGCGGGCCGTGGATCTTTTCAAAGAACGCAACATTCAGGTCGTCACCGGTGCGCCGCCCGAAGTCCCGGAGAAGCTGGTGAAGGATTATT
>JBEPWQ010000101.1:0-11967 GCA_041642315.1 Desulfobacteraceae bacterium | reverse complement strand
TTGGTGGAGGCGGAAAATTTCGGCGAAACGGAAAAGGAGAGAAAAAAAGCCCTATCCAAAGGGGCTGCGGTGAAACGGATCCTCGAATCAGTGGCAACGGAGATTTCAAGGCTTCTCGATCTGGGGCGTCGGAACCGCGCAACACTCGGAGACCGAGCGGTGATGCCCGGCGATATCGCCGTACTGGTCCGCACCAACCGCGAGGCGGGTCAACTGCGGGACACGCTTTTCCCGCTGGGAATTCCCAGCGTGGTTCACAGCACCGGCGATATTTTCGATACCCGGGAAACCGGAGAGATGGAACGGGTCCTGGCCGGAATCGCCCGGCCCCGCAGCGAGGCTGCGATCCGATCCGCACTGGCCACCGATATGATGGGAGTTTCCGGGGATGATCTGGACGCATTGACAAGGGATGAAAACGCCTGGGAGGAATGGCCGGCCCGATTCGGGGAATATCATCACCTCTTGAACACCGGGGGCTTCATCCGCATGTTTCGGCGGTTCCTCACCCGGGAAGCGGTTCTGGAGCGGCTGATGGCGTTCGCGGACGGGGAGCGGCGCTGCACCAATCTGCTTCAGCTCGGAGAAATTCTTCACCGGATGGATGTCGAACGAAAAACCGGCATGGCCGGCCTGACCAAATGGCTGTCCGAGCAAATGAATCAATCCGATCGGCGGGAAGAAGAACACCCGCTGCGACTGGAAAGCGACGAAAATGCGGTCAAATTGGTGACCGTCCACAAAAGCAAAGGGCTCGAGTACCCCATTGTATTCTGCCCCCTGATGTGGTCCACCCGGGATCCGGATAAAAGCCAACCGGTGCTGTTCCATGACGAGGCCGCGGACCGCCGCGTCACCTTCGATCTCGGATCGAATCAATTCGACCGGCATCTGGGCTTCTTAAAAAAGGAGATGCTTGCCGAAAACCTGCGGCTGCTCTATGTCGCCCTGACCCGGGCCCGAAACCGGTGCTATTTTGTCTGGGGGCGAATCAACAAAGCGGAGCATTCCGCCCCGGCCTATCTTTTTCACGGGTCGGATATCGATGCCGCCGCCGGTATCGTATCGGAAACTGCGAATCGGTTCAGCAAGCTATCGGATGCCGATGTGAAAATCGCGATGGAGAGGGTTCGGAAACGCGCACCCGGGTGTGTGGCCGTAGCCCCGCTGCCCGAGGCGAACGGGATTCCCTATTCCTCCTATACCGAGGAAACACCCGAATTGCAGCCCCGGCGGTTTTCCGCCCCTATCCCCGGAGATTTCCGAATCTCCAGCTTTTCATCCCTGGTCTCCGGCCGTCGCCTCAGCGCCGAACTGGCCGACTACGACGCCTTCCCCCTGAAGGCGGAGACCGCCGCAGACAGCGATTTGGAGCCGGTTTTTCCGATCGACCGCGATGCCGAAACCATTTTCACCTTCCCCCGCGGCGCCAAGGCGGGCAACTGCCTCCATAAGATCCTGGAAGAGATCGATTTTGAAACCCCGGCGGATGCCGCCGCTCAGGACGTAATTCAACGCAACCTGCGCCGCTACGGGTTCAAGGAAGAATGGACCGATGTGGCCCGGGAGATGGTTCGCAAGGTGGTGAATACGCGCCTGACCGATGAAAGGGAAGGACCGATTCTCTCCCGAATCCCCATGGCCGATCGGATCAATGAAATGGCGTTTTACTTCCCCCTCCGCCGCATAACCGCCGATGGACTCCGCCGGGTATTTGAAGCACACGGCGGGTGCGGTTTTCCGTCGATCTTTCCGCAACAGATCGGACGCCTCGATTTTTCACCGGTCCGAGGCTTCATGAAGGGGTTTATCGATCTCATCTTCCGATATCGAGGCCGGTATTACCTGGTGGACTGGAAATCCAACTTCCTCGGAGACGCCATCGAATATTACAAAGCTGAACATCTGGCCCGAACTATTGCAGAAGCCTTTTACCTCCTTCAGTACCACATCTACACCCTGGCCCTGCATCAATATCTGACCCTGAGAGACCCGAACTACTGCTACCAGGAACATTTCGGCGGGGTTTTCTATCTTTTTCTTCGCGGAATGGACCCGAAGCAGGGTCCGGAATACGGCATCTTTCGAGACCGGCCGGAAAAAGATCTGGTGGAGGCGTTGCGAACATTTCTGATAGCTGGAGCATAAAGGAATTTGCCGTCACAGCGGCAATTTTATCGCATTGACATTTTCCTCCTGATTAAATGGATCAGATACCTTGATTTTTTGCCGTTTTAACGGTAAATTTTACTGCAATATCGAACCAACGGTAAAAAACGTCCTATTCAACCGGAAATTTACTGCCATGGCGGCAAGAATCACATCCGACAATCCATCCCGCATCGCTGAAGCCATCCTGTTTCATCGAAAACAGAGCGGGCTTTCCCGCATTGATCTGGCGGAAATCGCCGGTGTGGGTAAAACCGCAATCTATGATATCGAACACGGCAAGGATTCGGTCCGGCTGAATACACTGCTGAAGGTCATGAAAGCTCTCAATATCGCCTTCGTCATGGTGAGCCCGTTGATGGAGGCCTTCGACAGGAGAAATCATGAGGCGGGCTGAAATCTTTTTTCAGAATAAACGGGCAGGCATTCTGGAAGAGATTCACAGGGGTACCACCTATCGGTTTACCTACGATGAGGCGTATGCGGGATTGCCTGTATCCCTCACCATGCCGACCAGCCGGCGGGTGTATGAATTCGATCGTTTCCCGCCTTTTTTCGAGGGGCTGCTGCCGGAAGGCTTCATGTTGGAAGCCATGCTCAGGCTCACCAAAATCGACCGAAACGACCTTTTCCGTCAACTGGTCACGGTCGGGGCGGATCTGGTGGGAGCCGCCACCGTGAAAGAAATGGAATGAAGATTTGCCCCATCACCTATCAGCCTTGTGAGAACAGATATTCAAAGCAGGGATTGAAAAAGCTTTCTCAGAAACTGACCCGATTAAATGATTTTCCCTACACGGCGGAAGAACAGATTCGGGAGTCCACCATTCGATCCGGCAAAATGTCGATCCAGGGGGTGCAGCCGAAATTAAGCGCCGTGATAGACTTGAAAGAGAAAACGTTTCGAGTGGTGAACACATTCGGGCGCTATATACTGAAACCGCAACATCCGATGTACCCCCGGCTTCCTGAAAATGAAGATCTGACCATGAGACTGGCGGAAGTGTCCGGCATCGAAGTGCCGTTTCACGGTTTGATCTACTGCCGAGACAGCTCAATGACTTACTTCGTCAAACGATTCGACCGGGGAAGCCGTAAAAAACGGTATCCCGTAGAAGATTTTGCACAGCTTCTGGAACTGAATCGGGAAACCAAATACGAGGGCTCCATGGAAAAGGTGGCCGGGGTCCTGGATCGGTTCAGCACTTTCCCCGCCATCGACAAGCGCTCCCTTTTTCGTTTGACCCTCTTTAATTTCCTGGTCGGCAATGAGGACATGCACCTGAAAAACTTTTCCTTGCTGTCGAAATCAGGTAAGGTGGAATTGTCGCCCTGCTATGATCTCATCAACACGACCCTCGTGCTAAAACAGCCGCAGGAGGAGATCGCACTTCCGATCAAAGGAAAAAAAAACAGACTCACCCGTGAGGTGTTGGTGGACTATTTCGGCGGTGAGCGGCTGGGGCTCTCCAACAAACTGACCGGGCGGGTACTCAATGAACTTCAGGCGTCCCAACCGAGGTGGAAATCCTTAATCCACGCCAGTTTTCTAACGGATGAGATGAAAGCGGAATATCAGCAGATGATCCAGAAAAGAGCCGATCGGCTCTTTTGAATTCAACCGGGATTCCCGGTTGACACCGACAACGGAAAAATACAGTATGGTCATTCGAGAAGCCATTGACATTCATGCCCCGCTGCCGGTGGTCTGGCGGGTGTTTTCAGAGATGGAAGACTGGGAAAGCTGGAACACCGTCTGTGAAAACTGCTGTTTGATCGAAGGGGATGAAATGGCTTTGGGGACCTGCTTCCGCTTTACGTTGCGGCCTTACCGTATTCCGATTCAGATCGCGCCCAAGATCGTCAAGTGCGACCCGGGAAAAGAGGTGATCTGGGCCGGCAGCCGCTGGGGGGTGCATGCGGAGCACACCTTCACCTTCGAGGAAAAGGACGACAAAGTGATCCTCACCAGCATCGAAGAATTCGGCGGCCCCATGTTCTGGGCGAGCTGGCTGGCCCTGGTTCCGATCCGGCTTCACCGGCTGACCCGGCAACTCCTGAAGGCGGTCAAAACCAAGGCGGAAAGCTGCACGAGATAGAGCAACGGTTTCCGCATCGAATGAGAAGTCAACAAATCACAGGAAATCCTTCATGAAAATACTCACCACACCGCGAATGGAACGGTGCATCGGTTGTAACTCTTGCTCCCTGGCCTGCGCCCGGCAGGTGTATAAAAAGCTGTCATGGCTGACGGCCGGCATCCGCATCATCTCCTCCGGGGGCATGTCCACCGGTTTCGAGGCCACCATCTGCCTGGCCTGCAACCCGGCTCCCTGCGCCGAGGCCTGCCCCACCGGGGCCTTTTCCCAGCGCAGGGGCGGCGGCGTCATCGTCAAAAAGAAGCTCTGCATCCGTTGCGGAGAATGCGCGGCCGCCTGCCCGGTGGACGCGGTCTACCTCGACCATGACATCGAACCCTTCGTCTGCATCCACTGCGGCCGGTGCGTTCCGTTCTGTCCTCACGATTGTCTGGAAATGCGTCCTTCTCCAAGGGAAGACCATGCAGGTCCGGAAATGAGATCCCGTGCAAAGGAGGTGACCCCATGATTCGAGACCATTTCAGGGTCATGCGGGTAGATCTGGCCTCCGGTCGGGGAACCATCGAACAGGTGGACGGGCGAAATACCGTGGGCGGCGGCAGCGGCCTGGGGGCGCATCTTTTCAACCGGTACGGCCATCCGGACCGGCCCTGGAATGATTCGGATCAGCCGCTGATCTTCGCCGTCGGTCCGCTCACCGGGTATTTTCCCCTGATGAGCAAGACGGTCTGCGCCTTCAAATCCCCCTATCACGACCAGTACTCCGAAAGCCATGCCGGAGGCCGGTCGGCCCTGGCCCTGCGGTTCTGCGACCTGGACGCCCTGGTGATCACCGGAAAAGCCCCCCGGCCCAGTTGCCTGGCGGTGGGCGGTCGGCACCTGGAGGTCACAGACGCCCATTTTCTCTGGGGCCTGGACATTCAGCGGGTGGGCAAACGGTTGCGCAGAATGTTTCCCGGCTCCGGCCACCGGTCCATTCTGCGCATCGGTCCGGCCGGGGAAAACGGGTCGGCCATGGCCTGCATCAATGTCGACACCTATCGCCATTTCGGCCGTATGGGCGGAGGCGGCGTGATGGGGTCCAAAAACCTCAAGGCGATCATCATCCAGGGCACCGAAACCTTCGATCTGCCCGAGTCCAAGGCTTATGCCAAGCTCTTTCAATCGGTCTACGAAAAGATGACCGCCACCGACATGATGTCCAAATACCACAATCTGGGCACCCCGGTGAACCTGGAGGCGTTGAACGAACTCAAATGCCTGCCCTGGCGGAACCTCAAGCAGTCCACCGACCCGGCGGTCTCGGGGATTTCGGCCGAAACCTTTGCGGACGAAACCCTGCTGCGCAATACCGCCTGCTCCGGGTGTCCGGTGGGATGCATTCATATCGGATTCGTGCGGGAACAGTTCGATGATCCCCACCATTTTTTCTACCGCCAGGTCAACTACGACTACGAACCGATCTTCTCCATGGGCACCATGCTCGGGATCACCGACAAGTTTCAGGTCCTTTCTCTGATGGACGAGGTGGAGAAGGCGGGGCTGGATGTGATGTCCGCGGGGGTAGCACTGGCCTGGGCCACCGAGGCCGCAGAAAAAGGTATCCTGTCCGAAAAAGAAACCCTCGCCCCCCTGGTGTTCGGGGATGCAAAGCCCTACACCGAGGCCGTCCGTCACCTGGGTGCCGCCGCCAATGATTTTTACCGGCTGCTGGGCCAGGGCGCACTCAAAGCAGCCGACCATTACGGCGGGGCCGATTTCGCCTGTGTGCTGGGCCAGGAGATGGCGGGCTATGCCACCGGAGAGGTGTTTTTCACGGCCCAGGCCCACGGTCTGCGCCACTCTCATCTCGATTCGGGAGGATATGCTTACGACCAGGTTCATGAGGACAAAGATCCGGAAGAAGCCGTCCGCTTTCTGGTGCAGGACGAGGCCGAGCGGGCTTTTCTGACCTCCATGGTTTCCTGTCTCTTCGCCCGGGGCATCTACAAAAAGGACCTTCTGGCCGAGTGCCTCGAAACCCTCGGCTACTCGGTTTTGGCCGATTCCATGGACGATATCGGCCGAACCATTCAGGCCCTTCGCTGGCGGACCCGCCTGGCGACCGGCTATGACCCGGCAGCGGTCCGCATCCCCAAACGCTTTCATGAGGTGGTAACCTGGAAGGGGCCGGTGGATTCCGAATATATGCAGGCCCTGTCGGACCGATATCGACGAGCCATTATCGACATGGGTCGGCCTTTGAACGAGGCCGATCCCCAACCCAACGGAGAAACCCCATGAACCCCGGATCAATCCCCGAACCGGAATCCGTATTGGCCGGCCCGGTCCGGGACGCCGTCGAATACTGGACCGATTTCATACAGCGGTCCGTGCTGTTTCTGGACATCCTGCGCAAGCGAGGAAATCAGTACCTGGAGACCGTCCAAAAGGGGCAGCCCCCGGTCCTTACCTTCAACTACGAAATCATCATGGACGGCCGGTCCCTGGACCGGCCGGTCAATCATGACCTGGCCCGGATCATTCCGGAGCAGGGCATCCGCATCGATACGGCCAAACGGCCCATGGTGGTGATCGACCCCCGGGCCGGACACGGACCCGGGATCGGCGGCTCCAAACAGGACTCGGAAATCGGCATGGCGCTGCGGGCCGGGCATCCGGTCTATTTTGTGCTGTTCTACCCCGACCCGGAGCCGAATCAGACCTACGCCGACGTGAAGGCGGCCCAGACCCGGTTTATCGAAGAAGTCAGACGGCGTCACCCCAAGGCATCGGAGCCGGCGGTGATCGGCAACTGCCAGGCCGGATGGGCCGTGGCCCTGCTCTCGGCCGACCGGCCGGATGTGACCGGACCGCTCATCCTCAACGGCTCCCCTTTATCCTATTGGGCCGGGGTGGAGGGCAAAAACCCCATGCGCTACCGGGGCGGCCTGTACGGCGGCATCTGGTTGACCACCCTGCTCTCGGACCTGGGCAACGGCAAGTTCGACGGCGCCAACCTGGTGATGAACTTCGAGAGCCTCAACCCGGCCAACACCTACTGGACCAAGCAATACAATGTCTGGGCCCATGTGGATACCGAGGAGGAGCGCTACCTCAATTTCGAAAAATGGTGGAACAGCTATTTCACCATGAACGCCGATGAGATCCACTTCATCCTGGAGAATCTGTTTCTGGGCAACCGCCTGGAAAAAGGAGAGGTGGAGCTGGACAAGGGCCGAAAAATCGATCTCAAGAATCTGGAAGACCCGGTGATCGTCTTCGCCTCGAACGGCGACAACATCACCCCGCCCCAGCAGGCCCTTAACTGGATCGCCAAGGTCTACGGCTCCCTGGACGAAATTCGGCGGTGCGGACAGGTTATCATCTACCGGGTCCACGGCAAGGTGGGCCACCTGGGCATATTCGTCTCCACCAGCGTGGCCCAAAAAGAGCACAAGGAGTTCATCCGGAACATCGACACCATCGAGTACCTACCCCCGGGCCTGTATGAAATGGTGCTGGAGGAGAAACCCAAACCGGTGGGCGATGAAGGGGAAAGCCTGTCGGTGTCGGATTACATCGTCCGGTTCGAATCCCGGGATGTTCCGGACATCCTCTCCTATGATGAAGGTCTGGAAGACGAGGAAGCCTTCCGCCCGGCGGCGGTGGTCTCGGAGCTGAACGCCCGGGCTTACCGGACTTTTCTGCGGCCCTGGGTGCAACTGCTGGCCAATGAAACATCGGCAAATCTGATGAAACAGCTCCATCCCATGCGGCTTTCCCGGCACGCCTTTTCCGATCCAAACCCCTTTATGGCGCCGATTCGAGACCTGGCCCCGATAGTGAAAGAGCACCGAAGACCGGTCTCCCAAGACAATCTTTTTCTGGCCGTGGAGCGGGCCCTCTCCGCCAATATCGAGACCGTGCTCAACAGCTACCGGGATGTACGGGACGCCACCCACGAGTTTCTGTTCAAGTCAATCTACGAAAATCCATGGGTCCAAACCTTTTTCACCCAGCCGCTGGCGGAGCAGCTCGCGGAAACCGAAGACGGCCCTTCTCCGGACATGGCGGCGGATCGCAAAAAATGGCTGAAAGCGGTCGACCAGGGCGGAATCAAAGAGGGCCTGGTCCGGGTCATGCTGGTGATGGCCGGCGCCGACCGAATCTTCGACGAACGGGAGTTTGAGGTCGCCAAAAAAGTGATTCGAACCAATAAGCGGTTTAAACGGATGAAGACGGCCGACATTCAAGAGATGGTCAAAGAACAGGCCCGCATCTTTCAAACCCATGAGGCCGAGGCTCTGGCGGCCCTTCCCGTTCTCCTCCCGTCCAAGGAAGACCGGATGGAGGCCCTGGAAATCGCCCACCGCATTGCCGATGCCGACCTGGAGCTGGTGGATGCGGAAAAGGCGCTGATCGACAAGATCCGGCAGATTCTGAAGCTCTGATGAACGCCGCGGTTCTGGATCGTTTTCTGGAAGCGGGGGTTTTCTCTCCCCTGGACCGCCACTTCGCCCGGTTCATCCAACGGATCGCCGACGCCCCCAATCCGTCGGTGATTCTGGCCGCGGCTCTGGTGAGCCGAAGCCGGAGGGACGGCCACATCTGCGCCGATTTGTCCGAATGGGCGGGCCGTCCTTTGGACATGGATTCAGAAACCGGTATGCCCTTGCCTCTTTGCCCCGAGTTGAATGAATGGCTGAAATCCCTTCAGGGATGCTTCGCAGTCGGCAGGCCCGGGGAGTACGCCCCTCTGATCCTGGATTCGGCGGACCGGCTCTATCTTCACCGCTACTGGGAATACCAGGACCGGCTGGCCACGCTGATTCGCCGGCGGGTCTGGGCCGACCCTCCCGAAGTGGACCGGGACCTGCTTCAGCACGGCCTGAAGCGGCTTTTCCCGGAGGAAGAAAAGGAAGAGGGACTCGACCGGCAGCTGGTGGCCGCCTACACCGCGGTGACCCGCCGGTTCTGCGTCATCTCCGGGGGACCCGGCACCGGCAAAACCACCACTGTGGCCCGCATCCTGGCTCTGCTCTTTGAACAGGCCGGGGATCGCCGGCTTCGCATCGCCCTGGCCGCCCCCACCGGCAAAGCCGCGGCCAGGTTGCAGGCGGCGATTCAAGGCAAAACAGACGACACGGCATTCGAGGTAACATTTCCGGAAAAAATGGACCTGAAGGCTTCCACCATCCATCGCCTCTTGGGGGTGATCCACGGCTCTCCCTTCTTCAGACACAACGCCGACCATCCATTGCCGGTAGACGTGGTGGTGGTCGACGAGGCCTCCATGGTGGACCTGGCCCTGATGTCCAAACTGGTCCAGGCCCTTCCCGATTCGGCCCGGCTGATTCTGCTGGGAGACAAGGATCAGCTCTCCTCGGTGGAGGCCGGTGCGGTCCTGGGCGACATCTGCGGACCGGAAGCGGTGGATTCGTTTACGCCCACCTTCTGTGAAGACCTGAAACAGACCCTGGGCGCAACATTGACAGGGTCGCTTCAGGACTCGGCGCAACCGCAGATCTGTGATTGCATTGTCCAGCTTCAGCAAAACTTCCGCTTCGACCGAGACAGCGGCATTGGGCCCCTCAGCCGGGCGGTGAACCAGGGAAATCCGGACGCCGCCGTTTCGATTCTGCAATCGGATGAAAGCGGAACACTGCACCACCACCGTCTGCCCGACCTCCGGGATCTCGCGCGTGAACTGCGGGGGGTGGTGATCGACCGGTTTCGCCCTTACCTGAAACGGCTGAATCGTCCTGCCCGGGTTTTTGATGCATTCGATCGGTTTCGCATCCTCTGCGCCCTTCGCCGAGGACCCTTCGGCGCCGTCGCCGTCAATCGCTTGGTGGAGGAGGTGCTTCAGGCCGCGAAATTGATTCCGTCCGGCGGAACCTGGTACCCGGGCCGTCCGGTGCTCATCACCGAGAACGACTACAGCCAACGGCTCTTCAACGGCGACATCGGCATCGCCCTGCCCGACAATAAGCATGGCGACGCCCTGCGGGTCTTCTTCTCCGAAGGAGTCGATAAACCGCTCCGGTCCATCCATCCGCCCCGGCTGCCCGCCCACGAAACGGTATACGCCATGACCGTCCACAAAAGCCAGGGATCCGAATTCGGCCATGTACTGCTGCTTTTGCCCGACCGGGAATCCCCAGTCCTCACCCGGGAACTGCTCTACACCGGCATCACCCGGGCCAAGCACTCGGTGGAGATCTGGGGACCTGAGCCGGTGATCCGAAACGCAGTGACCCGATCGATTCGACGCACCTCCGGTCTCCGGGATGCATTGTGGGGCCAAAACGCTGACTGGGAAGACAAAACTTGCAAGGGCACTTCCTGTTCTTTCATGGAAAAACATCGAAAAGGCATTAAAAATGTTTGACACCCTAGAAAACTTGCTGGCGCAAATCCGGTTGGGCGAAGATTCCCGTCTGGAATTGAAAACAGTCACCTTTCGCGGGAAACGGGTTTCGGGACCGCACCCGGACGGGATAGCGGACGAGATTGCCGCTTTCGCAAACAGCGCCGGAGGTGTAATGATTCTCGGTATCGACGAACACACAAGAAAACCCCACGGGATGAGCATCGAAGAACTAACCGCTCTGGAACATTGGCTCCTTGGCGTGTGCAATGATCGAATCAAACCACCACCGTTGTGCCGCATCGAAAAATTGGAACTACCAAACGCTGCGGGGATCCCCGTGCCTGTGCTGAAAGTGGATATCCCGCGAAGTTTGTATGTGCATGAAAGTCCCAACGGACATTTCCATCGAATCGGAAGCAGCAAGCGCAAAATGAGCACCGATTACATCATTCGTCTGGGACAGCAGCGCAGCCAGACCCGGATGATCCGCTTTGACGAGCAGCCCGTCATGCCGGCCCCCATGGAGGCCCTGGATCCTTCCTTGTATGATCGGTTCCGGACCCCCCGGACGCGGGACGAAGGGCTGAGCTTCCTTCAAAAACTTGGCCTGATCGCTGAGGATGTCGACGGTGTTTTTCACCCGTCGGTGGCCGGTATTCTGATGGCTTGCCGCGAACCGCGTGACTGGATGCCGAATGCCTTTATCCAGGCGGTGGCTTATCGCGGGACATCACCGGCCGCTGATCGGAGGATGCCCTATCAGCTCGATGCCCGTGATTTTTCCGGACCGTTGGACGAGCAGGTCCGCGAATCCTGCCGTTTTGTGGCAAGAAACATGAAAGTGGCGGCCGTCAAGGACCAGGGCCGGACGGATATTCCGCAGTACGATCTGACGGCTGTATTCGAGGCACTGGTCAATGCCGTGGCGCATCGGGATTATGCCGCTTACGGTTCAAAGGTCAGGCTGAAAATGTTTGCGGATCGTCTCGAAATCTATTCACCGGGTACCCTCCCAAATACCATGACCGTGGAAAGCCTCATGTATCGCCAGTCCGCCCGCAATGAAACAGTAACCAGCCTGCTGGCCAAATGCCCCGTACCCTCAGACATCGAATGGATCAACACCGAGCGCCGCACCCTTATGGACAAGCGCGGGGAAGGGGTTCGCATAATTCTGGAAAACAGCGACCGCCTTTCCGGTAAAGAACCTGTCTACAGGCTGATCGATGATGATGAACTGTTGTTGACGATTTTTGCTGCCACTGCGCAAACAGCCGATGAAGAGTGAAAATCGGTTGACCTTAGGCGGTCTTTTCCCGCAGCCCTCCCTCGGCACCCCGCGGT
>JBEPWQ010000100.1:0-12004 GCA_041642315.1 Desulfobacteraceae bacterium | reverse complement strand
CGGGTTTATCCGCCGTAATCCACCTTGTCCTCCGCCGTTTGCAATTCCTCTTCGGTCACCAGCCCCCGTTCGATGAGAAGCGGACCGATGCCGGCCCGCCGAAGGTCCTCATTGGCGATGATGCTGTCCAGCCCCTTGTACGCGATCTCCTTTCGGTCCCCCGGACTATAGAAGGTATGGTCCAGGACCAGGTTTTCCTTTCTGAGGAATTCGACCTCTCTGCCGAAGAAAATGAAATGGTAGGCCAGCAGAAAATAGACCACGCACCCCGCCAGACCCATAAAAATGAGTTGCTTCATCCGCTTTCCCATGAACAATACGCCTCCTGTCCGTCAAAAATTCGTCATAGGGGTTTGTCCTCCTTCTCTTCCGAAGGAGGATCCAGCCCTATTATTGACGTGCCCGGGAAACAAACAAGGGGAAAATCCCGTTTGGGACTACTCCAGATGGACCTGTTTGACGGAGAGGATAATCGGCAGGGATTGAATCTCCTCCAATACGGTCTCATCCGCCGGGGTGTCGATGTTGACCAGACAGACCGCCCGATCCAGTCGTCGGCCGAGCTGAAACCGGGCGATGTTGATGTTATGCCGCCCCAGGGTGGTGCCCACATGGCCGATAACGCCGGGCTTGTCGATGTTCTCAATGACGATCATGGAGCCCTCGGGAATGGCGTCCATGTAGACGTCGCCGATGCGGATGATTCTCGGGTATTTTTTCTCGTAAATGGTTCCCCAGATTTCATCCGGCCCTTCATCCGGAGAATCGAGCTTGAGTTTGATCAGGCTTGAAAAATCCTCCGGGGATTGATCCGAGGTTTCGATCACCCCGATGCCCCTGTCTTTGGCGATCGCGCGGGCATTCACGTAATTGATGGGGGTATCGGTGAAAGATCCCAGAAGCCCCTTGAGCAGTGCATGGGTCACCGGACGGGTGGACAGCTTGCAGATCTCCCCGGAATAGCTGATGGTGAGATCATGCACCCCCCGCACCAGCTGCCCCATCAGGGAGCCCATCCGTTCGGCCAGCACCAGATGGGGGCGAAGCCGGGCCATCTCCTCCATGGAGACCGAAGGAAAATTGACCGCATTGAGAATGACCCCGTCCAGCAGGTACCCGGCCATCTGTTCGGCGATCATTCGGGCGACGTTGACCTGGGCTTCGCCGGTGGACGCCCCGAGGTGCGGGGTAAAAATGATATGCGGATGCTGCAGTACGGGAAGTTGCGGATCGGGCGGTTCCTGAGGAAAGACATCCAGGGCCGCGCCGGCCACCTGGCCGCTCTCCACCGCCGCATACAGATCATCCAGGTTGACCACCTCGCCCCGGGAGCAGTTGATAAGCCGAACCCCCGGTTTCATGCGGGCCAGGGTCTCGGCATTGATCATGTTGGCGGTCTCCTTCATTCGGGGCACATGAAGGGTGATAAAATCGGATTGTGCCAGCAGTTCCTCAAAGCCGACCAGCTTCACCCCCAGTTCCTCGGCCGCTTCCGGACTCACGAAAGGGTCTGCCGCGATCACCCGCATGCGAATGCCCAGGCCCCGTTCCGCCACCACCCGGCCGATATGGCCCAGACCGACGATCCCCAACGTCTTGCCGGAAATTTCCACGCCCTGCAGTTTTTTCTTCTCCCATTTGCCTTCCCGAAGCGAGGCGGTGGCCTGAGGGATGTTCCGGGCCAGGGCGAACATCAGGGAAATGGCATGCTCCGCAGTGGTGACGGTGTTTCCCCCCGGTGCGTTCATGACCACGATCCCCTTTCGGGTCGCCGCCTGCTGGTCGATATTGTCGACCCCGATTCCGGCCCGGCCGATGACCTTGAGTTTGGGCGCCTTTTCCAGCACCGCTTCGGTGACCTTGGTGCCGCTCCGGATCGCCAGCCCGTCGAAGTCCCTGATCAGGTCGGCCAACACCTCGGGATCACTGGTGGACTTCTCATTGTCCACCACCACCTCGATTTTGCCGGTCGCCTCCAGTATCTCTTTTGCCACAGGGGACATATTGTCCCGAATCATTACCTTGAACATTCCATCAACCTTTTCTTCATAGATTTTCGACGCATCAAAATTCTCTTCACTTTGTTCAATTTAGAGGAAAAGTCAATCAAAATATGGCCTTTGGGAGAAACGCCTAAAAGACGTTCCGCGCATTTGGCGCACGTTCTACGGTATTCACCCCATTGATTCCCTAAAAGGCGAGACCCAAACGGCAGATCCGCCCTTGCCCTCCGATCGGTTATACCTTAGAATATATGATGTGATGGATTTCCGATACCATTCCAACCAAAGGGTTTTTGCGTGAAAGATTATCTGGTGAGGGCCATCACCAAATCCGGAAATATCCGGGGGCTGGCCTGTATATCCACCCGCCTGGTGGCGGATGCCGCCACCCGCCAGTCCGCCTTTCCCACCGCCGCAGTCGCCCTGGGGCGGGCACTGACCGGGGGTGCGCTGATGGGCGCTCTGCTCAAAGGCGAACAGCGGGTCGCGCTCAAATTCGAAGGAAACGGACCGCTCAGAAAAATTCTGGTGGAAGCGGACGGCGAGGGGAATGTCCGCGGCTTTGTCGCCGTTCCCCAGGTGGAACTTGCGCCTCGAAACGGCAAGTTCGATGTGGCCGGGGCCCTGGGCAGGGCCGGTTTTCTCACCGTCACCAAAGACCTGATGATGAAAGAGCCGTACCGGGGGATCGTTCAGCTGCATACCAGTGAAATCGCCGAGGACCTGGCCTATTACCTGACCGAATCGGAACAAACCCCTTCCGCCGTGGGCTTGGGGGTGTTCGCCGACCCCGAGGGAATCACCGCCGCCGGCGGATTTCTGATACAGTCCCTTCCGCCCGCGACAGCCCAAAGGGATTCGGAGAAGGAACCGGAGGTCATTGAAAAGCTGGTCGGCCGAATTCAAAACCTGCCGCCTGTGACGGAATTCGTCCGGGGGGGCAACACCCCGGAGAACCTGTTGGATCTCATCTTCGCCGACATTCCGTATCGCATTCTGGAAAAGCGGGATATCGCTTTCCGGTGTTCCTGCCGTCGGGAACGGGTGGAACGGGCCCTGATTTCGCTGGGGCCTGAAGAGATCGGCCGCATGGCCGCTCAAGAAGAGAAAACGGAACTCACCTGTGAATTCTGCCGGAAACGGTATCCATTCACTCCGGAAGACCTGAAGCGGCTTCAGGCGGAAAGCGCGAACCCATCCGCATCGAAATGAGGTAACATTATGTCCCATCCCTTTCATTCCATCTATTCCCACGGCTTTGTCCGGACCGCGGTCTGCATTCCCTACATCCGAGTCGCCGATCCCGAATACAATACCGAGCGCACCCTGGGCCTGGCCCGGCGCGCCTCGGAAATGCACGCAGGGCTGGCCCTTTTTCCGGAACTGGGTCTCTCCGCTTATTCCTGCGAGGATCTCTTTCACCAGGATGCCCTGCTCAGCGGCGTAGAAGCGGGGCTGCAGAAATTAAGAACGGAAAGCCGGGATTTTTCACCGGTACTGATCATCGGGGCCCCGCTTCGGTTTGAGGGAAAACTTTTCAACTGCGCCGTGGTTCTCTATCGGGGCAAGATCCTCGGGGTGGTGCCCAAAACCTACCTGCCCAACTACCGGGAGTTCTATGAAAAACGGCAGTTCACCTCGGCCCGGGATGCGGTCGGCCGGGAGATTCATATTCTGGGGCAGACGGTCCCCTTCGGCAACGATCTGATCTTTGAAGCACCCAATTATCCGGGATATTCCCTGTTCGTGGAACTCTGCGAAGACGTCTGGACCCCCGTGCCGCCCAGCACCTACGGCGCCTTGGCCGGCGCCACGATTCTGGCCAACCTGTCCGCCAGCAACATCACCGTGGGCAAGGCCGAGTACCGGCACAGGCTGTGCGCTTCCCAATCGGGCAAGTGCGTGGCCGCCTATCTTTTCTCCGCGGCCGGCCCCGGGGAGTCGACCACCGATCTGGCCTGGGACGGCCATGCCATGATCTATGAGAACAACGACCTCATCGCCGAATCGGAACGGTTTTCCGCGGATGAGCAGATCATCGCCTCGGATGTGGATCTGGACCGGCTCCGACAGGACCGGATACGCATGACCAGTTTTAATGACACGGTGGGGGACCACCGGGACCGGGTCCGGGCCATCCGCCGGGTCCCCTTTACATTCCAGGTGCCTCAGGGGGAAATCTCGCTCCTGCGCCACATCGAACGGTTCCCCTTCGTGCCGAGCGACCCTGAAGTGCGCGACGAACGGTGCTATGAAGCTTACAATATTCAGGTCCACGGGCTGATGAAGCGGCTCAATGCCACCGACATCAACCGGCTGGTGATCGGCATTTCCGGCGGCCTCGACTCCACCCAGTCCCTGATCGTCGCCGCCAAGACCATGGACCGGCTCAACCTGCCGCGCACCAACATTTTGGCCTATACCATGCCCGGGTTCGCCACCAGCAAAAGCACCCGGGATAACGCCCACAAACTGATGAATGCGCTGGGCGTTACCGCCGAGGAGATCGACATCCGTCCCTCGGCCATGCAGATGATGCGCGACATCGGCCACCCCTATGCCGAGGACAAACCGGTCTACGACGTCACCTTCGAAAACATTCAGGCGGGGGAGCGTACCTCCCATCTGTTCCGGCTGGCCAATTACCATCAGGCGATGGTCCTGGGCACCGGCGATCTGAGCGAACTGGCCCTGGGATGGGCCACCTACGGGGTCGGGGACCACATGTCCCACTACAACGTCAACGGATCGGTCCCGAAGACCCTGATTCAGCACCTGATCGCCTGGGTGATCGAATCCCGGCAGTTCGACGAGGCCACCGGGGCCATTCTGCAGTCGATTCTGGACACCGAAATCTCCCCGGAACTGATCCCCGCCGAGACCGGCGATTCCGACAACCCGGAGACGGACACCCCGGCCCAGAGCACGGAGGAAAAGATCGGCCCCTACGAACTTCAAGATTTCAACCTTTATTACACCGCCCGGTTCGGATACCGGCCGCAGAAGGTCGCTTTCCTGGCTTTTTCAGCCTGGGGCGACAAGACCCGCGGCACCTGGTCGAACCTGATCGCCGAAGCGGGTCGGCACGCCTATGACCTGCCCACCATCAAAAAATGGCTGCGGGTCTTTCTCTACCGTTTTTTCCAGATCAGCCAGTTCAAACGCTCGGCGGTCCCCAACGGACCCAAGGTCGGCTCCGGCGGCTCGCTCTCTCCCCGGGGCGACTGGCGGGCCCCCAGCGACTCCGAATCGGCGGTGTGGCTGGCGGACCTCGACGCGGTTCCGGATGAATGAAAAAGAATATCTTACAGACGCCGCTCTCTCTCTGCAAAGAAGTCAGATACAGATAATCAGGTGCGGATATTATAGAAGAAGGATAAAGATGAAAGAGACCTACTCGAAGTGGTTTGTGCTGGTCACAGCCCTTTTCGTGACCTGCCTCATCACCGCCAATATCATTGCGGTAAAGCTGATTCAACTGGGCGGCCTCATTCTGCCGGCCGCCGTGATCATTTTCCCGATCAGCTATATCGTGGGCGACGTGCTGACCGAGGTCTACGGCTACCGCCAGGCGCGCCGGGTGATCTGGCTCGGCTTTTTCTGCAACTTCATCGCGGTGGCCGCCATCTGGGCCGGCGGTATGCTTCCGGCGGCCGGGTTCTGGGAGGGTCAGGCCGCCTACGCGCGCATTCTGGGATTCACCCCCCGGCTGCTGGCCGCCTCCTTTGTCGCCTACCTGATCGGCGAATTTTCCAACGCCTATGTCCTGGCCAAAATGAAGATCGCCACTCAGGGGCGCTGGCTCTGGACCCGCACCATCGGCTCCACTTTGATAGGACAGGGGCTCGATTCTGCGGTATTCATCGCCCTGGCCTTCGGGGGGGTCATTCCCCTGGAGGGACTGATCACGGCCATGGTCACCCAGTGGTTGTTCAAGTCCGCCTATGAGGCGGCCGCCACCCCTTTGACCTACTGGGTGGTGAATTTTCTGAAGCGGCAGGAACAGATCGATGTCTATGACGAAGACACCCGCTTCAACCCCTTTCTGATGGCGGAATAGGCCGATGGAGTGCCGCCCGGGCTGCGGGGCCTGCTGCATCGCCCCGTCCATTTCCCACCCCATTCCCGGAATGCCGAACGGCAAGCCGGCCGGGGTGCGCTGCCGTCAGCTGACCCCGGACAACCGGTGCAGGCTCTTCGGCAGCCCGGCCCGCCCGGGGGTGTGCAGTGACCTTCGGCCCGAGCCGGCGATCTGCGGGCGAAATGCGAAACAGGCGCGAAGGCGGATCGCCCGGTTGGAGGCGGCCACCCGGCCTTCCTTTTGAACCTGCATCTTGAGGCGCATCCGGCGGAAAACGCCTGATAGACGCCCTTTCTCAAACTGGGATGGGTGCGGAATCGCCGAATCACGTGAACTTACATTTCTGAAAAGGAGGAGGTATGCCGTTCGTCAACATCAAAATCACCCGTGAAGGGGTGACCCCCGAAAAGAAGGCCCGGCTGATCGAAGGCGTCACCCGGCTCCTGGTGGATGAGCTGGGCAAGAATCCGGAGACCACCGTGGTGGTCATCGACGAGGTGGACACCGACAACTGGGGGATCGGCGGGGAGTCGGTCACCCGGCGCCGGGAAAAGGGAAAATAAGAGCAGGCCGTTGCTGCCTTTTCGACCGGCACCGCCGAAAAGGCAGCAAGAAGGTGAACGAATCACCGGTTACAGAACGAATCACCGGTTACAGATCGATCAATATTCCCAGATCTTTTTTTTCCGCCGCCGCCAATACCGCCGAGGCGGTCACCGCATCCTGAACCGCCAGACCCACCGATTTGAAGAAGGTGATCTGATCCGCCCCGGTGCGGCCCGGCGAATCGCCGTTGAGAATCTCCCCCACTTCCGCATGAATGTCGGCCCCGGACTGGATGATATCGCCGGCCTCAGCCCGGCAGGCTTCTCTGGAGTCGACCACCACCCGGGCCCGGTGGACCGTTTCCGCAGGAATTTCCTGCATCTCCGGCGTAAAAGAACCGACCCCCGTGATATGGACCCCCGGCCTGAGATCGGCGTCGTCGAAGAGCGGGAGTTTGGATGTGGAGGCCGTGAGAATGATGTCGGCGTCCCGGACCGCCGCCCGGGGCGTATCCGCGGTTTGGATTTCCGGGGCGCCGGACCACTTCCGGACATCCTCCACGAACTGCTTGGCCGCGGCATCCACCGGATCATAGACCGACACCGACGCGATCTTCCGCACCGTCATCACCGCCTCCAGCTGAGCCCGGCCCTGGACCCCGGCACCGAAGAGCGCCACGGTTCCGGCATCCTTTCGGGCCAGCAGATCCGCGGCCACCCCGCCGGCCGCGCCGGTGCGCAGCGCGGTGAGGGAATCCCCGTCCATGAACGACCGGGGCATGCCTGTATCGGGATCGAGCACCAACACTGTGGCGGACACGGTGGGCAATCCAAATTTGGGGTTGTCACCGTAGACCGAAACCACCTTGACCGCCAGATCCCGGCTCTGGTGCAGAAAGGCCGGCATAAGCAATGTCACCCCTTTGTCGGTGTTCAGCCGGGTGCGAAGCGGCATGGTCGCTTTGCCGGCGGAGAACTGCCGATACGCCTGCCGCACCTGTTTAATGGCGGAGGCCATGGGCAAGGCTTTTCGAACCTCCTCCCCCTTTAAAATTCGGATTTGCATTTTCGGTGATCTCCTTTCTTCTCTAGTCCGGTGGTATCGATTCGGATCAGACCAGTCCCCCTTCGGACAGGGACTTGTTTTCAAGAACCCGCTCCGGACTGAAGATGGACAGATCGAGGCTGACCGGTCTCTTCAGGATCAGCTCGGAGAGGTACCGGCCCACCGCCGGGGCCTGCTGAAGCCCGTGCCCTGAAAAGCCGTTGGCCAGATAAAACCCCTTCAATTCGGGCCATTCGCCCAGAATCGCGTTCCCGTCGAGGGTGTTGACCGCGTACAATCCGGCCCAGCCCCGCATCAGCTTCAGGGTGTCAAAGGCCGGCACGAATTCCGCCAGCTCGAACCAGAGGTTCTCCAGAAACCGCTTGTCGTCCCAGTTGAAATCAAATCCCACCGGGTCCTCCGGCAGCGACTTTCCCACCAGAAGGAGGTCCCCGGTTTCGGTGCGGAAATAAAGCCCGGAGGGCAACACCGTCAGCGGCAGGGGCCCCTCGGGTTTGGTCGCCATGGCCAGCGCGAAGACCTGCCGTTTCACCGGCTCCACCGGCAGCCGAACCCCGGCGGTTTCGGCCAGACCGGCGCACCAGGCCCCGGCGCAGTTGACCACGAGGTCGGCGTTCAGGGTGTCCCCGGAGGCCAGGCGAACCCCGGCCACCCGTCCGCCGTCCGTGGTAAGCGCCGATACCTCATCCTGGCGGTATACCGCACCTTGCGCCCGCGCCTTGGCCCGGTACCCCATCAGTACCGCGTAGGCGTCGAAATGGCCGTCCTGCGGCCCGAAGGTCCCCTCCAGGTCCCCGGGTTCATAAAGCGGATACCGGGCCCGGATCTGGTCCGGCGTCCACCACTCCACCTGGCACCCCAGGCGCTGCTGCAGGTCGAAGGCGGCTTTTGCGTGTTCCCGGCCTGCGGCATCCACCAGAAAGAGGTTGCCTTCCCGGCGGTAGCCGATGTGCGGAACCTGGTCATCCACCGCCATCTCGGTTTCGAAATTCGCCAGCCGCTCCAGCGCATATTGGGAGATCTGAATATTCTCCTTGAGGCTGAACTGAATGCGGGCATTGGCCATCGACAGGGTAGTGGAGGATTTTTCATAGGTCGGGTCCCGCTCCACCACCGCCACCTTCAGGCTCGGTTCGAACCGGGTCAGATAATAGGCGACGGCGCTGCCCATCACGCCGCCGCCGACGATCACCACATCTTGCCGCTGTTCGCTCATAGCTTCCTTTCCATCATCCGTTCCGTGGCGGGTGGTTTGCGATTCAGGTTGGGCGGCCGGATTCTTCCGCCACCGGCCCCATTTTTTCCGTTGGCTTTTCGACCAGAAACAACTGCCGAGCCTTTCGAATCACCTTCCGCCGCAGGTCGGGTTTGTCCCGGGTATACCGGTACGCCCGAACAAAAGCGCCGAAATCGGTTTTGTGATTTCCTCTGTTTTCATCAGTACAGTTGCGGCAGCTCATGGGCGCCCCCCTTGCAATCGTATTCGGCCTAGACATTTTCTCTCGACATTGTTCCAGTGACCGGAACCAAACATCGATATTTTTCCTTATTCTTTTACAAAATGCAAATAAAAAGAAAGGTGTGAATGCGTTGGAATTTGAAGGGCGAAAACTTGTTTTGCAATAAATCGTATTACTTGCTCGTGGAGAGGATTTCTACCGTGAAGTGGTATCCTCTCTGACCATCCATTGGAACTTGCCGGTTTTGGCATCCACCCCCATTTCCTTATATCCCCAAACCCAAATGCCAGATTCAATATACCAGGATCCTACAGGATCTTAACGATGGAATTCGGACTCAATTCGCTCAGAGAGGAAGATTTTTAATAGGGACTGATAGGGCACGTCGCGCTTGTTGGCCAGAACTTTCAATTCTTCGATCATGGATTCGGGCAGACGGACCGATATGGTTCGAGTGGACGGTTTCAATCGGGGCAAAACGACTTCCTCTGCATCGGTCCAATCGAGATATTCTGAAGAGTCATGCTCCTGCCAGAAAAGGCGTTCTTCAGCTTCTGTTTTGAATTCCGGTATTTTCTTTTTCATTCTTGTTGATACCTCTCGATCTCCGAAAAAGTCATATCCCGTGCGGATATGATTCTTATTTTTTCATTCCGAACCGTAAATACAGCAAAAAGCAGGCGATCTCTATTGGTTCTCCCGAGAACATAATACCTGTTTTCAAATTTTGAGTGCTTCCGGTCGCGCTTTAAAATGAGTGGTTTATTGAAGAAAATTTGCTCGCATTCGTCTTTTGTTACGGCATGCTTATCCCAATTTTTTGTAATATTCCCCTGATCCCAGTCGAAACCCGTACAATTTGCGAGCACTTTGTTTAACTTAACCATAAAAAATGTATACCTTGATTATATACAAGGGTCAATCTATTTCTGATAGCAATACTTACAGTAGCAGACTTGGATCCAGCCGCCTAAACATCGGATATCCAAAAAACCCTTGTGATGACACTACCAATCGGTTATTCTTTCACAAAATTCACTCGATACACATGATGCGGAGCCGCATCGATTTATTTGAAGGCGAGCATCGGCGTTCCGGTACTGTTTGGAAAATGCGACAAGTGCCATTCAGCAGGACGGCAAGTAAGCCTCCCCCGAACCGCCGAACCCACGATCTCAGCCGAATACGACAATGACAGGAGAGCGACGGAATGAAAAAGTGGCGATGTACGGTATGCGGATACATCCATGAAGGAGACGAACCGCCCGAGGAGTGTCCGGTCTGCGGGGCGGACAAGTCGATGTTCGAGGAGGTGACCGAGGAAGAAGACCGGTCCGAAGCGGCCGAGACGCAGAAGGAAGCGGAAGCCGGAACGGAAGAAAAGAAAGAGGCCGAAGCGAAGCCGGCTGAAACAGGGGCGAAGAAAGGCCCCCGCAAATGGCGGTGCACGGTCTGCGGGTACATTCATGAGGGAGACGAACCTCCGGATGAGTGCCCGGTCTGCGGGGCGGACAAGTCGATGTTCGAAGAGGTGACCGAGGAAGAACCCGAGGTGGCCGAGGCCGCCGATATTCAGAAGCAGGCGGAAGGCAAACCAGCGGCGGAAAAAAAACCCGATGCAGAAGCCCGATCCGGCGACAAGCCGGCTGAAAAAGAAAAACCGAAACCGGCGGCCAAGCCCAAACCAGACCCACGGGCCTATGATCTCGGTCCGGTGCCCGGCACCCTTCCGGGCCGGGCCGCTTACATCCTGCATCAGCAGATGCTCAAGCACCACGGCCACCCCATGATGGTCCACATCCCCAACGGGGTGCTGCCCATGGTCTTCATCTTCATGGTGCTGACGGCGCTGTTTCAGGTGCCTGGAATCGGCACCGCCGCCTTCTGGAGCCTCGCCTTTGTGGTAATCACCCTGCCGGCGGTGATCTACTCGGGGTATATCGAATGGCAGAAGCGGTACCGGGGATATCCGAGCGACCGGATCATCAAGAAGATCATCGCCGCGTCGGTGGTGGCGGTGTCGTCTTTGGCCGCGATGATCTGGTGGATTTTCGATCCGGACGTGCTCTCCTCATCCGTGAAGTGGGCATTCATCACGCTCAACCTGGTCACCCTGGCGGCGGCGATTATCGCCGGATACATCGGCGGCAAGTACGTCTTCCGGGATTGATAAGCGATTGATAAGCGCCTCAACCGGCGCGGTATTCCGATTGCTTTGGAACCACCAAAAAACCCCCGGCATTCCCATTTTCGAATGCAGGGGGTTTTTTATTTTCAGTGATCATCCAGGGATACCTCTTCAAATTGGAAGAACCGTATCCATGCCGGCGGGTGTCTATACCATCGGCTCGTTCTCCATCAGGGTCCAGATGCCGCAGGGGCAGCCGGCGGTGCAGAAGCCGCAGCCGATGCACAGATCCGGGTCGACCCGGTACTCGTAGTCGCCGTCTCCCAGGTCCTTTCGGGAAATGGCGGCCTGGGGACAGATGGTGACGCACATGCTGCAGTCCCGGCAGGCCCCGCAGGAGGCGCACTGAGAGCCGCACTCGGTGGTGTCGTGGAACTCGGTGATGCGGGGGTCGAAATACTCGAGGGTGACCCGGCTCTTGTCGAGCATCACCCGCCGGTCCCCGGAAGGCCGCTTGCCCGCCAGGATGTCGTTCATCACCGCCGAGGCCCGGCGGCCCGCGCCGATAGCGTCGGTAATGAGCCCCGGCTTGACGATGTCGCCCACCGCAAAAATCTTGGGATCGCTGGTCTGAAAGTGCTCGTTGACCACCACGAAGCCGCGGTCGGTTTTGATGGTGTCCGGCAGGAAATCGAGTTCAGGCTGATCCCCGATGGAGATC
>JBEPWQ010000099.1:0-12021 GCA_041642315.1 Desulfobacteraceae bacterium | reverse complement strand
TCGCGCGGCTGCGGAATCAGTTCAATGCATCGGTGGCGGAGGTCGGCGCCAATGATCTTTATCAGCAGGCCGAGATCGGTTTTTCCATGGTGGGAAATGATCGGCAGGTCATCAACTCCAAAATAGACAAAATTTTCAATATGGCGGAATCGTTGGGGCTTGCGGAAATCGTCGACACCGATATGGAGATCATCAGTTTATGAAATCTTTTTCACGCGCGGATCGGGTCAGCAATGAAATCCAGAAAATTCTGGCGGAGATCCTGCGAAAAGATATCAAGGACCCCCGTCTGGAGATGGCGACGATCACCGGGGTTGAAATGACCAAAGACCTGCGGATCGCCCGCATCTACTTCGCCGTGACCGGCGGGGCAGACAAAGTCGAGAAGGCGCAGCAGGGATTTCAGAGTGCGGCGGGGTTCATTAAACGGACCCTTGCCAGTGAACTTGAATTGCGGTATATGCCCGATCTTAAATTTTTTTATGATAAATCCTTCGATTACGGGACTCGAATTGACGCACTACTCAAGTCGATCAACACCGAAAATGGAAAAGATCATTCGCCACCTGAAAAGGAGTAATCGGATTCTCGTCGCCTCCCATGTCAATCCGGACGGCGACGCCATCGGCTCGCTGATCGCACTGGCCTTGACCCTGGACTCCTTGGGCAAAGAGGTTGTCCTGTACAACGAAAGTCCCATACCGGCGGTATATCGATTTCTTCCGGCCATCGAGCGGATCGTCGACCGTGTGGAAGACCCGGCGGTCTTTGATACGGCGGTCATTCTGGACTGTGGAAACATCGCCCGTGTGGGGGATATCGCCGCCAACCTCGACCGGCTTCCGATGGTCATCAACATCGATCACCATGTGACCAATACCCGATTCGGAGACCTTTGCTTTATCGATACCGAGGCCTGCGCCACCGCCCAGATCGTTTATGAACTGATCAATGCGCTGAAGGCGCCCATCACCCGGGAAACCGCCGTGGCGATCTACACCGGCATCTTCACCGATACCGGTTCTTTTCGGTTTTCCAACACCAATCGATCCGCCTTTGCCATCTGCGACGAAATGGTTCGGCATGGAGTGGAGCCCTACCGGGTGGCCAAGCACGTCTATGGCACCTATTCGCTGGGCAGAATCAAGCTCTTGAACCTGGCTCTGGATTCCATTGAAATCTCGAGGGATGGACATCTTTCCATTATGACCTTGACCAGCGACATGTTCGAGGAGACCGGAACCAATCCCGAAGATGTGGACGGCCTGATCAATTATGCCAAACGGATCGAGGATGTGCGGGTGGCGGTTCTGATTCAAGAGCACCGGGAGGCGGGGCACAGCCGAATGCAAGTCAGTCTGCGATCCGACGGCAGCGTCGATGTGGCGGCTATCGCCGCCGCCTACGGCGGGGGCGGGCATCCGACGGCGGCCGGATTCAACATCGATGCCAGCCTGCCCGAATTGAAAATCGGTATTCTGAACTGGATGGTGAAGGGCGTTCCCAAAGCATGCGGCATTCAATAGACGGCATACTGGTCGTCGACAAACCGGCCGGGATCAGCTCGGCCGGGGTGGTGGCCTGCGTCAAATCCGTTTTGAAGGTCCGAAAAGCGGGACACGCCGGCACCCTGGACCCGTTCGCCACCGGTGTGATGATCTGCTGCATCAACCGGGCCACCAAACTGTCGCGTTTTTTTCTGCACAGCCGTAAGCGGTATGAGGCGGTACTTCGCTTGGGGCGGGAAACGGATACACAGGATTCGACGGGAACGGTTACGGCCGAAGCGGATCCGGGCAGGATCGGGGAATCGGAGCTGTATGCCGTTTTCGACCGGTTCAAGGGCCGGCAGGAGCAGATGCCTCCCGCCTATTCGGCATTGAAGCACAAAGGCGTGCCCCTGTATAAGCTGGCCCGGCAGGGGGCGGCGGTTCAGAAGCCGCCCCGGGAGATCATGATCTCGGAACTGTCCATCCAAGAGGCTGCGCTTCCGAATATTCGGTTTACAGTGACCTGTTCGGCCGGTACTTATGTTCGAACCCTTGCGGCGGACATCGGCCGAGCGCTGGGGTGCGGGGGGCATCTGGCGGCCCTGAGGCGGACCGCCAGCGGCCATTTCAGCCTGGTGGAGGCGGTTCCCCTGGACCGAGTGGCGGAATTGGCGGAAGCGGATCAGATCGAAGAGCGGATGATCCCCATGGCCGAGGCTTTGGCCGATATGGCGGTTTACGCAGCGGATAAGCCGTTGACTCATAAAATAATGTATGGCAATACCATTACCGTGAGGGACATGCCGCCGCCGAAGACCGAGGTCGGGTATATCAAAGTACTGGATCGAGATGGAAACCTGCTCGCGGTGCTGCACCATGAAAAAGGACGGGAGCGATACGACTATTGCGGTAATTTCGCCCTGAACTCGGCCTGAAGCCGATATCCTCCCCGTTGGCCCGTTCAGCAGCGGAAAGGGCGAAACAACCGCTTCATAAAATGATCGGGGGAACCCGGCGTTTTGAACCCATGGAACGAGTACAGTCAATTTCTTACACAGGAGGCAAACAGAAAGTGGTTTTCACAGCGGAAGACAAACAGAAACTGATCGAGGAATATAAATTGCACGAGTCGGACACCGGCTCTCCCGAAGTGCAGATCGGGTTATTGACCCATCGTATCTCCTATCTGACGGAGCACCTTAAGATTCACAAGAAGGATCACCATTCCCGCAGAGGGCTCTTGATGCTGGTCGGCAGACGCCGCCGACTGCTCGATTATGTTAAAAACAAGGACGTCCAGCGGTACAGAGGGATTATCGAAAGGCTCGGCCTGAGACGGTAGGCACCTTTTCGAATGGACGCATTTCTATCTCAAAAGCAGCAGCTTGCCCGCCTGAAGTTCGCCTGCACGTCGGCTTACGGGTCCGGACCGGTTTTTTTAGGGCGTCGATTTTCATCGATATTCGGGGTCGGATAAGCCTCACACATCATGCGGTTTTCAGCCTGCATCAGGCTCGAAAAGCCGCTTTTTTTTAGGAGGAATTTATGGAATTATCATTAAAAGCGGAAATCGGGGGAAAGCCCCTCACCATACAAACCGGCAAAGTTGCCAAGCAGGCATCGGGTTCAGTTGTGGTTCAATACGGGGATACGACGGTGCTGGTTACGGCGGTATCCACCGATGAAACGCGGCCGGGCATCGATTTTCTGCCTCTGACCGTCGAATATCAGGAAAAAATCTACGCGGCCGGCCGCATCCCGGGCAATTATTTCCGACGTGAAATCGGCCGACCCAGTGAAAAGGAGACGCTGACGGCGCGTCTGATCGACAGACCCATTCGTCCGCTCTTTCCCAAGGGCTACTTCAATGAAATTCAGGTGATCGCCACCGTGCTCTCCATGGATCAGGAGAACGAACCGGATGTGCTCGCCATGATCGGGGCCTCCGCGGCCCTGGAGATTTCCGACATCCCCTTTTCCGGTCCGATCGCCTCGGTGCGGGTGGGCCGCATCGACGGGGAACTGAGGGTCAACCCCTCCATCGCCGAACTGGAGGAATCCGACATCAACCTCATCGTGGCCGGCTCCAAAAGCGGCATCGTCATGGTGGAAGGCGGCGGAAACGTGGTCAGCGAGGCCGATATGCTGGAGGCCATCTATTTCGGCCATGAAGCCATGCAGCCGATTATCGAGATCCAGGCCAAGCTGCGCGAAGCGGTGGGCAAGGCCAAAAGCGCCTACGAAACCGCCCCCCGGGACGAGGACCTGGTTCAAAAGCTTCAGGAAATGGCGCCGTCCAAAATCCGCGAAGCCCTTGTGGTTCCCGAAAAAATGGCGCGACGGGCCGCGCTTCGAGAGGTGAAGGCCGGGATCATGGAAATGCTCGGTGAAGAATACGAAGAACGGCGGAAAGAGGTCTCCGGCATTCTGGATGATATTCAGCGGAAGATTTCCCGGGACCTCATTCTGAACGAGGGGCGCCGAATCGACAACCGGCGGTTCGACGAAATCCGCCCCATTTCCTGCGAGGTGAATGTTTTGCCCAGACCCCACGGCAGTGCACTTTTCACCCGGGGCGAAACCCAGGTACTGGCGGTATTGACCCTGGGTTCAGGTCAGGATGAGCAGCGGGTGGAGACCCTGTCGGGGGACGAAACCAAGCGGTTTATGCTTCATTACAATTTTCCGCCTTTTTCCGTCGGCGAAACCAAGCGCATGGGCGGCCCCAGCCGGCGGGATATCGGCCATGGCGGTTTGTCCACCCGGGCCCTGGAGAAGGTGCTGCCGCCCCAGGAGGAGTTCGATTATACCATTCGGGTGGTTTCAGAGGTGCTCGAATCCAACGGTTCCTCATCCATGGGAACGGTCTGCGCCGGCACCCTGGCCTTGATGGACGGCGGGGTTCCCATTCTGAATCCGGTCTCCGGCATCGCCATGGGGCTGGTCAAGGAAGGGGATCAGGTGGCGATTCTGTCCGATATTCTCGGGGATGAAGACCACTCCGGGGATATGGACTTCAAGGTGGCCGGCACCCGCGAAGGGATCACCGCTCTGCAGATGGACATCAAGATTCTGGAGCTGCCCAAAGAGATTCTGGAGAAGGCGTTGCTCCAGGCCCGGGAAGGCCGGATTTTCATTATGGACCGGATGCTCTCCACCCTGGGCGAGGCTCGGACAGACATTTCCCCGTATGCCCCCAAGACCACCAGCATTCAGATCAATCCGGACAAGATTCGCGACGTGATCGGTGCGGGCGGAAAGATCATTCGGGCGCTTCAGACCGAGACCAACACCCGCATCGAAATCGAGGATACCGGTATCGTGAAGGTGTCGGCCGCATCCGCCGAAGAGGTGGAAGACGCGATCGAACGGATTCGGGCCATTACCGCCGAGCCCGAGGTGGGCGAAATCTACGAGGGTACGGTGGTCAAGACGACCGACTTCGGGGCTTTCGTTCAGATTCTGCCCGGCACCGACGGGTTGGTGCATATTTCTCAGCTGGCGGCCGAGCGGGTCAACAAAGTGACCGATGTGGTCAAGGAGGGGGATACCCTTCGCGTCAAGGTGCTCGAAATCAGCAGAGACGGGAAGATCCGTCTGAGCCGAAAGGCGGTGCTGGAAGAAGAAAAAAATGCCAGTTAACAAGACCGTTCTATCCAACGGCATCCGCATTCTGACCCACAAGATTCCCCATGTCCGGTCCGTGTCCATGGGGGTCTGGGTCAATGTCGGAGCCCGGGACGAGTCCCCTTCCGAGAGCGGGCTTTCCCATTTCATCGAGCACATGATCTTCAAGGGAACGGCCAAACGGGACGCCTTTCAGATCGCCAAGGAATTCGATGCCATCGGCGGAAATACCAACGCTTTCACCGCAATGGAGACCACCTGCTACCACGCCAAGGTAATGGATTCGCATATTCATACCATGGTGGACATCCTGTCGGACACCTTTCTCAACTCCATTTTTGATGCGGGGGAGGTAGAGCGGGAGCGGCTGGTGATCTCTCAGGAGATCGAAATGCTGGAAGACAGCCCGGAAGAGTATATCCACGTGCTGTCCGAGGGCGCCTTCTGGGGAGACAATTCCCTTGGGCAGCCCATCAGCGGCAGCCGTGAAAACGTTCTGCGGTTCAGCCACGCCGACATTGCCGATTTTTTCCGCCGTTTCTACCAGCCCGATCGAATCGTCATCTCGGCGGCGGGCAATCTGGAGCACGACCGCCTTGTGGATCTGCTGGGCCCCGCTTTCGAGGTCATCAAGCCCGGAAACGGCTTTCCCGAAAGGTCCACCCCGCCGGGTCGCTCCGGGATCTTCCTGAATGAACGAACCCTCGGCCAAACCCACGTCTGTATAAACACCCGCGGGTTTTCCATTACCGATTCCCGCCGTTACACCGCATCCCTGCTGAATACCCTTTTGGGAGGAAACATGAGTTCCCGGCTGTTTCAAGAAATTCGTGAACGGCGCGGCCTGGCCTATTCGGTCTATTCCTATGTTTCCTCATATGAAGACACCGGCATGACCGGAATTTATGTCGGAACCCACCCGGACAAGGCCCCAGAGGCAATCGAGGTGATTCTCAACGAGGTGAAACGGCTCAAGGAGACTCCGGTGGATGCCGGCGAACTGCGGGATGCGAAGGAATACACGAAGGGCAGTCTGATGCTGGCCTCCGAGAGCGTAGACAACCAGATGGTCCGACTGGCCCAGAACGAAATTCATCTCGACTGTTTCAAGGAACTGGAGGAGATCGTGCAGGAGATCGAAGCGGTCACCGAGGCGGACATCCGGGATCTGGCCGGGGATCTGTTTCAACCCGAACCGGCCGCCCTCACGGTACTGGGCCCTTTTACCGATCCCGGGCCATTCGAGGACCTGTTGAAAACTTTTTCGTGCTGAAGACGTGTTGGAAAAATCGATGACCCCCCTCCTTCGTGTTCGCTATATTCGACCGGAACAGGACCGGGATATCCCCCTGCCCCGATACATGACGCCGGGTTCCGCCGGCATGGACATCTGTGCGGCGGTGGCCGAAGCCGTGAATCTGCCGCCGGGCACGGTGGTGCTCATCCCCACCGGCTTCGCCCTCGCCATTCCCGATGGTTACGAGGTCCAGATCCGTCCTCGAAGCGGGCTGTCGGTTCGGCATACGGTCGGCATTATCAATGCTCCCGGCACCATCGATGCCGATTATCGCGGAGAAGTGATGGTGCCCCTGATCAATTTCGGAAAAACCGTCTACACAGTGCAGCGGGGAGATCGGATCGCTCAGATGGTCGTCCACTCGGTGTGTCGGGCCCGGCTGGCGGCGGTGGATCAACTCGACTACACCGACCGCGGTTCCGGCGGTTTTGGGCACACCGGAGATCAATAAGGAAAGCCGGAAAGGAAGTCACCCCTTTACGGAAGCATCAACCACAAACAAGAAGAAGGAGGAAAATCACCCATGTCGAAGACCGAAAAGAACCTCAAAAACGCCTTTGCCGGAGAATCCCAGGCCAACCGAAAATACCTCGCATTCGCCGACAAGGCCGAGAAAGAGGGCTACGGGCAGGTCGCCAAACTGTTTCGCGCCACTGCGGCAGCCGAGACGGTCCACGCCCATGCCCATCTTCGGGCACTGAAGGGGGTGGGGTCGACCGAGGAGAACCTGAAAGAAGCGATCGAGGGCGAAACCTACGAGTTCAAAGATATGTATCCGCCCATGATCGAAGACGCCAAGGCCGAGGGCGACAAGGCGGCCGAGCGCACCTTCGACTTCGCCAATCAGGTGGAGCAGGTTCACGCCGGCCTTTACAAAAAGGCGATGGAGAAAATGGGGGATCTGGAGGCGGTGGACTATTACGTCTGCTCCGTGTGCGGCCATACCCTTGAAGGCGCCCCCACCGACAATTGCCCGGTCTGCGGCGCGCCTCCCAAGGCTTATTTCAAAGCCGAATAAACCCGTCCATTATTTACCGTATGACCCGCCGTGCTCCGGACCTGGGGCGCGGCGGAGTCGTATGGAATCCGTTTTCGTCCGGAAAGAGCCGGCGAATGTCCTGTTCATCGGCTCGGCAGATTCCGCGTTCGGTAATGAATCCGGTGACCAGCCGGGCCGGGGTGACATCGAAGGCGTAGTTGCCGGCCGGGCTGCCCGCGGGCGGAACCAGCACCTTGTAAACGGTGCCGTTGCTCCGACCCTGAACATAGCGAACCTCATCCGGATTTCGCTCTTCGATGGGAATTTCGCTCACGCCGTCCCGCATTTGCCAGTCGAAGGTGGAGGAGGGCAGCGCCACATAAAAGGGGATGTCGTTGTCTTTTGCGGCCAGGGCCTTGAGATAGGTGCCGATCTTGTTGGCCACATCCCCGGTGTGGGTGGTCCGGTCGGTGCCGGTGATGACCAGATCCACCAGTCCGTGCTGCATGAGATGGCCCCCGGCGTTGTCGGTAATCACCGTATGCTTGATCCCGGCCTTGCCCAGTTCCCAGGCGGTCAGCCGAGCCCCCTGATTCAGGGGGCGGGTTTCGTCCACCCAGATATGGATATCGATGCCGGCTTCGTGGGCCGCATACATCGGGGCGGTGGCGGTACCGAATTCGACGCAGGCCAGCCACCCGGCATTGCAATGGGTCAACACGTGGACCGTCTCTCCGCTTTTCTGCTCGCTGATCTCCCGAATCAGCGGCAGGCCGTGTTCCCCGATTCGGCGGCAGTTTTCCGCTTCGAATTCCACGATCGCTTCGGCCTCCCGCCGTGCCGCATCGATCTTGTCTTTCCGGCTTTGGGCCGCCAGAATCTTCGGCCGAATTCGATTTACCGCCCAGGCCAGATTCACCGCCGTAGGCCGGGCCGCCTTCAGCCGATCGCATTCCCGGTTCAAATATGAATTCGAAATGCCGCCATCCGGGGCCGTAATCAAGATCAGGTAGACCCCCCAGGCCGCGGTCGCGCCGATCAGCGGCGCCCCCCGCACGTACATCTCCTGAATCGCTTCAATCACGTCATCCAGGTTTTTCAGATCCGCCATCACCAGTTCATGTGGAAGCTGCCGCTGATCAATGACCTGGACCGTCTTCATATCCTCTGTGAGCCAAATCGGCCGCATCTCTTTTCCGTCTACCTTCATAATAAAAATACCTCTATATATCCATTGAATTTTTTGAGGCTAAGATAGCAAGTTCGGCTGGAAAAGCAAGCCGAACAAAACAACTCAATCCTCAAACAAAGACATAATCTCGAACTTTTCCACATCCACCAGTCCCTTATCGGTAATTTTGAGTGCCGGGATGACCGGGAGGGCCAGGAAGCCGAGGGTCATGAAGGGATCGAAGCGCTCTTCTTTATATACCATCTTTTGCTTGTTCGAAAAGCGGATTCGATGGTAGAGAATACCCATGCACCGGATTACAGATTCAGGAGAATGAAATGGAACCATGTGTTGCGCTGTCGGAATTCCTGCAAAGCAGGGCCGATCGAAAATGGGATGAACTTGAAGCCGCGGCGGAAGCGGAAAATCTGAGCCTGCCCGCTGATCCGGATTTGGTCGATTCCCTGAAGCGGGTTTTTGCCTTCAGCGATTTCGTCGCGAAGAATTGCATCCGGCATCCGAAGCTTCTGAAGAATCTCCTTGAAAGCGGTGATCTGGACAGCGCCTATGGACCCGATGGGTATCCGGTTCGCCTGAAGACCGTCATGGAAGGAGTGGAGGATGAGGCCGACCTGTCGGATCGGCTGCGCCGGTTCAGGCGGTGGGAGATGACCCGCATCGCCTTTCGGGATCTGGCCGGAAAGGCCGATCTCACCGAAGTCACCGCCGATCTCTCCGCCCTCGCGGATGCCTGCATCGACGGGGCCTTGGCCCCTCTGCATGCATGGCATTGCGCTCATTACGGCGTGCCCACCGGCCGGAACGGGCAACCCATGGAACTGGTGGTCCTCGGGATGGGCAAACTGGGCGCCCGGGAACTCAATTTTTCCTCCGATGTCGATCTCATCTTCGCCTATCCGGAGACCGGAGAAACGACAGATGGTCCCCGATCCGTCACCAATGACGCCTTCTTTTTGCGGCTGTCCCGCCGTCTGAGTCAGGTACTGGGGGCCAATACCCCCGAGGGATTCGTTTTCCGGGTGGATGTGAACCTGCGTCCCTTCGGCCAGAGCGGCCCCATGGTCATGAGTTTTGATGCCATGGAATCCTATTACCTGGAGCAGGGACGGGAATGGGAGCGATACGCCTGGATCAAAGCCCGGGTCGTGGCCGGCGATCACACCGCCGGTCGGCGGCTGCTGGCGGCTCTTAACCCTTTTATTTATCGGCGGTACCTGGACTTCGGGGTTTTTGAATCCCTTCGGGAAATGAAGCAAAAAATCGCCCTGGAGGTCCGGCGCAAAGGAATGAAGGAGGATATCAAACTCGGTCCCGGGGGAATTCGGGAGGTGGAATTCTTCGGCCAGATCTTTCAGCTGATTCGAGGCGGCGTGGAGCCGGCGCTTCAGGAACGGCGCATTCTGAAGGTGTTGGATATTCTGGCCCGGGAAAATTACATCACCGGATCGGTGCGGGACGAACTGTATGCCGGATATCGGTTTTTGCGGACGGTGGAGCATCGGCTTCAGGAATACGCCGATCTTCAGACGCACAAACTTCCCCAAACCGAACCCGAGCGGAAGATTCTGGCCGAATCCATGGGATGTGCCAATTGGGCGGTCTTTTCCGAACGGCTTCGGCGGCACAGGGGGACGGTCCACGGCCACTTCAGCAAACTCCTCAAAGCCGAAGATATCGAAGACTCCCAACACAAAGCCGAGTCGTCCCTCAAGGGGGTTTGGCAGAATCCGGCCTTGGATGAGGACAACCAGGCGGTTCTTTCGGCGGTGGGCTACGAAGACCCGGATACGGTGCTCAAGCATCTGGCCGATTTCCGGGATGATCTCTTTTCTCAGCCCATCAGCCGGGAAGGGCGGGATCGAATCAATCGCCTCATGCCCCTGGTTCTCAAGGAGGCGGCCCGGGCCGAATCACCGACCACCGCTCTGGACCGCATCTTCGGCCTGATTCGCTCCATCCTGGGGCGGACCTGTTATCTGTCTTTGCTCCTGGAAAATCCGAACACCCTGGATCATCTGGTTCGGCTGGCCACTACCAGCGCCTGGATTCTCAACTTTCTGACCCGCCATCCGGTGCTGCTGGATGAACTTCTTGACCCCCGCACGCTTTATCATCCACCCGACCGAAGCGAACTGGAGGAGGAGCTTCGCCGCCGCCTGGAACAGATACCGGAGGACGATCTGGAATACCAGATGGACGAGCTTCGCATTTTCAAGCAGATCAACGTCCTGCGGGTGGCCGCCGCCGACATCAGCAACTCCATTCCCCTGATGCGGGTGAGCGACTACCTGTCCGATATCGCCGAAACGGTACTGAATGAAGTGGTGGAGATTTCCTGGCGCCATCTGATGAAAAAACACGGATCGCCGGTCTGCAATGCCGACCATGGGCCTTGTGAGCGGGGCTTTGCCGTCATCGCCTACGGCAAGCTCGGGGGGCTGGAGCTGGGCTACGGCTCAGATCTGGACATGGTTTTTCTTCATGCCGGCACCGGGGACCCGACTCAGGGCGGGGACCGGCCCATCGACACCCCCACCTTCTTTGCCCGGCTGGGGCAGCGGGTGGTCCACATCCTGACCGCCCACACCACCACCGGCACCTTGTATGACGCCGACATGCGGCTGCGGCCCAGCGGCAGCTCCGGGCTGCTGGTCTCCTCCATCGAGGGCTTCCGAAATTATCAGCTGAAGGAGGCCTGGACCTGGGAAAAACAGGCCCTGATCCGGGCTCGGCCGATCGCCGGGGATCGGGGGCTTCGGGAGCGGTTCGAAGAAATCCGGCGGGAGGTCCTCGGCCAATCCCGGGAGCCGGAACCGTTGAAGACGGAGATTCGAAACATGCGGGACCGAATGAGAAAAGAGCTGCTCAAACCCGAACCGGGGATGTTCGACCTCAAGCAGGGCGACGGCGGAATGGTGGATATCGAATTTCTGGTTCAATACCTGGTGCTGAAAAACGCCCACGACCATCCCGAGATCCTGGAGTGGACCGACAACGTCCGCCAGATCCGCACTTTGTGGGATGCCGGCGTCATCGATGACGTCACCGCCTATTTTCTGCGCAAGGCCTATCTCATCTACCGGGCGGTGGGTCACAAACTGAGCCTTCAGAACCGCCCGGCCAAAGTGAATGAAGAAAGGTTCGCCGATCTGCGGGACCGGATACGGGCGGCATGGGAGGAATGTATTGGTGAGTCGGCCCCGAAATCCTGAAGCATCAAAAAAGGCCGTCCGAAAATCGGCCGGCCTTTTGAGGGTAGATGGTCGGGGCGAGAGGATTTGAACCTCCGACCCTCTGCTCCCAAAGCAGATGCGCTGCCAGACTGCGCTACGCCCCGAATTTTTTAATTTGGACTCTGTAACATGGTTTGAGGGCGTATGCAAGGGTGGGGCGAAGGTTTTTGGCCGTTTCAGCGCAAAATATTGACATCACAGGC
>JBEPWQ010000098.1:0-12023 GCA_041642315.1 Desulfobacteraceae bacterium | reverse complement strand
GTGGTCTATGACCGTTTCAGCCGGGATCTGCCCCGAATCAACACCCTGACCGATTACAACCCCCCGGCCGTAACCGCCGTCTTTTCCAACGACGGCCGCAAAATCGCCGAGTTTTTCAAGGAGCGGCGGATCCTGGCGCCCTTGTCCGAGATTCCGCTGACCCTGGTGAATGCCTTCATCGCCGCGGAGGATTCCCGGTTCTACCAACACGAGGGGATCGATCTGGTCAGCATCGCCCGGGCCCTTTTCAAGAACATCGAAGCCGGTTCGGTGGTTCAGGGGGGCAGTACCATCACCCAGCAGGTGACCAAATCCTTTCTCCTGACGCCGGAAAAGACCTACAGCAGAAAAATCAAAGAAGCGATTCTGGCCTACCGGATCGACAATGCCTTCAGCAAAGAAGAGATCCTCTATCTTTACCTCAACCAGATCTATCTGGGCCACGGCGCATACGGGGTGGCGGCGGCGGCCGAAAATTACTTTAATAAATCGATTCGGGACCTCACCCTGGCCGAGTGTGCGATGCTGGCCGGGCTGCCCCAGGCCCCCAGCCGGTATTCACCCCATAAAAATCCGGATTTGGCCCGACAACGGCAGAAATACGTTCTGGAGCGGATGGTGGATAATCAGTTCATTACCCCGGCCGAGGCAGATGCCGCATTAACTGCGGAACTGGAGATTCGGCCCCGGGAGAACCTCTACCTGGAAACCGTGCCCTATTTTACCGAGCATGTCCGCCGGTATGTGATGGAAAAATACGGAGAAGACGCCCTCTACAAAGGCGGGCTCCAGATCTACACCACCGTCGATATCGAGCTTCAGGAGGCGGCCCGGCATGCGGTGGGCGCCGGGTTGCGGGAGCTGGACAAACGCCATTCGGGGTATCGCGGCCCGATTCGCTATTTGGCCGGTGACGCGGAAATCGAAATCTTTCTGACCCGGCTCCGGGAGGAAAAGACTCGGAAGCGCGAACTCGAACCCGGGGATGTGGTGCAGGGGGCCGCGGTGAATGTGGATGGAGAGGCAGGCCGGGTAACGGTTCGTTTCTCTGAAGGCACCGGGCACATTCCTTTCGACAGCATGGAATGGACCACTCAGAAGACCGGGGTCGCGTTCCGCCCCGAATCGGTCCGGGATGCGGTCAAGCCGGGGGATGTCATCTGGGTGCGGTTGATGGATTATGACCGTGAGAACGGGGAATGGTCCATGCGCCTCGAGCAGACCCCCGAGGCCCAGGGCGCTCTCCTTTGCCTGGAGGCGGGCACCAACCATGTCCGAGCCATGATCGGAGGGCGGGATTTTCGGAAGAGCCAGTTCAACCGCGCGGTTCAGGCCCGGCGCCAGCCGGGCTCCGCCTTCAAGCCGGTCATCTATGCGGCGGCCCTGGACAAGGGCTACACCCCGGCCACCGAGATTATCGACAACGCCTTTATTTACCAGGACAAAAACCTGAAGTGGAAGCCGAAAAACTACGACCGGCGGTTTCACGGTCCGACCCTGCTGCGCCAAGCTCTGACCCATTCCCGGAATCTGTCCACCATCAATATTCTGGACGACATCGGCGTCGGATATGCCATTGATTACGCCCGAAAGCTGGGAATCACCTCGAATCTGAGCAGAGACCTTTCCATCGCCCTCGGCTCCTCGGGGGTTTCCCTGGTGGAGCTGACCACCGCCTATTCGGTGTTCGCCAACCACGGGTCCCGAGTCAAACCGATCTTCATCACCCGGATCATCGACGGCCGCGGAAAAGAAATCGAAGGCCTCGAGATCAACAGTGAACAGGTCATCGATTCCTCCACCGCCTATCTGATGACCAGTCTTCTAGAGAGCGTGGTCAAAGAGGGGACCGGGAAAAGGGCGCGGGCGCTGGGACGTCCGGTGGCCGGCAAGACCGGGACCACCAATGATCTGCATGATGCCTGGTTTATGGGCTATACCCCCGATTACATTGCCGGGGCCTGGGTGGGGTATGACCAGGAACGCCCCTTGGGCGAAAAGGAGACCGGCTCCCGGGCCGCCGGCCCGATCTGGCTCGATTTTATGAAAGCGGCCCATGAAGGGCTGCCGGTCAAGGTGTTTCAGGTTCCCGGAGGGGTTGTATTTTCGAAAATTGACGCGAAGAGCGGGCTGTTACCGGCCGCTGATTCGGCCCGGACCGTTTTCGAGGTGTTCAAAGAAGGGACGGTGCCGACCCGTTACACCCAGCGAACCGATGCGGTCACTGAACAGGCGCAGTTTTTCAAGAAGAGCATGTAAGGTAGAAAACCCCTTCCCCGACGCGCGGGGAGTGGGGAGCGGGGAGGGCCTTTTTTTAAAAGTTGGATGCCTTTTTGGTCGGGGATTGAACCGCGGCGGATCTTTGGGAACTCTCTTCTAAGGTTTTTCGATCCAGGGCTTTTTCCATGCAGACGGGACAGAGGCCGAGAAATTCCAGCCGGTGGTCCATAATCGTAAATTCGGTGGCGCCGCGGAGCGAGGTTTCCATGTTCTCCATGAACCCCATGGGCGCGTCGTCCACCCTATCGCAGTTGATGCAGCGCATGTGGTAATGTTTTTCGGTCTTGCTGTCGAACCGCATCAAGGTGCCCCCCAGTTCCAGCTTCTGAATTTCCCCCAGCCCCGATAAAATCTCCAAATTTCGGTAGACGGTGCCGAGACTGATGCGCGGCAGCTTCCGCCGAACCACCTCGAAGACTTCTTCGGCGCTGGGGTGCGTATTCATCTCCCTCAGTTCTTCCAGAATGACCCGACGCTGACGGGTCATCCGATGTGTCTGTTCTTTCATGAAATCTGCATATCCTTTCTATACCGCCGGCCGTCGTTCAAAACCGGCGGTCAGCTCCGCTCCTCCAAGGATTCGAGGGTACACTCCTCGGGGCCGCAGTAGTCGCCCACATATTGGGATTCAGGGCGGTAAAGCACCGGTTTGGGCGCGGCCCCGGCAAACTGTTCCTCCAACACATGGGCCACCCAGCCGGAGACCCGGGAGATGGCGAAGACCGGGGTGAAAAAATCGATGGGAATCCCCATGGCATAGTAGAGAGAAGCGCTGTAGAAATCGACATTGACGAAGATGTCGAGGTCTTTTCGCTCTTTAAACGCTTTCTTGGCTTTTTCCTCGAGGGCCTTGGAGATTTCATACCATTTGGTTTCGCCGATCCGCTCCCCCATTTTTTTGGACATGGGAGCCAGAATCAAGGCGCGGGGGTCGTCCACTTTATAGACCGCGTGGCCCAGGCCCATGATTTTCCCTCCGGCGTCCAGGGTTCGATTGACGTAGGCTTCCACCTGATCCAGGCTGCCGATCTCCTTGAGCATGTTCATCACCCGGGTATTGGCCCCGCCGTGAAGCGCTCCGGAAAGGGAGCCGACCGCCGCGGACACGGCGGCGTAAATATGGGCCCGGGTGGAGGCCACTTCGCGGGCCGCAAAGGTGGAGGCGTTGAAGGAGTGCTCCGCGTGCAGCACCAGGCAGGTGTCGAAAAAATGGGTCAGTTCATCGTCCGGTTTTTCGCCGCTCATCATGTACAGAAAATTGGCCGCCTGGCCCACTTCCGGGTCCGGCTCCACCGGTTCATCGCCGTTTCGGATTCGATGCCAGGCGGCCAGAAGGGTGGGGAACTTGGCGATAAGCCGAATACCCATCTGAAGGGTGCTGTCCCGGGACTCTCCCTTTTGGGTGTCCTGGTCGTGATGGGCCAGCAGGGCAACCCCGCCCTGCAGAATATCCATCGGCAGTGCGTCCGCGGGACGGGTCTTTAGGGCGGCGATCACTTCGGGGGGAAGGTGCCTTTCCACCGAAAGCCGATGGGAGAAGGAGGCAAGCTCCGCCTTGTTGGGCAGTTTTTCGTAAAGCAGGAGAAAAACCACCTCTTCGAAAGAGACTTTTTCCGCCAGATCCTTGATCAGGTAGCCCCGATAGACCAGTTTCCCTTCATCCCCCTTGACGTTGCTGATTTTGGTGCTGGCAATCGTAAACCCGCGTAATCCGGTATTGAGTATCGGTTTGCATTCCTCGACCATATGCGCCACCTCATTTCCGCTCTTCCGGGTGGAAGAGATGCCTGTTGATTGATTCGCCCGCCGATGCGGGTCTCCGGCATCGGGCGGCCGGATGTCCGTGCGTTGAATCCGGTTCCGCGAAAGCATTGGAATCTGGTTATATCTGTAATCATGCTGTTTTTCAATAGCAAGTTGAAAAGCCAATGGGCTGTAGTCTTTCATGGAATTCTTCAGCGGGTCCGGGCCAAAATGCCGCATCTTCATTCGAATAGGGTAAATCCTGCATTTTTCACTCCCAAGTTGAAAATGGGGGGCAAGGGTGATACCATGCTTTCTTTCTGAAATTCCGATTTATTATAACCGATCCGATCTGTTGCTGCCATTTGCGGATTTGATGTGTCGACCGGTTTGATCCCGATCGATGATCCATTCGATTGACCGACTGCGATTGACTGGGTGAAGGATACGCGATGATTTCCATTCATCTGAAAAAGGGATATGACCTGAATGTCGCCGGAAAACCGTCCCGAGAACTGAAACACCTGCCGTCTCCGGATCAGGTGGCCCTGCTTCCCGACAAACTGCCCTTTGTCAAAACCCGTCTGATCGTGAAAACGGGCGATCGCGTTCAGATCGGATCGGTGCTGTTCGAAGACAAGGCCAATCCGGGGGTAAGGTTTCTCTCGCCCGGGGGCGGAGAAGTGATCGACATTCGGTACGGCCCCCGCAGGGTGATCGAGGCGGTGGTGATCCGACTGGATTCGAATGAAGACCATCGTGAATTCCCGGCGATTCCGGAAAACCGAATCGCGGACGTTCCCCGGGAAAAGCTGTTGGCGGCCCTGGTGGACGGCGGGGTGTGGCCCCTGATTCGGGAGCTGCCCTTTCGAAACATTCCACGGCCGGGTGCGGAAATGCCCCCGGCCGTTATCGTGAGCCTGAGCAGCAAAGAGCCGTTTCAGCCCATCCCCAACCTCTATTTCCGGGACAAGGCGGATCTTTTGGTGTATGGCACCCGGGTATTGCGCAGACTGGCCAAACGGGTCATCGTCAGCATCGCAGATAGAGATGCAGACCTGCTGGCCGGAAAGGGCCTGGGGGAGGCCCCCGACTGTTTTCCGATCCGCTTCCGGGGGCATTATCCGGCCGGGGATCCGGGGGTACTGCTCTACCGGACCAAGCGCACCTCCAAGGAAAACCGATCCTGGTTCATACACGGTCAGGACCTGCTGCTTCTGGCCGGCCTCCTGCGGGACGGGGTTTTCCCCACCGAACGGACGGTGTCGGTAGGGGGAACCGCATCCCCGGTTCGGGGCCATTTCCGCACCCGAATCGGTGCGCCTTTGGCTCATCTGCTGAGCGGCGCCGAGCCCAACGGCGACATCCGCTACGTCCAGGGCGGGCTTTTGAGCGGGTATGCCGCCTCCGGCAAAGGCCATCTCGGCCTGTATGAAACCGCCCTCACCCTGATTCCCGAAGGCGGAGAGCGGGAGCTGTTCGGATTCATTCGACCCGGTTTTCACAAACCCAGCTATTCCCGGGCCTTTCTGTCGGTGTTTCACACCGCCCCTTTTGCCCGCAACTGCAACACCCACGGCGAGGAGCGGGCCTGCATCAACTGCGGGTATTGCGCCCATGTCTGCCCGGTGGACATTCTACCCCAGTACACGATGAAGGCGCTTCGGGCCGATGAAATCGAAGAGGCCCTGGCCCTGGGCCTGCTCGACTGCGTCGAATGCGGTCTGTGTACCTATGTCTGCCCCTCCAAGATCGAACTCTACCAAATCCTCAAAAACGCCAAGGCGAGCTACTATCAAGAGATGAACCGATGAAACAGACCGTTCAGAAACTCTTCGGATTCCTGGGACGCCCATTCGAGACCGGCGGAAAGCTGGAAAAGCTGCACCCCCTGTATGAGGCGGTGGAGACGGTGTTCCTCTGGCCGGACCGGGTCACCGCCGTCTCGCCCCAGGTGCGGGATCAACTCGATCTGAAGCGGTTCATGAGCTTCGTCATTCTGGCCCTGATCCCCCCGGCGGTCTACGGCATCTGGAACACCGGCTATCAGAGCCGGCTGGCTTCGGGGCTTTCACTGGATACGGCCGGGGCACTGTGGACCGGCCTTCTCATTTTTGTGCCCATGCTCATCGTCTCCTATGCCGCCGGGCTTTTCTGGGAGGTGGTCTTTGCCGCCGTGCGAAAGCATCCGGTGAGCGAAGGATTTCTGGTGACCGGACTGCTCTTCCCGTTGACCCTGCCCCCCACCACACCCCTCTGGATGGTGGCCGCCGGAATCAGCTTCGGTGTGGTGATCGGAAAAGAGGTCTTCGGCGGCACCGGCCGAAACATCCTCAACCCGGCCCTCACCGCCCGGGCCTTTCTCTTTTTCGCTTATCCCGGGCAGATGTCCGGGGATGTCTGGGTGCGGATCATCGGAGAGCCCGGCCCGGCCGCCGACGCCGTCACCGGCGCCACCCCCCTGGCCCTGGCCCCCACCCTTGCCGCCGGAACCCGATTCGAACCGGCCCTGCACGAAGCCGGGTTTTCCTTCTCCACCCTGCTGTGGGGCGGCTATCCGGGGAGTATCGGGGCCACCTCGGCCCTGATGTGCCTTATCGGCGGGATCTTTCTGGTGCTTACCGGCATCGCCAATTTCCGCACCATCGTCGGGGGCATCGCCGGGGTTCTGGGGACCGGCTACCTGATCTATTTTTCCGCCGACCCGTCCGCATCGCCCTGGTATTCCCTGAACCCTTTTTACCACCTGGTCATGGGCGGGTTCGCCTTCGGCCTGGTCTACATGGCCACCGATCCGGTGACCGCCCCGGGCATGGAGCGGGTCAGATACCTCTACGGATTTCTGATCGGGGCCTTGACGGTGCTGATCCGGGTCTATAACCCGGCCTTTCCCGAAGGGGTGATGCTGGCGATTCTCTTCATGAACATTTTTGCGCCGCTCCTGGACCAGCTGGAGATTTCCATCCGCAACCGAAGGAGGATCCCCAATGTCTGACGGCAAGACCGGCAACACCCGATCTCTGCTCTTTGCCGGGGCCATGTGCGTGGTCGTGAGCCTTCTGCTGACGGCGGCCGCCACCGGCCTGAAGGGATTTCAGGAGCGAAACGCCACCCTGGATCGGTACAAGAACATCCTGAAGTCGGTGGACCTGATCGAGCCCGGAAAAAACTATGACCTGGAGGAGATTCAATCCCGATATTCCGAGAACATCCGCCACGTCTGCGTCACCCAGGAAGGGGATATCGTTCCCTCTACAGAACAAGGGGCCGGAGAACTTTCCCTTTACCTGCATGTGGCCGACGAGGGCACGATCCGCGCTTACATCATCCCGATTGAAAGCCGGGGCCTCTGGGGTAAGATCAAAGGATATCTGGCCCTGGACGATGACGGCTCCACGATTCAGGGCTTCACCGTCTATCAGCACAATGAAACCCCCGGACTGGGCGGGGAAATCGAATCCGAATGGTTTCAGGAAAAGTTCGAAGGAAAGCGGATCGTGGACAAAAGCGGCGATTTCGTATCGGTGTCGGTGGCCAAGGGCGAGGTGGAGGAGACGGTGGACCCCGAAGAGCGGCGCCACTGGGTGGACGGCATCAGCGGTGCCACCCTGACCGGCAAGTTTCTTTCCGGCGGCATTCGGGAAACCCTTCGGGCCTATGAGCCGATCTCGATCCGGTTTCGAAACAACCGGTTGAAGGAGATTCCGGAAGAAGCGGTTCCCGGCGGCGGGAACGGAAAGGAGACCTCATGAACGCGAACGGCATCGCATGGATCTTCAAATTGAAATGGGCCCGGACCACGACCTTCAAAACAATCTCCGACCCGCTCTTGCGCAACAACCCGATCTCGGTCCAGATTCTGGGGATCTGTTCGGCCCTGGCGGTGACGGTGCAGCTCAAGACCGCCCTGGTCATGTCCCTGGCCCTCACCTTTGTGCTGGCCTTTTCCAACCTGACCGTGTCTTTGTTCCGGAATATCGTCCCCCGCAACATTCGGATCATTTTCGAGTTGACGGTGATCGCCACCCTGGTGATTCTGGCGGATCAGATCCTCAAGGCCTTTCTGTATGACATCAGCAAGGCCCTGTCGGTCTTTGTGGGGCTGATCATCACCAACTGCATCGTGATGGGCCGGGCCGAATCCTATGCCCTCAGCCACGGGCCGACCCTCTCTTTCGCCGACGGTCTGGGCAACGGCCTGGGATACGGGCTCATCCTGGCGACCGTCGGCTTTCTTCGGGAGCTGCTCGGTTCCGGCAAACTGTTCGGCGTTCCGGTGGTGCCCGATTTTCTCTACCGGGCCGGGTACGAAGACATGGGGCTGATGCTCCTGGCGCCGGGGGCCTTCATCATGATCGGATTGTTGTCCTGGCTTCAGAAGGAGCTGTTTCCGCCGGCGGAGGATAAGTCATGACCGCCGGAGACGCCTGAGCTGCTTTTCGCAGGTGGATGTTCGCTCAGGCAGTCGGTATCGACATCCCCGGGGCCCCAATCGAAATCGCACCATGAAAGGACATAGAGATGAAACAGAACAGATGGCTACCACTGATCCTGGCCGTGACCCTGATCATCGGGTTCGGGGCCGGCCTTGCCTACCACGCCTATTTGCAGCCGTCCCCGGCGCTGGCTCAGTACGGGGGCGGTCCGGCCAGCCTTCAATTCGAAGAGATCAAGGGCAAGGACTTTCTCTTTCGGGCCCGGGTCCCCGGCGGATGGCTGGTCCTGTATACCAGCCCGGGCGAAGGCGGGATGGCCTTCGTACCCGACCCGCGTAACGAATGGCGATAACGGATCGGCCGCCGATCCACCACTCACAAAGGACGGGAACATGAAATACGGGGCGATGAACTTTCCGGTGCTGCCGGTAATTTCCGAAATCGAAACCTTCGCGGCCCTGGGGTTCGACTACCTCGAACTGACCCTGGACGCGCCCGAGGCCCATTACACCGGCATCCGGCGGCAGCGGGCCAACATTCAGCGAACCCTTTCGGTCCACAACCTGGGCCTGGTCTGCCACATGCCCACCTTCGTCCATGCCGCCGATCTCACCGAATCGATCCGCCGGGCCTCGGTAGAGGAACTGCTGGCCTCCCTCGACACCGCCGCTGAGCTGGGGGCGACCAAGGCGGTGCTCCATCCCCCCCACCTGGGCGGGCTGGCCCCTCTGGTGCGGGACACCGCCCTGGAATATGCCTATGAGAGCCTCGAGGTGATGGTCGGCAGGGCCGGCGATCTGGGGATTACCCTCTGCCTGGAGAACATGATGCCGGGTGCCGGGGCGTTCTACAATCCGGCCGATTTCGACGATCTGTTCAAACGCTTTCCCGCCTGCAAGCTCACCCTCGACACCGGGCACGCTCACATCGGCGCCGGCAGCAGTCAAAAGCTTCTCGATTTCATCCGCCGCTTCGGCGACCGGATCGGGCATGTCCACCTCAGCGACAACTCCGGCAAGGGAGACGAACACCTCCCCCTCGGCTGCGGCCGCATCGACTTTCACCGCGTCTTCGAAGCACTGGCCGAGGCCGGCTACGACGACACCGTCACCCTCGAAATCTTCACCCAGGACCGGTTCTTTCTGAAGCTGAGCCGGGAGCGGTTTGCGGCGTTGGCAGGGGAGAGGTAGAGCCGCACCGAGGCTCAAAAGTCCGGTTTTCCGGGACTTCCCACCATGGTCTCACATCTCGCCTCTCGGCCGCTGAACTCCGGAAAAAACGGGATCGGAACCCGCCCAAATTCACCCCGACCTAACCGCTTGTAACCAGGCAGGTTTTGTGGTAACGAATTCCAGTGGTCGACCCTTACAAAACGCTCAGCGCCGAAAGGAGCATGTCCAATGGATTTTATGGAAACGCCAGGTTATTGCATTCATTGCAAGCAAAACGTCACTACCCGACATGCCCTGCCGCCGCCTTCGGCAAGCCATCGGATATTGTCGCTCCTGTCGTTCGGGTTCTGGCCCCTGTACTGGTTTCGGGTCGGGTGGCGGTGCAAGCGGTGCGGCAAAAACGCGGACAACGAAAAGGTGCACATCCCCGGTCGGCGCATGGGGGGATTGCGGACGATCGATTTCGTCGTTTCCAAAGGGGACTGCCCGCGCTGCAACAAAGAGGTGCTCGTCCGCCGCAATTTTCTGCCCCCGACCTCGCTTCATCAGCGGCTTTCGTTCATAACGGCCGGGCATTGGCCCTTTACCTGGATGCAGACCGGCTGGCGGTGTGGAGAATGCGGGGAAGAGATCGACGGGGTGCAAAATGTGCCGTTCGAGCCCATCCTGACCTCCAAAGGCCATTGCGAGGCCTGTGGAGACGACGTCTCTTTGCGGCGTCGGGTGCCGCGGCTCTCTTTCTACCATCATCTGGCTTTGTCCGCTTTTACTGCGGGCTCCTGGCCCTTCAGCTGGCTTCGGTTCGGGTGGATGTGCGACCACCTGGGCCACGGCGGGGATGAGGTCGACCACCTGATGCCCAAGGGGTATTTGGAAATCCGGGCCTACTGCAAAAAATGCGGCCACAGCTCCCCTGTCCGTCGCAGTATGCCGACACGCAATGCTTCCCACCGGCTCCTGTCCCTTTTGACCGGCGGCTACTGGTCCGTACGCCATGTCCTGTCCGGCTGGCGGTGCACCGAATGCGATGCCAAGGTCCGGCCCGATCTGTTGCAGGCCGACAAACCGGTTCAGAAGGTGACGGCGGAAGCCAATTGAGGGGCGCCCGACCCTTGCGGCCGGCTCAAATCGGAAACAGCCGGTATAAAAGATCCAGATAGAGATCGGCGGCCCGCCGGACCTGATCGAAGGAGACCGATTCATCATGGGTGTGGGCCTGCTCCAATCGGCCCGGCCCCAGCACCAGCGGCTTGACCCCGGCGGACCAGAGCTGGTTGGCGTCGGAGTGGCTGCGAAACAGGGCGGGTGTCCAATACAATCCCAAATGGTTGTAGACCGCCTCGAGGGCGGTCGGAACCGGCCCCGGGTCCGTGATTTCGTAACCCCCCTCCAGGGTGCACACCCTGAACTCAATTTCGATATCCAGGTTTCCCGCGGAATTTTGAATGCAGATGTCCTCAAGTCCGGTGAGGATGTCCCCTATCGGCGCAGTGGGATGCACATGGAGATCCAGCCAGGCTTCACACCTTTCCGGCACGACGAATCCGCCCCTTGAGCTGGAAAGATCTCGGATATTATAAATGATTTTTGGTCCCAGCCGATTCAAATAATGGGTGGTTTTCAGCATCACCTGAAGCAGAACCTCGATGGCGTTGTCACGCCGTTCTGCGACCGAGGGGTGCATGCGCCGGCCTTTGGTACCGAGGAGGACTTCAACATAGCCGTAGCTGCCGAAGCAGGGCACCAGGTCGGTGGGTTCGCCGATAACGGCCCAAGGAAATCGGTATTCCCGGATCAGTTGCCGTGCCCCGTCTCCGGTTTCTTCTTCCCCCACGACCAGGCAGAGCGCCGCAGCCGCATTTTTCCTGCCGGTTTCCTGAAAACTGAGAAAAGCCTCGATCATGGCCGCACAGCCGCCCTTCATGTCCGCAGTACCCAGCCCCTGAATGCGGTCGCCGTCTTCCCGATAGCCGTACGCATCCAGGTCCGGGGCCGAAATCGTATCCAGATGGCCGATGAAGGCCACTTCTATTTCGGTATCTTCGGGGGCCACGATCAGATTGTTCCGGTGGTCGTCCACCGGCTGAAGCGTGACCGCCAGCCCGTGGCGTCCGAGATAGCCGCGCAGGTAATCGGATATCTCCTCTTCCTTGCCGGAGGGGCTGTAGATATCCACCAGCCTGCGAAACAGCCGTTTGAGCCGTGCGGGCTGAATCCTTGAATTACCCACCGGACTTTTCTCCGGAATTCCCGGCCGAGATGTCGGACAGGGGCGGCGGCCCCGCCGATTTTCTCCGATTGCCGGCGGACCTGCGCTTTTTCTTGAGGCGCTGCCGCTCCGGGTCGAGATTGAGCGAAAGGTAGATATGCTCCTCTGAATTGCCGAACCCGT
>JBEPWQ010000097.1:0-12040 GCA_041642315.1 Desulfobacteraceae bacterium | reverse complement strand
AGGAAGTACGGGGTCATGATCGAGATGTCGTGTTGGGCGGAGGAAAAGGCGCAGAGCAGAATCATGTAAATCCGGTCGATATCTTCGTTGGGGCCGTCCACAATGGCCCGGCAGATGGTGTTTCCCGCAGTCGGGGCCTGGGCCGGCCGGGGCTGAATGATTTCCCGGGTGCAGAACCGCCAGTCTTCGAGAAAAACCTGTTCGATCTGGGTGACGATGGGGCCTGTCAATCGAAAATGAAGGTCGACGACCCGGCCGGGATTGGCGGTGTTGTCCGCCAGATGGCGGTCCCCGATGTTCATGCCGCCGAGAAATCCGATGCGGCCGTCGGAGACCATGATCTTTCGGTGATTTCGAAGATTAATCTGCAGCGTGGGCGGAAAGAGTTTGGGCGGCAGAAACCGGACCACACGAACCCCCCGCTCCTGAAGCAGGCTGCTGGCCCTGGGAAGAGAATACCATTCTCCGATCCCGTCGACGATCACCCGAACATCCACTCCCCGGTCCTTGGCCCGGGCCAGGGCGTCGATAAATTGCTCACCGGATGCATTGGTTTCAAAGATGTAAGTGGTCAGATAGATGTATGCCTTCGCCGTTTCGATGGCATTCACCATGGCCGGATAAGCCGCCTCCCCGTTGTAGAGCGGTTCGATCCGGTTGCCCCGTATCAGGGGGCGCCGAACCAGGGCATTGGACATTCGGGCGATTTCGGTAAGGTTCGGCGGAATCTGCACCGCCAGGGCGTGTTGCCATTCCACCCCATCGGCCTGTATGCGAAAGGGAGAATCGAGTTGCAGCTTCTGGGCCCGTATTCGAATGCGGTTGATGCCGAAAAGAAAATAGAGTATGGGTCCGGCCAGAGGAAACATCAGGCAGACGGTGATCCACCCGAGGGCTGAGCGAGGGTCTTTTTTAAACAGCAGCGCGTGGCCCGCACTGGGAAGCGTCAGCCCCACATAGAGTAGAATAAACCACCAATTAAACATGTTTTCGATAGCTGCGGTTCCAATCCGTTTGATATTCTCGAAATACAGCGCCGTGTTTACTTGCATACGCATTCTTTGCCTGAAATAAAGACATCATTGTCGGTAATTTATCAAGGAATTTTTTTTTGAACCCATATACCCTGCCCATGCCGGTTGATTGGCCCTTGTGAAATCGGAAAATTCTAATCAATTTCTTCCCGGCATCGGAAATATAAAGAGAGATTCATGATCCATTTGGATGCCGTACAGGCGGCGGAAAAACGCATTCGAGAGGCGATCATTCGCACGCCGTTGATCTTTTCGCCCACCATCAGCCGGCAGTTCGGGGCCGAGCTTTACCTCAAACTGGAGAACCTTCAGCGCACCGGCTCCTTTAAAATCCGCGGGGCGGAAAACAAGATGCGGGCCCGGGCGGCCGACATCGGTCCCGCCGGGGTGGTGGCGGCCTCCGCGGGCAACCATGCTCAGGGGGTGGCCCTGGCCGCGAAAAACGCCGGGTTTCCAGCCGTCATCGTGATGCCGGAGTGGGCCTCCATCAGCAAACAGGAAGCCACCCGATCCTATGGAGGCGAAGTGGTGCTGGCCGGCCGGAGTGTGGGGGAAAGCCTCGACAAGGCCCAAGAACTGGCTGCCGAGGGCCGGGTGTTCATCCATCCGTTTGATGATCCGGACATTATCGCCGGTCAGGGCACCGTCGGTCTGGAAGTCCTGGCGGAGTTGGCGGATGCGGAAATGATTCTGGCCCCCATCGGCGGCGGCGGACTCATTTCGGGCATTGCCGCGGCGGTGAAATCGATTCGGCCCCAGACCAAGATCATCGGGGTTCAGGCAGCGGCCTGCCCCTCCGCCCTGGAATCGGTAAAACACGGAAAGCGGATTCAAACACCCGCTTCAAAGTCCATCGCCGACGGCATCACCGTGAAGCAGATCGGAGCCCATACCTTCGATCTGATTCAGCGGTATGTAGACGATATCGTTCTGGTGGAGGAAGAGCAGATCGCTGCGGCCATCCTCATGCTCCTGGAGCGGAAGAAGATCCTGGCCGAAGGGGCCGGCGCGGTTCCTCTGGCGGCATTATTGAACGGGGCGGTGACGCCGGCGGCGGGAAAGAAAACGGTCCTCATCATCAGCGGCGGGAATGTGGACAGCCCGCTGCTGGGGCGCATTATTCGAAAGGGCCTTTTGAAAAACGGCCGTATTATGCGGCTCAAGATCAACCTGAAAGATATCCCCGGCGCGCTTTCGAAGCTTCTTCGGCGGATCGCCCGGCTGGAGGCGAATGTGCTGCATATATTTCACGATCGGGATATTCGGGATCTTCCCATTCACATGACCTATGTGGAACTCGAACTGGAAACCCGGGGGCCGGACCATATCGAAGCGGTCAAATCGGCGCTGACCGAGGCCGGCTATCCTCTGGAAGCGGAATGCTATCCGTGACGCTTTCTTCCCATGATCCCCAGGTCCGCCTGCAGGCAGCAATTGCGGCTTGGAAACCGGGCGAAAGTCCCTTGACAAACATCGGGAAAGCATGGAACAAAAGGCGGCGGCCCGCCGGCAGACGGAAACGGATCTGGAGGTGCTCTGCTTTGCCCGGCGAAACGACCATTTCGGACGGATAGATCGCTCCCGGGCGGGCGGCAGTCCCGGCCGAACAGCTCAGCATCGCCTTAGAATACAAGGAAGAGATTCCGGTGCCGGGAAACCGAAAGGAAACCTGGGACAGGGCCATTCGCAAGGTCCGGAATTTTCAGGCGGAGTGGAAGACCACCGGACCGGTTCCCGCCGATAAAGACCGGGATCTCCGGACCCGGTTTCGACAAGCGGCGGATCTGTTTTTCAGATCCCTTTCACCATTCGCCGGACCCCGAGAAGCGGCCCCAGCGGATGAGGATGATCACACCAATGAGGAGGAAGAGGCATGAACCGCGAATCAGACCCTGTCTGCCTGCCGGGAGAAGTGCAGAAAATAATGGTGTTTCAGCAGAACGGCAGCGGCGAAAGCAAGATCGAGGGCATTCGCAAATACGGCGGGGGCCGGTTTGAACTGAAGACGGTTTCCATCAATTCACCCCTGCCGGACATTATCGACGATTCCGACGAATACCTGCCCGAGGAGATCGATGCCGATATCGTGCTCGATTTTTTGATGCATCCCGATCTTTCCCAGGATCTCGGCGAACGATGTTGCGAACTGGGAATCCCGGTGGTGGCTTCGGGAAAAAAAAACCGGATTGAAGGCGTCTACGAACCCCCCACCTGATGCGGGCTTTCCAGGCAGGTCGGTCTGGGTTGCTATGGAGCGCAGTTCGGCGCTCCCGAATTCGAGGTTAGGGTGGAAGACGATACCATCGCCGATATCCAGATTCTTCACGGAGCGCCGTGCGGGGCCACCTGGGAGGCGGCGCGGGGGATTATCGGCATGCCGGTGAAGGACGCCCTGGTCCGCATCGGACTGGAAACGCAGTTTTTCTGTTCCGCCGATCCGGCGGGCTGGGACCCCATGTACGGCCACAGTCCGGTCCACTTTGCGGGGGAAATTCATATGGCCGCGCTGAAGCGTGCGATAAAAAAGGCGATTCCCTGAAGGGCGGGGTATCCATTTTCCCATAAAATTTTCTGATCTTTTACGTTCTTTTCAAGAGGTCCATTCCCGCTGGAGAAGCATGGATGGAGGAGGGTCCCCGAAGTCGGGGAGCAGACGGTAACAAACTCAAAGATCTGTGAAATAGAGCGGCTCCTCGATTTGACATTCGGATTGCTTTCAACTATAGACAAAAAACTTTACACCTGTTTACATTTTCATCAGAGATACGAAAACCGCTGAAAAGCACACAATAGGCCATTCCCGCCGCATTCCCAAAAGGAGAAGACAATGAATGATTTTTTGAAGAGCCTTCGGACCAAGGAAAAACAACGGTACGATCGGAACAACCGAAAACCTTACAACAATCAGTACAACGGGAATCAGTACCCGGGCAATCCCCAGTACAAAGGGAATGAGGGCAATTATAAAAAAGGGCCCGGCTACCGTTCCGAGGAAATGGACAAGTTGATGGCGGCCCTGGGCCAGACCCTGCCGGAGATCAAGATCGTGCTCGAGAACATCGCGGAGAATCAGAGCCGACTTGCCGAGGCCGAAGAGCGCCGGGCCGGGGCCGAGGAACGAAAGGCCGGCGCCTTCGAGGCGCTCGCCGACTCCGTGAAGGCGCTTCTGGACACAGGGATCCGCCTGCCGGCGAATCCGGGGATTCCCTATTCCCAAACGCCGGTTCCGGTCGAAATGGAAAAACCGGTCCGTTCATCGGCCGTGGACCGGGAAAATGTACTGCATACCATCTATGCCATGCGCGACAACGGCGCCACCTATACCGAAATCGCATCCCAACTCGATTCCGAAAGCGTCCCCACCTTCTCGGGGAAAGGAAAATGGCATGCCCAGACCATTCATCGGCTGTGTCAGGAACGGGATTGATCGCCGCTGTTTCGTCGATGGCGAGCGGCCGGCGGGTTCTGCCTGTTCTTTTCCGACCGGGCAGGTGGGGTCTGTTTTGCCCGGGAACGGGAATCGGGTGAATGAGACGATACATTTATGATTGAACTATCTGAACAGCAACGCCTGGCGGTGGAATATACCGGGGCTCCCGCACTGGTGGTGGCCGGGGCCGGTTCCGGAAAAACCCGGACGCTGACCGCCAAAATCGGACATCTGGTGAACCAGGGCATGGACCCGGAGCGAATCCTCGCCATCACCTTCACCAACAAGGCGGCCGAGGAGATGAAATCCCGCCTGGAAGCGCTGACCGGTCTACCCTCCTTTCGATTTCCGTGGGTCCGGACCTATCATTCCGCCTGCTTCCAGATCCTGAAGCGGCACTGCCACCTGCTGGGATATACGCCGCCCCTGCAGATCTACGCATCCTATGCGCAGCAGAAACTGATGAAGGAAATCCTCCTGGGGATGAATTTCGACAAAAAACATGTCGGAGCCGTTATCTCCCATATCTCCCACGCCAAGAACTCGGGGGATCCGATGCGGTACTTCGAGGCCCATCCGCGCTATTCCCACATTCGATTAAACCAGGTGTACGAGCGATATGAAAAAGACCTGCGCTCCAGAAATGCGGTGGATTTCGACAACATCCTTCTGATGACCCGAAACCTGTTTCGGGACCACAAAGCGGTCCGGAAGCAGTACCAGGAGCTGTTCGAGTTCATTCTGGTGGATGAATACCAGGATTCCAACAACCTTCAGGAGGAACTCACCCGGCTGCTTCTTCGCAACGGCAATCTGTTTTGCGTAGGGGACGACTGGCAGGCCATTTACGGATTTCGAGGAAGCAATATCGACCATTTTTTGACTTTTTCCGATAAATTCCATCCGGCCAAGGTCTTCCGCCTGGAGCAGAATTACCGCTCGGCCGATGAGATCGTGCAGATCGCCAACGATCTGATCGGGTTCAATGAAAGGAAGATGGACAAGAAGTGCTTTTCCGACAAGCGGGGCGGGGTGGTGGAGCTGCACGACTTTTTCGACGAAAATCAGGAGGCCAAGTGGATCTGCCGAAAGATCCAATCCCTTCGGGGGATGGGGATTCCCTACCACCAGATGGGGGTGCTTTATCGGACCAAGTTTACTTCTCTGGCCTTTGAAAGAGCCTTTCGAACCTACGGCATTCCCTACCAGATGCTGGGGGCCAAAGGGTTTTTCGACCGAAAGGAGATTCTGGACATCAACTGTTATCTCACCGCAGCGGTGTTTCCAAGAGACGACGTGGCCTTCGAGCGCATCCTCAACACCCCCAAGCGGGGCATCGGGCCGGGTATGATCAAGAAGATCAACAACCTTCGAACCGGCGACATGAGCCTGCAGGACGCCGCCCGAAAAATCCTGGCCGAGCGGATCATGACCCCCAAAGTCCACAAGGCCATGAGCGCCTTGATTCAGGGCCTGGACGATATCCGCGACATGGCCCCGAATACCGCCATTCACGCCGTCCTCTCCCGGTTCGACTACCTCGAGCACCTCAAGGCCTACACCAAGTCCAACTCCATGGACTATATCGCCAGAGAGGAGAACATTAAACAGCTCCTCTATTCCGCCGGCCAGCACCAGACCCTGCTCGACTATCTGGAGGACGCCTCCCTCATCAACGAGGATCGCAAAGACGAAGCGGAGGAAGGCGGGGGGCAAGGCGTGAAACTTTCCACCATCCATGCCAGCAAGGGCCTCGAATACCTGGTCGTCTTTATCACCGGCTGCGAAGAAAACCTCTTCCCCCACTGGAAATCCCTCGAAACACCGGCCGGACTCCAGGAGGAACGCCGCCTCATGTACGTGGCAGTCACCCGGGCCGAGCGCTACCTCTTTCTTACCTGCGCAGAATACCGCCGCGGCCAGTCCAACCCCAAAAGCCGGTTTTGGGATGAGATCGAGGCGGGGATGGGGTAGGTTCAGGGCAGCGGATCACGGTCGATCCGATCCGGAACCCGGAAGACATCAGAGCGATCAAGAAACTGCTGGCCGGGGAGAGCCGCAACCTCCTGCTGTTCACCATGGGGATCAACAACGGGCTTCGCGTCGGCCATCTGCTGAAACTCAAAGTGAAGGACGTCCGGCACCTGAAGCCGGGGGAGTTCCTCACCGTCAGAGAAAACAAGACCGGAAAAGAAAACATCCTCATGGTCAACCGGTCGGTTCACCGGGCGCTTGCCCAGTATCTTAAAGAGGCTGAGCCTGGAGACGAGGACTGGCTGCGACCACGATGCGATATTTGGGCATCGAGGACCGGGAGGTGTCCGGGGTGCTGATGAATGAGATCTGATAAATTGATTTCATCGCCCCGAGACTGAACAACCGGGAAGGTGAACTTCCGTGTGGCTCAATTTTAAACGACCATTTACAGAAGCTTGGAATCACCGACCGATAGTTGAAGCCAATCTTGGCCGTACGCAATTAACTCCGGCCCGGATTGAGCGATGATTACAGACCGCTACAACCAACCCGACACAGGGGGCGCTTGAGCTTCGTTCATTGGTGGCTGTGGGCTTCGTAATATGCTCTCAAAATAGCGTTAATCCGGCTCTGGTAACCTTTGCCTTGACCTTTCAGCCATTCCAGAACATCTTCGTCCAACCGGATTGTCAATTGTTTTTTCCCGGGCGGAACCACCACTCGCGCTTTTTTAAAAAAGCCTTCATCGAGTTCAGGGATTTGGCTATAATCGATATCCCCATCCTCCATGGCGTCAATTCTGTTCAAGTCGCTCTTGATATGCTTTTTGCTCACGGCTATTCGCCTTTCTCATGGAAATTATGCGCGTCTTTTCGCCTCGCGGGGTATGAGCGATGACAACCACTCGGCCTTCCAACTGGCCAAGTGTTATAAATCTCTGTTCGCCATAATCATACCGCGCATCTTCAAACGTTACACACTGACCGGAAAATACGATTTCTGCATCCTCAAAGGCCAAACCATGTTTTGACAGATTTTCCGCGCTTTTCTTCTCATCCCATTCGCACACAGTTCTGCCTCTCTATTATAACTACAAATGTAACTATAAAAGTTCATATTGTCCATCAAAACCCTCATCCATACCGAAGTTTTGGCCGAACCCGCTTGAGGCGAGTTCACTATACCTGCTATAATCTCGATGAGCTTGGCGGCCGGCGATAAGAATGTCAGGGCTCACCTATTTGTGAGATATTAATGTAAGCGGTGGCTGTGCGCAATATCTGGATGACATGGTTTATTCCATGCCGGCAAACCGCAGTCGAAAAAAGGACGTCTCGGGACCCTCGGGAAGGAATGATTCTTTCCTCCCGAGAGGATTTCTCCCCCTTCCTTAGCCCGGAACGGATTGCCTCGCTGGCCGAGCCATAGCGACCGTTTTGAACTTGCTCGGAAATGAAAGCCTCAAAGTGTTTGCCAAGAATGATACTTGTGTTTTTTTGCGAACTTTTCTAATCATGGGGCACCCGTCTGAGTTTGGAAATATCGTATCCTTGGTCTTGAATAAAATTAAGGATTTGCTTATAATCAGAAGGTGGTATGGAATCATTTCGGGCCATTATCCAGACGTAATCCCTTTTGGACCGGCCAATAACCGTTCGGGTGTAATCGTCTGTGAGGAAAATTATCCTGTACTCCGCCTTAAATGGCCAGACAAATTGCATGCCCCAAACGGCATTTGACTGTTTATCCCGGATGAATCCGCGCAGGTTGTACACTTTTTCGGGGCCATCAAAGCTGCCCTTATTGAATCTAAAGGTTGTTGCCACTGTTCCATCATCCTCAAGCCGATAAGATTCAATGGCATTATATGCCTCTTTTTCAATGAATGTCGGAATACTGGCAATAACGTACCAGTCTCCCATAAAACGGCTCAGGTCAACTTTATCAACTGTAGGAATCGTTTTCATAGTCTGGCACCCAACTCCTAGTAAAAAGAATAAGGATAATATTGTTAGTTTTAATAATCGCACGATGTGGAACCTCACACTAAGTTTAGTTGAATCTATAATCCAAGAACCTGTTTCTTGAATGAATTGTTAATCGGATCGGGTCCCAGCCAGATGGAAAATACCGCTTGAGCAAATTCAGCACCTTCAATAATGCCTTTTGGTTCGCCATTAAGTGCTAATTCGGTTCCTAAATCCGGGACGTATGTTAGCGAATAGCGATCCCCCGGCTGAACGTCTTCGTACAGCGAATTGTGGTAATCAATCTGAGGGCGCAGTCGTTTGTATTTTTGAGCGTCAACGTTTCTAATTATGCTCTTATCGGTTGCAGGACCGAAATCTTCGCCTTTGATGGTACGGAAATATTCAAGCTCGATGCGCTTGGCCCTATCGAGCAGCACTTCATCGACAGGAATCCCCTCCTCCAGGTAAAGGGCACCGGAGTAGGCTTTAAACCCCCAGTAGCGCAGGAGGCCGACGCCGATCAGTCGCAGGTTTTTCCCTTCTGCCTTAAAGGTTTCGCTGAATTTTATGCCTTCGATCTCAACCGACTGAGCTGGCGTAATCGCTATATTCACGGCAAGGATAAAGAGGCTGGCAAATACCAACGGTTTCATAATTCACCCCATTTAAACATTTTGCACTTAGTTGAAAATTGAATACGCTTTTCGTTTGATAGTTCTGACCTGCACAATTGGCCGTCTTAAGACGTTTAAGTTACATCCTAATAATGGGCACTCAATTCGTGGAATCAATATTAGAAAACATTTGGGAGAATGATAGGGAAAAACTATCCATAAATTTTTCCAAACTCCACTTCGACACCATTTAAATTCCCTATCCCCCTCGAGTATCACCCGCACCGGCACCGGCTCGCATTTTAATTGTAGTCCACCTTGGCGATCTGAATAAACGGTCAGTCAGGCCCCCCTTTATATAATAGGTGTAGCCCTCCGCGATATCGCCGATAAATGGAAACCTTACCGCCAAATCGACTATCCATTTCAAAACAGGATATTTCTTAGATCGATCAGTGATATTTTCCGTTTTTAATTTGCTGAACGTGATGGAATATTTATCCAACCCATAGATTTTTTCCGTGTAAAAATAATGAGATAAAAAGGGACTGCTGAAAGAGACTGTTAATGTTTTTATCAAAAACGACGAGAATATATTTAAAGCCTGAGATACTGGCAGCGACATTACCTCCAATTTTGAACATCCGCTATCAGATAAGAGAGATACCCGCAGCTGGAATGGTCAAGGCCCTTTTCGACCCCCTGTCAGCGGATGTCAAAGTCATAGAAAAAGCCTGTTGTCCTGCTGTAACTTCGGTTTCCCAAAAAGCTGCCCACGTGATGGTTTAAGACAGACGAATTTGTTTTTGACCCTTCATACTCTAATCTTTGGTTTTACGGGTTCTCGAGAAAGAATCCCAGGACAGACCCCCGGATCGGCCGGGGCTAAACGCTTTAGTAACCCATATAAACCACAAAGGGGGGCATCATGGTCAAGAAATCGCAAAAATTGCCGTCTATTATTCCAGAGCCACGTCGATATTATGACTGTCAATTTTACGGGAAGTTTTTGACAGAAGCGGCGATCCTGAATGATCCGGACATTCTGTGATTGATCACGATAATTAATTGAAAGGCAGCAATTTTTCTGCACAATATTCTGAGGGAGAGGTAAGGAACCCCCTCAGATATCGTAGCAGATTGACCAGGGGGTTCCTGCCCGAACCTCTACAAAGAAAGGGCAGACCAATGTTACCGGAACTCCTGCAAAAAGCCAATCTTTTTTCCCTCCTGCACCGGATCGACCAGGATCTTGCCGAAAGCGTGAAGGCAAAGAAATGCGCTTTTTGTCAATCCCGGTTGGACAGTGGCAACTACTTGCGCAAACCGCGGGGCGCTCCTGCCGATATCGATGAGGCTCACCTGGTTCGATTCAGCCTGTGCTGCAGCCGGCAAGGGTGCCGGCGCCGCACCTTGCCGCCGTCAACCCGTTTCGATGGAAGACGGGTTTATTGGAGATGCATCATCCTTGTTGTAATGGCCCTCAGGCAGAACCAGCCCGAAAGCAACAGTATCGGCAGGCTTCAACGGATGTTTTCGATTTCCCGCCAGACGATCACCCGCTGGATTCGGTATTTCAGCGAGGCGTTTCCCGCCGGCGAGCAGTGGAAGCGTCTTCGGGGCAGTCTCGACGCCGGCGTGGACAACAGCCGCCTGCCGGGGGATTTGCTGAACCGATTTATGGAAAGGTTTCACCCGCCGGAAACGGCTCTGGTCAAATGTCTGCAATTTATGGCCGGCTGATCAGGATCGATCACGAAAAACGGCGTTTGCCCCGCGCCCCGCAAAAGATGGGGCGTATTCAACAGGCCGGAAGTCGTCTATGCCTATGGCTCCATCCAAAAATTCAGAAAAGGAGCCGCTATGAAGGGAAAAGACAGACCCACTTTGAGTGCATGGGCCCATTTTCGGTTTTCAGTGGTCGGTCCGCTGCTCAGCGCCCCGCCGGAGAAAGGACAGTTGTGCAGGCAGATCGAGAGATTGGCGAAAAAATGCTATCGCCATCCCATCGAGGATAGAGACCTACGCTTCGGAGCCTCGACGATTGAACGCTGGTAATTACAAGGCACTGCGATCGCAGGATCCGGTCCGGGACCTGAGGCGCAGTGCCAATATTGGATGAGATTTTTACAAAGTACGGTGATCCTGATGTTAAACTGTCAGAGCAAATTGAATACATCAGAGGCATGGATATTCGCGGAAACCCCTTCTTGTCGGATTGGAGAACACATGTATTGACAATGTGAGAATGAACCCTCTTCCCATAGATCTAATATCATGGTCACCTGCGGTAGGAGGTAATGGCCATTACTATGGAATAGTGCGATATCCTTCCGGAATCAATTGGAGGCAGGTGCTGAGATTCAAATAGTGTAACGCTTTCAATTCTGTCTGATTCAGGCTGCTGAAGCATTTTTCCATTTCATTCAAGCAGGTTATGTTCAAATAGTTACGTAGTTCAACATTCAAAATAGTGTAACGCCATCAAAATTTCTCCAATATTACAGCAAATTGCAAAACATCATGACTTTTTCAGCGCATGGAAGACCTGATGAAAACACATGAAGATACCGAGTTTCGGATGAGAGAATGAGAACTATGAGAATAGACCATCTGCAGGCAAATAGGCGAGATGGTCTATATGCGGTCGGAGAGGTGTGCTACGGGTTACTGGGGAGGCAGGTCTGAGATGAATTCAAGGGCAAGATTGATGTCCACAAACTGATATTTCAATTCCTTTGCCCTGTCCCGGCAGTCGGTACAGATTTCTTGGAACTTGCGCATATCTCCTTTGACGGTCATATAAATCTGCTCGATGGCTTCCTGCTGAATGTCTTTATATTCCGAGATAAAATCTTCCACCACGATGGGGTATAAAATCAGGGTTTTCAATCTGCTGAGAATATCGGGATGGTTGCGGCTCAGATAGGTCCTGACCTTGGGCAGCCCGGCAAACACGACCGGGACACCGGCATCGATGATCCGCTTGAGATACGGCCATACCCGGGTGTCCAG
>JBEPWQ010000096.1:0-12071 GCA_041642315.1 Desulfobacteraceae bacterium | reverse complement strand
TCGGATTCGGAAAGAATCTTATTTCCCGTATCCTCCCCCGGCACATCGATGAGGCCGATGGGATCGATCGGATCCTCACCCTCCTTCGCCTCCCTGAAGCTGTCGAAGAGATCCAGGGCGTCCGGGTCGCCGCCGGGTTCGAAGATGGTTTTTTGTCTTTCATCGCATTGCTTGCCTGTATCCGAATTCCGTAAAGGACCTGATACGTAGGGATTTCAATAGCTATAATTTTGAAATTTTTTCGAAAATTACCATAGGGCCTCCGGCCTGTCAAGATCTTTGCCGGTCCGAATCGGAAGGCGGATTCTGCATAAGAATTGGAACTTTACCGGCGAGGGGTTGGGTGAATATTCTTGCGCACTGGCGATCCATATGGCATAATATTTGTGGGAATTTTCAATGGTTTCAGGCTCGAAAGGTCAAAAAAAGGGAGACGGTATCGAATGCAACGCGGCGTGTATACCTTTGACGGAGACGGTGAATCGTACGGCAATTTTTTCCGGGTCGAGCGGATTTTATATCAGTGCCGGAGTCGATATCAGGAAATTCTGGTTTTTGACACCAAGGAGATGGGGCGGGTTCTGATGCTGGACAACATCTTCAACGTGAGTGATACGATGGAAGCCTTCTACCATGAACCGATGGCGCACATCCCCCTGGCCATGCGGAATGGCGATCAGGAGGTATTGATCATCGGCGGCGGAGATTTCGGTCTGGCACGGCAGGTTCTGAAGCATCCATTTGTTACCGGCATGACCATCTGCGAATTGGATCCGGAGATACCGGGGGTGTGCCGACAATTTTTTCCCGAATGGGCGGCGTGTGAAGCGGACGAACGCCTGATGGTGCGGGTAGGAGACGGATTCGATTATCTGGATGCCTGCTCTTCGGAAAGCCTGGACGCCCTTCTTATCGATTCCACCGATCCTTACCTGTTTCAATCCCCGCTGATCTCGGCGGCATTCTATCAAAAAGCCGCGAAGGTCCTGAAACCGGGCGGGGTGCTGATGCAGATTATTGCCGATTTTTTCTTTTATAAAAAGACCTGGTTCGAGGTAATTCCCCGGGTCGCCTCCCATTTCAACGTCTTGAAACCCCTTTCCATTCCGATTCCGTTTTACGCGACCGGGTCTTGGGGATTCCTGCTGGCCGGAAAAGAACGGACCGAGTTGGATCCCGAACGGGTATCCGAGGATTTTCTGGGGTCCATTCCGGAGCTCAAGACACTGACACCCGAACTGGTCAAGGGCTGGTTTTCCCTGCCCCCTTATCTGCGGGAAGAATTCTGCTCACTGCTGGGACTTTGACTTTCAGGATTCACGGGGTTTGTGACCAAGGGCGGATATTTGAATCGTAAATGTCGGCTTGATTTTTGACCCGGTCGCGTTAGTTTAAGTGCTTAGAGCCGATCCGACTCTTCGGGGACAGGAGGCGAATGAAGATGAGCAAAAACGACGGCGATACCATCGAAAAAATAGAGACCAAGGTCGAGGATGAGGTCAAAGAACCGCCCATGTATAAGGTTCTGCTCCACAACGACAATTACACCACCAAGGAATTCGTGGTTCAGATCCTGATGACCGTTTTTCATAAATCGGCCGAGGAGGCGGCCCAGCTGATGTGGCAGGTTCACAGCAAAGGCCGGGGGGTATGCGGGGTCTATCCCTTTGAGGTGGCCGAAACCAAGGTGACCACCGTCACCAATATCGCCCGGGAGCATGGGTATCCGCTCAAAACCACCCTGGAAGAAGAATAGCGGAAGAACATCAGAAACAAAGAGAAGAAATACAGACGTCTACTCCCGGCGGGCGAACGGCAGATCCTGATTGAGGGAATCGATGTGATCCTGTTCCATTTCATTGATTTCGCCGATGTGGGCCCGCATTAGATATTCGAGCCGGTGATCATAGAACTTGTGTAGACTGTAGTTTCCGATCCCCCGAAAGCCCCGGCGGGTTTTGTGAAGCCCACCCGCGCCCGGATCGAAGTACCGAACTCCCTTTTCAATCGCCCATTCAATGGGCCGGTAATAGCAGGCGTTAAAGTGCAGGTCCCGTATCTGGGCCGCCGCCCCCCAGTATCGGCCCAGCAGCTGCTCCCCCTTGTGAATCAGCAGAGACATGCCCACCGGAAGATCGGCGTTTGCCCGGTGGTAGGCGGCGATCACCAGCATTCGGTGGCGGTATCGCCGGTAAATCCCCTCGAAGAAGGTCGGATTCAGGTACTTGCACCCCCAGGGCCCGTGCTGGTCGTTGGTGGATTCGTAGTAGCGGTACATCAGCGGAATCAACCGATGCGGAATCGCATCGCCTTCCAGGGCTTCCAACCGAATACCCTGCTTCGCCATCATTTTCCGCTCTCGACGGATATTGCGGCGCTGGTTGGTTTTGAACAGGTCAAGGTAGTCGTCAAAGGAGTCGAAATCGCGGTTTTCCCAGATAAAACTCTGGTGGAGCCATTTCAGGTAGCCCAGACGGGCGGGGATTTCTTGCCATTTCGGATCGGAAAAAAGAAAGCTGCATCCGGAGAGGGTGTTTTCGGTGCAGAACCGATCGACGGCATCGAGCATGATTCGGGTGAGGCCGGGCTCGTCCTCTCCCGGAGCCACGAGGAATCGATATCCGGTAATCGGGGTGACCGGACTCATCCCCACCAGTTTGGGATAGTACCGAATGCCGAGCTTTCCGGCCAGTTCGGCCCATATGTGGTCGAAGACGAATTCACCGGCGCTGTGGGTCTTGATATACAGCGGCGCGGCCGCGGCCAGGCGGCCGTCGTTCCAGACAGTCAGGTGTCGGGGATGCCACCCGGCCTCGGGTGCGATGCTGCCGGATTCCTCCAGCTGGTTGAGCCATTCCCATTCGAGCAGCGGGGTTTTCAGCGGCTCGGCCAGCAGATCCCAGTCCTGCTGATCCACCTCTGCGATGCGTCGAACCCATTGTAAGGTATATTCCTGTGTTGCATGGACCATTGGATGCTTCCTCCCCTCGGTATCGCCGGTCTGGTGTTTAATCTAAGCTCGATCCCGGCGTTTGTCACGGCGAAGGGAGGCCATATCCCCCGATACTATCCCAGGCGAACGGTGATGTAATAGGCCTGTTGGCCGCGCTGAAGAAGGATCACCACAGACCGACGGTTGCGGTATTTGATCACGGCCCTGTTAAAATCGGTGCGATCCTTCACCGCGATTTCACCGATCTGACGGATAAGATCACCGGACTCGACCCCGATTCCGGCCAGATAGGATTCAGGCCGAATCCGGGTCACGATCACGCCTTCCCCGCCTGGGAAATTCTTGACGCGAATTCCCATCAGGGCGTATCCCATCTCCGGGGCCTTTTCCGCTGGGAAAGCGGCGGCCCGCAAGGTTTTGCGAAGGGCTTCGCCGTTGCGCCACAGGGACAGGGCGACCCGATCTCCGGGAACGAACCCTTTGATGGCGGAGAAAAAATCACCGGTGGTGCGGGTCTCGAATCCTCCCAGAGAGAGAAGAATGTCCCCCTCTCGAATTCCCGCCTTCAGAGCCGGGCTGTCCGCCTCCACCCGTTGGATCAGAACCCCGTCCAGACGGCTCAGTTTCATGTAACGGGCCAGGCGCGGATCGATTTCCTGAACGGTGATGCCGATCCATGACTGGGTCACCTCCCCGTGCTCGATCAGCTCCGAGATGATCCGTTTGGCCTTGGTGATGGGAATGGCGAATCCGATCCCCTGGGCCTGGGCGTAAATGGCGGTGTTGATCCCGATCAGCTCCCCGTTGATGTTGAGCAGCGGTCCGCCGCTGTTGCCGGGATTGATGGAGGCGTCGGTCTGAATGAAATCATGGTAGACGGTGCCCCTGGCTCGAATGGATCGGTTCAGGGCGCTCACCACGCCGGTAGTGACCGTATTGGAAAAGCCGAAGGGATTGCCGATGGCGATCACCTCCTCTCCGATCATGAGGTCATCCGATTCCCCCATTTCCACCGCCGGAAGGGGCGCATCCGTTAGAATTTGCAGCACCGCCAGATCGGAATCGGGGTCGGCGCCCACCACCGTCGCCTTGAATTCCCGCTCATCCTTGAAGATCACGGTGATGGTGCCGGTCTGGGCCACCACATGGGCATTGGTCAGGATGTACCCCCGCTTGCCGTCTATGATGACACCGGAGCCGAGGCTGTTCCGCCGGTAGCGTCGCTCCGGTCCGGGCTCGAAAAAATCCCGAAAAAACCACTCGAGCATGGGGTCCATACCGCCGAAGGGCCGGGTACGGTCTCGAACCGGGTATTCGGTGCTGATATTGACGACCGCCGGGCTGACCTTGCGCACGGCACGTACCACCGCGTTCTCCCGGTTATAGGGTCCCTCTTTGGCCGAAATCGCCGGCCCATTCAGGAGTCCGAAAGCCAGAACAAGGAGGATCGTTTTCACGCCGAAGGGTGAAATCAAAAAAATAGGTTTTGTCATTTGATGAAATTTAATCTATTATGAATGTTTATTTTTCATCGATGATGATTATGGTTACTCGACATCGATGGAATGCCGTTCATTCCAGGTGCATTACTTATCATGACGATCAAGGACATTCAAGACATCTTGCCGCTGGTGGAGCAGCCCAGCCGGTATATCGGCTCCGAAGTCAATCGGATCAGGAAGCCCCCTGAACAGATCCGCCTTCGCTTCGCCCTGGCCTTTCCGGACCTCTACGAAATCGGCACCTCCCATTTCGGGCTTCAGATCCTATACGACATTCTCAACCGCCGGAAGGAGATCGCCGCCGAACGGATATTCGCACCTGCGCCGGATATGGAAGCGGCGATTCGAAAAGCCGGCATCCCCATCTCAACACTTGAATCGGGGACGCCCCTGAACCGGTTCGATATCGTGGGGTTCAGTCTGCTGTACGAACTCGACTACACCAATGTTCTGACCCTTTTGGACCTGGGGAAGATTCCCCTTCTCGCCGAAGATCGAACAGCCGACCATCCCCTGATCATCGCCGGCGGACCCTGCACCTGCAATCCCGAACCGGTGGCCGATTTTTTCGATGCCATGGTGGCGGGCGACGGCGAAGCAGCGGTCATTGAATTGACCCGGACCTGGCTGGAGTGGAAGGACCGGGACGGCGTGAATAAAACCGACCTGCTTTGGACCTGGTCGACCATCGAAGGGGTATACATCCCTTCCTTTTTCGAGCCGGAATATGATTCCCAGGGCCGGCAGAGGCTTCATCCGGTATATTCCGACTACACATCCGTCCGGCGGGCCGTGCTGCCGGATCTGGATACCGCCCCCTTCCCGGAGTCGCCGGTGGTGCCCTTCGGCAAGCCGATCCATGACCGGCTGCGTCTGGAGGTGGCGCGGGGGTGCACCCGAGGATGCCGTTTCTGCCAGGCCGGAATGATCTATCGGCCGGTCCGGGAACGCTCGCCCCGGACCCTGCTCGATCAAGCGGAGCGGGCCGTCGCCGCCACCGGCTATGAAGATCTTTCCCTGCTCTCCTTGAGCACCGGCGATTATCGTTCCATCAGTCCGCTGATGACCGAACTCATGCGCCGGTGCGAAGTCGAGCACATCGCCGTCTCCCTTCCCTCACTTCGGGCCGGCACCCTGACGCCGGAGCTGATATCGCAAATCAAACGGGTGCGAAAGACCGGATTCACCATCGCCCCCGAGGCCGGCAGTCAGCGATTGCGCAATGTCATCAACAAGAATATCTCCGAAGCGGATATTTTGGAGACGGTTCAGGATGCCTTCGCCGCCGGATGGCAGGTGATCAAGCTCTATTTCATGATCGGGCTTCCCACGGAAACCGAAGCCGATCTGAAAGCCATCGTACATCTGGTGGAGCGGGTTCGCCGCATGAGGGGCTCCGGAGCTAAAAAAACCCGAATCAATGTCAGTATCGGCACCTATATTCCCAAGCCTCATACGCCTTTTCAGTGGCGACCCCAGATCTCCCTGGAGGAATCCCGGGAAAAGATCGAATGGCTTCGAGATCGTCTTGATCTACCCGGGGTTCGATTCAAATGGCAGGATCCCCGGGTCAGTTTTCTGGAGGGGGTCTGGTCTCGGGGGGACCGACGGCTTTCGCGGCTGCTGATCACCGCCTACCAAAAAGGATGCCGCCTGGACGGCTGGAGCGACCGCTTCCGGTTCGACCTCTGGGAAGACGCCTTTCGGGAATCCGGCGTCGATCCGGGATTTTACACCGCCCGGGAACGGGAGGCCGGTGAACCTCTGCCCTGGGATGTCATCGACACGGGGGTGGCCCGAAAATTTCTGTGGCGGGAATGGGAAAAGGCCCTGTCCGAAGAAAGCACCTCCGACTGCCGGGACGGCGTCTGCGAGGGCTGCGGGGTCTGCGATTTCGAAAGGATTCAGCCGGTCGTCTTTCCATTTGGGGAAGACATCCCTGCCGAAACTGCGGACGTGGTGAGAGCCGAAGCCCAGAATTCCTTCAAGACGCTTCAGGTCTTCTATTCCAAAACCGGGGCGGCCCGGTTTTTCGGGCACCTGGAGATGGTCTCGATTTTTCTGCGTGCCATTCGCAGGGCCCACATTCCGGTGAAATTTTCGCAGGGTTACCATCCCATGCCCAAGATCTCTTTCACCGATCCGATTCCTCTGGGAATGGAAAGCCGGAAAGAGGCTTTTTTTCTGGCAGTTCCCGGCCATGTTCACCCGGAATCGGTGTTCGAGGGGCTCAAAGACCATTTGCCGGAAGGGCTCGATGTACGTGCCTGCCGGATCGCTCCGCCCAAATCCGAAAGAAAACCGCCGGAGGAAACCAGCTACCGGATTACACTTCGCGAAACCGAGTTCGAATCGGAACGACTTCGCGGATTTGAAGCCCGGCCGGCGCATATTCTGACTCGAACCACCATCAAGGGCCGCACCCGAACCATTGATCTGAAAGAGACGGTACTGGAAATTCGCATGGAGTCCGATCGGGGCCTTCACCTGCGTCTGAAAATGATCCCGGGAAAAACCGTCCGGCCTTCGGAAGTGCTTCGGGAAATTTTCGGGCTGAATGAAGAAACCGTGAAACGGGCGTTCATCCTCAAACTCTGACTGAAACTGGATGAATACGGATACACCCCCATTGAAACACCCCACCAAAATACCTATGGACAAAAAACTCGTCATCAATGTCACCGAACACGAAACCCGGGTCGCCCTCCTGGAGGACGGGACCATCGTTGAGCTTTTCATTGAACGAAAGGACTACTCGGATATCGCGGGAAACGTATATAAGGGACGGGTCCAGCGGGTATTGCCGGGGATGCAGGCCGCCTTTGTGGATATCGGTCTCGATCAGGCCGCTTTCATTTATGTGGATGATGTTCTGGGAGAGAACTATGCCGAATTCCAAAAATTTTTCCCCCTTGAAGAAAACGAGGAAGAGGACCCCGAGGTGGAAATCGTCAACCCCGGCGAAACCCTGTCCGATCGCCACGCCCATATTGAGGACATCCTTACCGAAGGCCAGGAGGTGATGGTTCAGGTAGCCAAATCGCCCATCGGGACCAAAGGGGCGCGGGTCACCTCCCACATCTCCCTGCCCGGACGGTTTCTGGTGCTGATGCCCACCTCCGACCATGTGGGGATTTCCCGCCGCATCGAAGATGAAGTGGAAAGGACTCGTCTCAAAAACCTGATCCTCTCCCTGCGGGAAGAAAACCACGGGTATATTGTCCGGACGGCGGCCGAAGGGGTTCAGAAGGAAAAGCTGATCTATGAAATGGGGTTTCTCACCAATCTCTGGGAAAATATTCAGGCCCGGTACCACCAAGCCTCGGCCCCTGCCATTTTGCACCAGGAGCTGATGGCCAGTCTGCGGGCGGTTCGAGACTTGCTGACCCATGAAGCCCAGCAGTTGGTTGTCGATTCCCGAACCACCTATTCCGCGATTCTGAACTTCCTGGACACTTTTATGCCGAGCCTCAAAGACTCGGTGGTTCTTCATGAAAAAAGAGAGCCCATCTTCGACGCCCACAATCTTGAAGGAGACATCTCCAGAGCCCTTAAAAAAAAGGTGTGGCTCAAATCGGGCGGGTACATCGTCATTGAACACACCGAGGCGCTGGTGGCCATCGACGTCAACACCGGCCGGTACGTAGGCAAGCACAACCTGGAGGAGACCATCCTCAAGACGAACCTCGAAGCGGTCAAGGAGATCGCCTACCAGATTCGGCTGCGGGATATCGGCGGTATTATCATTATCGACTTCATCGATATGGAAAAGAAAGTAAACCGGGAGAAAGTTTATAACGCCCTCAAAGAAGCGGTGAAAAAAGACCGAAGCAAGACCCATATCCTGCCCATGTCGGACATGGGGCTGATTCAGATGACCCGCAAGCGAATTCGCAAATCGCTGACCCGCCTTCTGTGTGAACCCTGTTTCTACTGCGACGGCGAGGGGTATCTCATGTCGGGCCAATCCATCTGCCACAATGTCTATAGAGAGGTATTGCGGGATCATCAAGACCTTTCTCCAGGAGGTCGATTGACGCTCCGGGTCAACCCCGATATCGCCGAACTTCTGCATGATGAACAAAACCATATTATTCTCTCTCTGGAGCGCACCATCGGCAAACAGATCGTGGTATATCCCCATGCCGAATTTCATATGGAGGAATTCGATATCTTCGAAACCGTCAAGGTGTGAATATGTCAATTTCTTTATTGACGATTTAAAAGGAATATGTTTGACTTACTAGGTTAAGCGTGTTGATTATTTTATCGGTTTATCGATGAAACCATGTTGAAGTTATTTTTTTATTAAAATTTGATGGTTTAAAAGAGGTTTGCCACATGAAAAGAACATACCAGCCCAGCCGAATTCGGCGGGCGCGCAATCACGGATTTCTGAAGAGAATGTCCACCAAACAAGGACGTAACATAATCAAAAACCGCAGGTCCAAGGGCCGAAAACGATTGTCGGCATAGGGCCGGCAGACCCGAGTTCAATCCGTTCAGACCTTTTGGATTTTTCCTTTACCAAGGCAGACAGACTCCTTAAGCGAGCCGATTTTCTTCGGTTGTCGCAGTCCGGCAAAAAAATCCAGAACAGATATTTTCTCGCATTTATCTGTCCCGGACGAACCGGCCGGACCCGCTTTGGGGTTACCGTAACGAGAAAGGTGGGAAACGCGGTCACTCGCAACCGCATCAAACGCCTTTGTCGTGAACACTTTCGATTGAACAGACACACGATTGCAGGTAACTGGGATATTAACACCATTGCGAAGAAACCGTCCGCTGATCTGTCAACAGATCCGTTTTTTTCGGCGATTCAAAACATTTTTGACAGAATTCCCGTTGACGATCATTAAAATGGCTTTTCTCCTGCTGATACGCCTGTATCAGTATGGCTTATCCCCCGTTTTGGGACCTTCTTGCCGTTTTTATCCAACCTGTTCCCGTTATGCGTATCAGGCCATATCGCGGTACGGCGCCGTAAAAGGCGTGGCCCTTTCCCTGAAACGACTTTTGCGATGCCACCCCTGGAATCCGGGTGGGTTCGATCCCGTTCCCTGAATGGGATTGCGCCTTCACGCCGAACTATTTTCAAAGGCCATGTATCAACAATCCGACAAGATCCTCAATGTAGAAAAAAGATGGTCTGTTACTGATCTGTTGTAGGAGAGGATGATGGAACAAACCCGATTAATTATTGCCATAGCGCTCTCATTTCTTATATTTCTGGTATGGAATCTTCTGTTTGTCGATCACCAACCGGTGGGCCCGGTAGACCGGGCGACCCGGGAGGTGGATACCGCTCGCCCCGAAGCCCCCATGGAGACGGTTCTCCCGCCCCCCACTCCCGCACCTGTGGAAACGACTGAAGTTCAGGATCATCCCTCCAGAACCATCACGGTCAATACCCCGCTCTATTCGGTGAAAATTTCCGAAACAGGGGCCATGTTCGACAGCTTTACCCTGACCCGGTACCGGGAAACGACCGAACCGGATTCTCCGTTTAAGGATCTGATTCCCGCCATTCTTCCGGGCGGATCGGTCATGGCCGGGTTCACAGGCGGCAACCTGGAAGACCTTTCCCAGGCGACCTTTACCGCGGATATCAATGACGATATCATAGATATCCGGGAAATCCCGCAAACGATCCGTTTTTTCTGGGTCTCTCCCGAAGGGGTTCGATTTGAAAAGATTTTTACCTTTTCACCGATCACTTATCTCATCGACATGGATGTCGCCGTTCAGAACACCACCGCCGTCCCGATTCAGGGAAAGATCTGGGTCTCCCTATCGGACTATGCACCCGAGGCAAGCCGGGGATACGGGTTCGAAGGGCCCAGCGCATTGATCAACAACTCGGTAGAACAGATCAAGATCAAAAACATCGAGGACCAGAGCCTCTATCCCGGCGTGCTGGGGTGGATCGCCCTTCAAAGCCGCTATTTTATCACCAGTATTATTCCGGAAAGGCCGGTTGAAGGGGACATGCGGCTGATCGAGCAACCGGATAATGTGGTGGAAAACCGATTCGAAGGCCCTCTCGAAACGGTTCCGCCGAATACCCGCCTGAATCACAATTTCGATCTTTTCTTTGGTCCCAAAAGCCTCCAGGTATTATCCCAGTATGAAAACGGTCTCGATCGGGTGGTCCGTTTCGGCATGTTCGACTTTATTGCCAAACCGTGCCTGTGGTTGATGAATTTCCTGTACAGTTTTATTCCCAACTACGGCATCGCCATCATCATTCTGACCACGATCATCAAGCTGTTGCTGTGGCCCCTGGGCAACAAAAGCTATAAATCGATGAACGAAATGAAGAAGATCCAACCCCTGATGGCCGAAATCCGGGAAAAATATAAAAATGACAAGAAAAAGATGAATGAAGAATTGATGGGTCTGTACAAGATTTATAAGGTAAACCCGGTGGGCGGCTGCCTTCCCATGGCGCTTCAGATTCCCGTCTTTTTTGCTCTCTACCGCATGCTGTATGAGTCCATCGAGCTGAGACACGCCCCGTTTTTCGGGTGGATCAACGATCTGTCCGCTCCGGATCGTCTCTTTCGGTTCGATTTTGCGATACCGCTGATGCAGCCGCCTTACGGCATTCCGGTCCTGACAATTATTATGGGGGCTACCATGTTTTTACAGCAGAAGATGTCCCCTCCTCCCGGAGATCCCGCGCAAGCAAAGATGATGATGTTCATGCCGATTCTTTTCACGGTCATCTTCATCAACTTCCCGGCCGGTCTCGTGCTCTACTGGCTGGTGAACAACATCCTCTCTATTTCGCAGCAGTATTACATTTCCAAGAAACATGCTTAAACGGAGGTGAGTTAACATGTCATCTTGTTTGGAATTCGAAGGCAAAGTCGTGGAGAAGGCGCTTCAGAAAGCATCTGAAGCCCTGAACATTCCCAAGGACAAAATTAAATACAATGTGGTCTCCTATGGCTCCTCAGGTATTTTCGGCCTGGTCGGGGCTAAAAAAGCCAAAATCTGCGTGACCTTGCCCGAAAAATCAAAATCCAAAACGGTTCATCGGCCGGACAAAAAATCGGTCACCTCCCCTTCTCCCGCCTCGGACCAGACTGCGGTTTCGAATCAGAAATCGCCGCTCGAGCCCGAACCGAGCGAATCCCATAAAGAACCGTCCTTCGAACCGACCTTTCGAAGCGCTTCCGCTCTGGTGCGGGAAGCTTTTGACCTTCCCCCGGTATCGCGCGAACCCCCTGATGAAGATTCCGCCGCTTCTGAATCCGAAACAGTGGAAACCCAATCCGAACCGCCGCCCGTGGAAAGACTCCATATCGCGCCGGAGCCGGAGGAGGACCTGTCCGAGCCGCTGGCACTCGGAAAGGATGCGCTTCAACGGATTATCGACTTCATCACCACCGACGCCGTTATCCATGTCGAAAAAAATGGAGACCGGTTTCTGCTCAATATTCAGGGGGGAAATCCGGGGGTGCTCATCGGCAAAAAGGGTCAGACCCTGGAAGCCATTCAATATCTGGTGGAAAAAATCGTCAATCGGCACAGCGACAAACGAATTCGCATACAGGTGGATGTGGAAGGTTACCTGGAAAACCGGCGGTCCAACCTGCGCAGCCTTG
>JBEPWQ010000095.1:0-12092 GCA_041642315.1 Desulfobacteraceae bacterium | reverse complement strand
GGAGGCACCCGGAACTCCCCGGGAAGAATGGTCAGTGATTCCATATACCCGCCCCATCCTCCGTTTCGGCCGATTGCTGTTTCCGCGACATCATCGGCGCCACGCCAGCGTTCGGTCGGGCGCTCCCGAATGAAAGTGTCCCCCTTGAAAATGGCCTCTTGAAAGTTCCGCAAATGCTTACAGGAACCGAATATCGACCCCATTCCCACAATGGCGACCGGTGTGGGGTCAACCGGCGCAGAAATGGTGGAGGCGGAAGATCGGTTGCTCACGGCCACGGTGGATTTGGCCTCGGGCAGGTTGCCGTCCCATTCCTCGAAGAGAAGGTGGGCATTGATCCCGCCGAAACCAAAGGCGCTCACCCCGGCCCGGCGAGGTGTTTGATTGGACCGGCGCCGCCATTCTCCGGGTTCGGTCTGCACTCGAAAAGGGCTGTTAATCAGCGGACTGTTTTCAGCCGGTCGAGAAAAATTGAGGGAGGGCGGAAAAACATGATGGTGCATTCCCAGCAGTGTTTTGATCATTCCGGCGGCGCCGGCGCCGGTGAGCAGGTGACCGATGTGGGACTTCACCGATCCGATGGGACATCCTCCTTTGGGCCGATCGGATGACTTCCAGAGGGTCCGCAGGCTGGTCAGTTCGGTCTTGTCCCCGACCGGGGTGCCGGCCCCGTGGCACTCGATCAGGTCCGCATCCTCCGGAGACCATCCGGCGCCCTCATAGGCGGCCCGCATGGCCCGGACCTGTCCTTCGGTATCCGGCGCCAGAAGGTTGCCCCGCATGTCGTTTGACAGGCCGATGCCTCGAATCACCCCGTAAACGGTATCCCCGTGCGCCAGAGCATCGGCCAGGCGTTTGAGGACCAGAATACCGGCCCCTTCCCCCACCACCAGACCGTCGGCTTCGGCATCGAATGGCGCGCAGCGGCCCGATGGAGAAAGCGCCCGAAGCTGACTGAATCCGATCTGAGTGTAGAGGCAGTCGGGCCGGGAAATCCCGCCCGAAAGCATGGCATCGGCACGGCCGGATTGAAGCTCGTCGCATGCCAGCTTGACCGCATACAGAGAAGAGGCGCAAGCCGCATCCAGCGTGAAGCTGCCGCCGCCCAGACCGAGGGCCTCGGCCAGAATCGCCCCCGGAAGGCTGGTCACCCGGCTCGACAGCGCTCGGGCCCGCGACCAGTTGAGGGGGGCTGTGTCGACACTCAGATCGAGTTCGGCCATCAGCTTTTGTTCAAAGGACCGACCCAGAACCGACCGTGCCAGCGCCGAGGAAGCATCCGTCGGAAGGGCGATGGCGGCCAGTGAAACCCCGATGCGGGATCTGTCGATCGAAGACAGATTGCATCCTGAAAACGCCTCCCGTCCCGCACCGAGCAGGATATGGTAAAGAGGGTCGAGTTCCCGCAAGAGGGACGCATCCACATTCAGCCCGGTCGGATCCAGGGGCGGTGAATCGGCCAGGCATGCCCGCAGGGATATGGCCTTGTCCGGCATGTATGTTTGTTCATGGGCCGACTGTAGTGGGATAATCCACCGATGCGCCGGAACCTGAGCGGCCGCGCTCTTTTTCTGAATCAGGTTTTGCCAGAAGGTATCGAGATCGGTTGCGCCCGGAAAAATTCCGGCCATTCCGATGACGGCGATGGGTGGTTTTTGTCGCATGGAGATAAGCGTAAGATTATAATGAAAATTTCATTTTTTAAAAAAAAGATAAAGTGCCAGCCCCAGAAGGATGGCGGCGAAAATTTTCTTGAAGTTGTCCGTTGTAACATGCTCCACCAGGCGGGCGCCGACCTGAGCCCCGATGATTCCTCCGATACCCAGAAGGATTCCCGCGGTATAGTCGACGTTGGCCAGTTTTTTATGGGCCACCAGGGCGGAGACGGAGATGACCAGAATGGCCAGAAATGAGGTCCCCACCGCCTTCTGGGAGGCATATCCCATGAAAAGGAGCAGCGGCACCATGAGAAAACCGCCGCCCAGCCCGGTAAACGAAGCGCCGATACCCACCAGGATGCCGAACAGCACCATTAAGACCATGTTGGGGCTGAATTCCATATGCATTGTTCCTTTCCAAGGGTCCACAAAAAAGCCACGAGGTCCGTCCATAGAGCCAGCATCGGATCGCCATCGTGGCGGTTTGAACCGGAATCGGTTCGGGTATCGTTCCGGGCAAGCAAGCCCGATGATCTTTCCTCGAAATAACCCCGATGCCTCGAAGAAGTCAAGGATTTTGGGTAACTTTACTCGGAATTGCTTGCTCCGGAAAGCCTCTTTGCGGATGGTGGAAAATCGATCACTTTGAATTTTGATATGAATGGCTATTTTATAAGAGTGCGGAAAAGAGAACCAAACCTCCCGGATGCAGGTGAAATGCTTTGGTTTCCGGTCTGAAGGATACGCTGTTGACAGATCACCGGCATCGCGGTAGGCGATGAATTCCTGAATCGAAAGGACTCGATCATGAATCTCCGGATATTTTTAATAACGATTCTCTCTCTATCCACCCTCCATTCCTGCGCCTTTTTGCACAATGTGCCTCCGGAACTGGAGTCGATGGCGGCTTCGGATCTGTCGCTTGAAAAAGTCCGTGAAAATTTTACCCGATACCGGGGACAAAGGGTCATGTGGGGAGGAAAGGTCGCTCAAACCCTCGTCAAACCGGAAGGGACCCTCATGGAAATCGTTCAGTTTCCTCTGGACAAACAGCTGAAGCCGAGGAATGTCGATGTCTCCGAGGGAAGATTTCTGGTACTGGAGGATCAATATCTGGATCCGATGATTTTCCAGAGCGGTCGAAAAGTGACTGTCGTGGGAGAAGTTCGGGAACCCAGGAGTATGAAACTGGATGAGATTACCTATACCTATCCTCTGGTGAAAGCCGACACAATTTATCTATGGAAAGAAGAACAACCGGAAACCCGCATTTATTATAATTATCCGGTCTACCCGTACTGGCACGGACGTTATTGGTGGTGGTACCCCTAACCATAAGCCTTGTGAGCTGTTAACCGGAATACTGGACAGAATCTAAAATCTACTAGAAAGGAGATCACATATGATACCCACCCGTGAAGATGCCTATCAGCTGTTGACCCGATACAACCAGAGCGAAAGTCTGATCAAGCATGCGTTGGCCGTGGAAGGGGTCATGCGCTATATGGCCCGAAAAAGAGGGGCGGACCCGGAAAAATGGGGCGTTATCGGATTGATTCACGATCTTGATTATGAACGGTATCCGGATCAGCATTGCACGAAAACCGAGGAAATCCTGCTCGAAAACGATTGGCCGCAGGAATACATTCGAGCGGTGATCAGCCATGGCTGGGGCATCTGTTCGGATGTGAGGCCTGAATCGGAAATGGAAAAGGTGCTCTACGCGATCGACGAATTGACCGGCCTGGTGACCACCACCGCGCTGGTGCGACCCAGCAAAAGCGTCCTGGACATGAAGGCCAAATCGGTCAAGAAAAAATGGAAAGACAAACGCTTTGCCGCCGGAGTGGACCGCTCCATCATTGAAAAAGGAGCCGAGATGCTAGGAATGGAAATCGGAGAGCTGATCACAGACACCATCATGGGGATGCGGGAGGTAGCCGAAGAAATCGGATTACAAGGAGAAAACAACGGTTAAGAGTGCATTCCATCAACGGAGGAACAGCCATGAAATATGCCAACAGCCCGGATGAGGCGGTCAATTCCGCCAACCTGAAACCCGGGAGTCGAATCTATTGCGCCGGCAACGCCGCCACCCCTCAGATGCTGCTGAAGCAGCTGGTCGCCGATGAATCCATTCGGGATATAGAAATGCTGGGCGTTCTGCTTCTCGGGGACATCGACGCCCTTTTCAGCGAACACACCTGTGACCGCATCACACACCGCGTCATTTTCAACAGCCACCACTCCCGCCGGGCGGTGAACAATGGCTGGGCCCAGTACCAGTTGATGCATCTGTCGGATATACCCCGGCAGCTTCGGGAGAGCATTCGGCCGAATGCCGTTCTGCTCTCCGTCAGCGGTCCGGATAGAGCCGGCAACTACAGCCTCGGCACCACCGTCGAAGGGCTCAAATCCGCCGTTCAATCGGCCAAAGCACGGGGCGGTCTGGTCATTGCGGAGCGAAACGCCCGCATGCCGTTTATTCTGGGCGGCATGGTTCATGAAAAGGACATCGATTATCTGATCGATTCCGATTATCCGCTGCCGGAAAGCCCTGTGAAGCTGCCGGACGAACGCTCCAGGCGAATCGGAGAGATCATCGCAGGTCTTTACCTGCAGGACGGGTGCACCCTTCAATACGGCATCGGCGAAGTCCCCGAAGCGGTCACCGACGCCATCATCGCCAGGGGTCTCAAGGATCTGGGCATTCATACCGAACTCTTTGCGGACGCAATGCGAAAGCTGATCGACGAGGGAATCGTCACCAACCGGTATACCCGGAATAATGCGACCACCGCCACCCTGTTCTTATCCAAAAATCAGGAAGGATATGACTGGATGCACTTCAACTGCTCCATTCAAAGCCGAACCTCCACCTACACCAACGATGTCCGCAATATCGCCCGTCAACCCAAAATGGTGGCCGTCAACAGCGCCATCGGTGTGGATCTTCACGGCAATGTCTGGGCCGACTCGCTCCAGGCGCGCCATATCTACAGCGGAGTCGGTGGACAGGCCGACTTCCTGCGGGGGGCCTATCTCTCCGACGGCGGAAAACCGGTCATCGCTTTGAAGTCCACCACTCCGAAAGGCATTCCGAAGATTCTGGACCGCTGCCCGGAGGGGATCACCACCACCGCCATTGCCGCCGACCCGGTGATTATCGTGACCGAACACGGGTCTTTCGATCCCGGCGGGTTGAGTCTGGTGGAACACGCGGTGGGCATCGCCCATTTGGCGGATCCGGATACCCGAGATTTTCTGCTCAAATACATTTACGACAGCGAGGTTTTTCATAATCCGACCGAGGCCCTTCGAGACGGAACCCCCAAAGGCTTTACGCCCTACGAGGCGATCTGAAGTAATTTCAAATCCAACCCGCTCATGCAAATGGCCAACCTCGATCTCAGCCGGTATGTGACCGCGGAATCGATCGACGGCCTATTCCTGCTGGTCGCGGAAGAAGAGCAAAAAATCCGGGAAAACCCGGCGGCCCGAGTGACCGATCTGCTGAAAAAGGTGTTCGGAAATACAGGTGAGTAGATGGGAATTGAAAGACCCGATTGCACCATAAAAGCGCATTCGGGTCTTTGGGGAAAACTACAAGGGCCGAGTCTCAGGTGAGAGAAAGGAGATCCGGCTCTATATCTTCCTGCTGTATTTTAATGAATCCGGCTGATGATGCCCAGCGTCTTTTTCTCTTTGGGTTCAAAGCGCTCCTCAAAACCTTCCTGAATGAAAACGCCTCGGGTGGTGTTTCGCCATTCCATCGGTTCTTTGAACTGAAGGATTTTGTCCAGCTGACCGATCTCTTTCAACCGCTCATAAATGTCGAGCCAGGCGCAGGGAATGTCTTTGTTGACCTCGCAGCTGGTGAGATTGGTACCGCCGCACGGGCCGTTGAAAAGGCCCTTGGCGCATCGGGTCACCGGGCAGATTCCGCCGGTGACGCCCAGCACGCAGTTGCCGCAGGCGCGGCAGCGTTCTTCGAAAATTCCGATCTCTTTGTCCACGCCGATGAACATGGTATTGATGGCGGGGTAGACCGGAATCTCCGGAAACCGCTCCGCCAAATACTGGCAACCGGCGCCGCAGGCCATGGACATCAGGGCGTCGTAATTATGGGCGATGCGATCCAGCTCCGCGATCAGGTCCATATTGCACTGGCGCTCCACAGTGTACCCCTCCACACGAACCGGCGCATCATCCTGTTTGAATGAGGCGTTCAGCTGGTCATTGAGGGTCTGCACTTCTTTTTGACCACCGGCGTAGCAGACCGAGACACACCCGCCGCAGCCCACATTCAACACCTTCCGGTGGTTTTTAAGCATATCTTTTATTTCTTGAAATGGTTTTCTTTTTCCTTTAACCATGGGTTTTATCCTCCAAAGCTGCTGGTGGCAGCTGTCTATCGTTCAATGACCAGGCCGTACGCGTTTTCAGGAACTGTAACCGGATGGCATTCGCCGCAGGTCCTCGGCCCGGTGGTTTTGCCCGCCTTGTCATACTGCCGGTGGCATCGAATACATTGGCGATGAAAAGCCTCCCGCGCATTCACCGAGGCATCTTCATGGTGACAGTACCGGCAGCGCATTTCATCACTTCCGTCGAGCTCGTCTTCCGTGGCCACATTCTTTCCGTCTTCATACCGGTGATGGCAGGCCAGGCAATCCACGACCTCCATGTGGTTGTCGTGGGGGAAAAAGGCGGCGGGACGCGCTCCCGCCGCCGGCTCGATCTCGGTGGCGGGGGTGAGGGCGGGTCCGAAGCGAAACACGGACAAGGTCACGATCCACACAATAACCGCAATGATCACCATTCTGTCCATTCGTAGAGTCCCCTATACGTGTTGTTTCATTTCAATGTTTTCGCTGTCGCGCTCGTCATATTCACGGAACACCCCTTGAGACCGGCAGATATTTCGGGCCCAGGCGATCATACCGGGTATGCTGATTCCCACCGGGCAGTAGCAGCGGGTGCAAAGCACGCATTTTTTGTAGACCAGTTCCTTCATCTCCTCCAGTTCTTCACGAGTCACCTTACCCTTTTTCCGGTACATTTTCCCCAGAGAATGAACCGCTTTATAGGAGGGCATATAGCTTGGATCTTTGTTGCGATTCACATATAAGAAACAGCTGTCCGCACACATGCCGCAGCTGACGCATACGGATAGGAACACCTCCATGTGCTTTTTCTGATCCAGTAATTTCCGGATCTCATCCGGGTCAACCCCATTGACTACAGCCATAAAACGCCTCCGTATATTAGGTATTTTCCACCCATTTTCTGGATCCCTTCCCGAACCCGAGCTCATAACGAATCAAGAAGCGGGAGAGGATGAAAAAAGGCATATGAACCAGTTTGGTGAAGGGGATCGCGATCAGCATCAATTCACCGCAAATGATGTGGATGTACAGGACCGTTTTGTAATCGAACCAGTGATGAAAGGCCATGTACCCGGTCACGAAGGGCGCGCCGGTCACAAACAGTGCAAGATAATCCCGCCAGGTCGATACCGAACGGACCTTGGCCACGAAGATGCGGCGAAACAAGAAGAAAAAAATAACAACGATAAATACCAGGGTCAAATTGTCCACGGTGGTTTCCGACAAGGTCGGAAGGCTGATTCCGAAATAATTGTCCAGCAGAATGGAGTGGCCGACGGTGACCACCGGCAGCAGAAAGAGCAGGGTATGAAAGACAATGGTGACGCTCGACATGACCGGGGCCCGGCCGAGAATGGTGCGCTTCAGCCGAAGTTTCCATTTCAGCAGAATATCGGCGGCCGAATCGATGCGAAGGTATTCGTCTTTCTCCCGAGCCGCCACCGTTCGGGCGAGATCTTTGGGCAGATTCGTTTCGGGTTCGGGTCGCGCCTCGGATATGGAGAAAAACTGATAAACCCGGTAGGCGACACCCGCGATAAACACCACAAGAGACAGGGCCAGCATGGGCCCGATTAGAAAATCATACATAACTCCCTCCACACAAAGACCTCATCGTTTATTATGAAACCAACCCCTTGCCGGATGAATATCCCCATCCGGAGCCGCCGGACGCGAAGCAAGAGGAGACGGTTAGCATATATCCGTATTAATGGCAATATGTTTTGTTTGGGGTAAACGGAGTATCCGATGGTGGACTGGCCCCTGGTTGAATCTATAAACCAATATTTCACCCCATTTAATTCTTGTTGTCGAGTGAATACTTTTTGATGTGCCGAAAGGCGCTTGTTTGTCTCAAACGAAATTTTATATGAAATAAGTCATATAAGGAGTTTAAACCAATGATGTTTCAACCGATCGATAAAGAAATTGAACCGTTGGAACCGCCCCACAGCATGGGAGAGGTGGTCGAACGTATTTTGAACGACTTGTCCCTGAGGGACAAGGTTGTGATGGCCAACCTAACCCGATCGGAACTCCATGCGGTGTATCCGGAACTGGCCCAGGCCATTCGAAACGAATTCGGGCTGCCCGGCAGGAATCGCCAACTCACCGCATCCATCCGGCGACTCTCCCGGGAAAACGGCCATATGGACGAGGAACCCGCAATGGCGATCCTTCAGGAAATTTGGAAACGCGTCAAAAAAACTCACATGCTTCGCGTCGTCAAATAATCATATCAAAATAGGCCCTCGGCCCATTCGGTCCCGACCGAATGGGCCGTTCCGTCCTCCGGAATCACCTGCCGCGGCTTGAAAACCCTTGATCTTTGTTGATATGCTATTATAAGTGTTCCCTTGTTCGGCTTTGATCATCGTTTCGGCCCAAACCTGAATGATAGCCTGGCCGAAACGGTGATTATGGCCCCTTGTTCTAAGGCATTGCGAATTTCCAATCACGGAGGCAGGAATGGTCATTATCGGGATCGATACCGGGGGCACCTTTACCGATTTTATCTATAAGGATGCGGAGGAATGGCGGGTCCATAAGCGCCTGTCCACCCCGGCCGATCCGGCCGAAGCGGTGCTGGCGGGCATTCGGCACATCACCGGAAGTGAAGCGGTTCAGGTGATTCACGGCTCCACCGTCGCCACCAATGCCATACTGGAAAAAAAGGGATCCCGCACCGCGTTGATCACCAACCGTCGCTTTGAAGATGTCATCGAAATCGGGCGGCAAAACCGCACCCGGCTGTACGATTTGGCCTACCGGAAAAACCCGCCCCTGGTTCCTCGCGACCTGCGATTCGGTATTCCCTGCCGAATCGACCGGACCGGCGCGGTATTGGAAGAGAGCGATGAATCCGATATCGCCTCGGTGATCGATCGGGTTCAATCGGCCGGAGTGGAATCGGTGGCCGTCTCTTTTCTCTTCTCTTTTCAGAACCCCGAGCATGAAAGGCGGGTCGGGGCCTTATTGCTCGAAAAGGACATTCCGCATTCCCTGTCTCATGAGATCCTGTCGGAATTCCGGGAGTTCGAGCGGACCTCCACCACCATCATCAATGCCTATGTCTCTCCCAAAATGAAGCGCTATATCCGGAACATCACCGACAAAATCGGTTCGGAGCGGCTTCGAATCATGCAGTCCAACGGCGGCTCCATTTCGGCCGCCACCGCCATGGTCGAATCGGTGCGGACCATTCTGTCGGGGCCGGCGGGCGGCGCTGTTGGGGCTTTTGAACTGGGCAAACCGGCCGGGTACAATCACCTTATCACCTTCGACATGGGCGGCACCTCCACCGATGTCGCATTGATCGACGGTGATCTGCCGTTGACCCTGGAATCGAGCATCGACGATTATCCGGTCAAGGTGCCGATGATCGATATCCACACCGTCGGAGCCGGCGGGGGTTCCATCGCCATGATCGATCCCGGCGGTTCTCTGAAGGTCGGCCCCGAAAGTGCCGGCGCCGATCCCGGCCCCATCTGCTACGGCAAGGGAGACCGGATTACCGTCACCGATGCCAATCTCTTCCTGGGGCGGCTCATTCCCGACAATTTTCTCGGGGGAAACATGCGCCTCGAAAGCGAGAAAATCACCGATCATTTCGACCGTATGTCCAAACAGCTCGGCCTCACCGCTATCGAATTGGCCGAGGGGATTCTGTCGGTAGCCAACACCACCATGGAGCGGGCCATTCGGGTGATCTCGGTCGAACGGGGCTTCGATCCGCGCCAATTCACCCTGTTTTCCTTCGGCGGTGCCGGGGGGATGCATGCCGCCTTTCTGGCTCAGCTTCTGAACATACCCGAGATCCTGGTGCCCAAAAATCCCGGCATTCTCTCGGCCATCGGCATGCTCATGGCAGACATCATCAAGGACTATTCCCAGACGGTGATGATCGGCCCCGAGAAGCGCTGTGAACTCGAAAAACGTTTTCTACCGCTGGAGGAACGGGGCCGGTCCGAACTGATCCATGAAGGGCTGGACGGGGCCAACGTGATCCTGGAAAACTTTCTGGACATGCGCTATCAGGGACAATCCTACGAGATCATCGTCCCCCTGACCGACGGTTATGTGGAACTGTTTCACGAGCTTCACGGAAAGACTTACGGATACAGCAATCGGGAAAAAGCGGTCGAGATCGTCAATCTTCGGCTTCGGGCCCGGGGAATGCCTGAGAAGCCGCGATTCCTCAAATCCGATGAATGCGGTGAAACCCCGCCTGATCAAGCCTTTCTGACTGAAAAAGATGTAATTTTCGAGGGGCGGCAATTTATCACCCCCATTCTGGCCCGGGACCGGCTCAGATGCGGCAACCTCGTCCGAGGGCCGGCCGTTCTGGTCGAGTACACCGCCACCGTCGTGGTGCCCCCCTTTGCATCGGCCCGGGTGGACGAATACGAAAACATCATCATGACCGTCCAGTCCTGAAGGAGCGCCATGAAACCCAATCCGATCCTGCTGGAAGTCTTTAAGAACCGGTTTGCCTCCATTTCCGAAGAGATGGGGGTCACCCTCAACCGAACCGCGTTTTCCCCCAACATCAAGGAGCGGCGGGATTTTTCCTGCGCCCTCTTCGACCAAAAGGGCAGCATGGTCGCCCAGGCGGCTCACATTCCGGTCCACCTCGGTTCCATGCCGATGTCGGTCCAGTCGGCCATTCACGATTTCGAATTCGCGGACGGAGACATGGTCATGCTGAATGATCCGTTCAAGGGCGGCACCCATCTCCCCGACATCACCATTGTGGCCCCGGTCTTTCTGGAAGGCGGAAATCGGCCCGAATTTTTCGTGGCCAACCGGGCCCACCACGCCGACGTAGGCGGCATGACCTCGGGCTCCATGCCCCTGTCTACCTCTATTTTTCAGGAAGGGGTGATTATTCCGCCCCTTAAAATAGTGGAAAAGGGCGCCATAGACCAGAAACTGATGCGTTTTTTCCTCAACAATGTCCGGACGCCCGTGGAGCGGGAAGGGGATTTCGCGGCCCAGATTATGGCCAACATTACCGGGGTCCGGCGAATGCGGGAGCTGATCGCCAAATACGACCTGAATACGGTCGAGTTTTACGCCCGAAGCCTCATCGACTATGCCGAACAGATCACCCGAACCACCATCGGCTCCATTCCGGACGGGGTTTACACCTTTGAAGACGCCATGGATGATGACGGCCAGGGCCGGACCGACATTCACATTCGAGTGCGGATCGAGATTCAGGGAGACGAAGCGGTCCTCGATTTCTCTGAATCCGATCCCCAGGTCAAGGGCTGCATCAATGCGGTCCATGCCATCACCCTCTCGGCGGTGCTGTATGTGTTTCGGTCCCTGACTGGCGCCGAGGTCCCCACCAATGCCGGATCGGTCAGGCCCATCAAGGTCATCACCCGAAAAGGCACCATCGTGGATGCCCGGTTTCCGGCCGCCGTGGCCGGGGGAAACGTGGAGACCTCCCAGCGAGTGGTGGATGTGGTTCTGGGCGCACTATCCCAAACCCTGCCGAAGCGCATTCCGGCGGCGGGGCAGGGGACCATGAACAACATCACCATCGGCGGCATGGACGGCGACCGGCCCTTTGCCTACTATGAGACCATCGCCGGCGGCATGGGGGCCTCCGGCCGGGCCGACGGCGAATCCGCGGTTCACTCCCATATGACCAACACCCTCAACACCCCCATCGAGGCACTGGAATTCAGTTATCCCTTTCAAGTGACCGAATATTCGGTGCGGACCGGCTCCGGAGGAAAGGGCCGGCATTCGGGCGGTGACGGGGTGGTTCGAGAGGTGCGGCTTTTGGCCGACGCCGAGGTGACGGTGCTCTCGGAGCGGCGAAAAAATCCGCCCTACGGTCTGAACGGCGGTGAACCCGGAAAGTCCGGCCGGAACCTGGTGATCCGAAACGGCCGTGAGGAGGAACAGCCGGGGAAGTTTTCCGTCAGCCTTCAAAAGGGGGATATCGTTCGAATGGAAACCCCGGGGGGCGGCGGTTTCGGCAGTACCGGACCGCCATTTCCACCAAACTCCTCAATGGTCTAGTGCCGTG
>JBEPWQ010000094.1:0-12165 GCA_041642315.1 Desulfobacteraceae bacterium | reverse complement strand
AATCGATGCATCGGAACCCGGTATTGCTCCCAGAACTGCCCCTACAAGGTCCGTCGATTCAACTGGTTCAAGTGGGAGTGGCCCGATCCCCTGAACCAGCAGCTCAACCCGGATGTCACCGTCCGTACCAAGGGCGTCATGGAAAAATGCTCCTTCTGCGTTCAGCGGATCAAGATCGCTCACGGCAAGGCCAAAGACGAAAAGCGGCGCATCCTGGACGGCGAAGTGGTGCCCGCCTGCGTCCAGACCTGTCCGACCAATGCGTTGATCTTCGGAAACCTGGCCGATAAAACCAGCCGGGTCCGCAGACTGACGGAAGATCCCCGTGCATACCAGGTGATGGGATACCTCAACACCAAACCGGCTGTCATCTATCTGAAGAAGGTAGTCCAGGAGATCTGAAGACATGGAGAATACGGCGAACCTGACTCCCGCGAGAATCGATTCCATTGTTCTGAGGACCCTCACCCCCGCCACCCGCACCTACTGGTACACGGTGGCCCTGCTGGCTTTGGGGGCTTTTATCGGGCTCTGCTGCTGGATCTATCAGATACTGGTGGGCATCGGGGTCGGCGGACAGAACAATCCGGTGGCCTGGGGAACCTATCTGATCAACTTCGTCTTCTGGGTGGGGATCGCCCATTCGGGAACCCTGATTTCGGCGATCCTGTTTCTGTTTCGGGCCGGGTGGCGCAACCCCATCGCCCGGGCCTCCGAGACCATGACCGTCTTCGCGGTCATGACCGCCGGCCTTTTCCCGTTGATCCACCTGGGGCGGGTCTGGCTGGTCTACTACATGATTCCGTATCCCAATCAGCGAAACCTCTGGCCCAATTTTACCTCGCCGCTGATGTTCGACATCGTCGCCATCAGCACCTATCTCACCGTCAGCGCCCTGTTCTGGTACACCGGGATGATACCCGACCTGGCCACCATCCGGGACCGGGCGGTAGGCACCCGAAAAAAGATCTACACCATCCTGTCTCTGGGGTGGACCGGTCAGTTCGAACAGTGGCGCCATTATGTCCGGGGCTACCTCTTTTTCGCGGCGTTGGCGACCCCGCTGGTGATTTCGGTCCACAGCGTCGTATCCTGGGACTTCGGCCTCGGCGTGGTTCCGGGCTGGCACAGCACCATTTTCGCTCCCTATTTCGTGGCCGGCGCCATTCATTCCGGACTTGCCATGGTTCTCACCCTGATGATCCCCATGCGGAAAATTTTCCATTACGAAGAGATCATCACCATGAAGGTCCTGGAAAGCGTGGCCAAGACCATCATCCTGACCGGGATGATCGTCGGGTATGCCTACCTTGTGGAGATCTTCATCGCCTGGTACAGCTGGAATCCGGTAGAGCGGGAGATGTTCTGGTGGCGGATTTTCGGGGATTACGGCGTCGAATACTGGATCATGACCATCTGCAATGTCTTCGTCCCGATTCTCTTTTTTTTCAGGAAAATACGTACCAGCATCAAGGCCCTGTTCACCATATCCATTCTGGTCAACGTCGGCATGTGGTACGAACGCTTCGTCATTATCGTCGGAGGGCCGGCCCATGATTTTCTTCCCCATGCCTGGGGACTGTACGCCCCGTCGATGATCGAGATGGGGATCATGCTGGGAACCTTCTGCATGTTCTTTATGCTGTTTCTTCTCTTCGTCAAGCATATGCCCTCGATTTCCATGACGGAAATGAAAGAATCCCTCGCACACGGAGGCGGCGATGACCACGAGTAGTAGCTATGTGATGGGGCTGTTCAAGGATGAAAACGCCGTGGTATCCGTTCTGAAAGCCCTCAAGAAATCTCCGTGGAAGCTGCACCGGGTGCACGGCCCCTATCCGAGCGAAAAAATCCTTCACGCCTTGAAATTCAAAAAGAGCAAGGTCGGGTATTTCACTCTGATCGGCGGCATCACCGGGCTGCTGACCGGATACGCCCTTCCGATCTTCACCTCGGTCCAGTGGAACCTGATCGTGAGCGGCAAACCGATTGTCGCACCGATCCCGTTTTTCGTGGTCGGGTATGAACTGACCATTCTGTTCGGCGTGCTGGGAACGGTGCTCGGGCTGCTGTTGACCGCCAGGATTCCCGAATTCAAGAGTTTGAAACTCTATGACGAGCGGTGCTCGGGAGAACACTTCGGCATCATCGCGGCATGTGATTCCGACGGGGTGTCGGACCTGATGGCCTTTTTCGAGCAACAAGGCGGAGAAGTGCGGCGTTTCGAAGAACCTGCTCCGGAGCAATCAACCCCCTAACCCCTGAATGGCGGGAAATATCAACAGAGGATCGGCATGACAACCCCCAACGGATCAATCGCCCACAACCGATCGGTTTTCTGGATTTTTTCACTTTTCGTTCTGGCCGGCATCGGCGGGTTTCTTCTGTTGCTGAGCTTTCGGCAATACGAGCGGGCCTGGCAGATCTATCTGGTCAATTTCCTCTTCTGGTCCGCGGTGGCGCAAGGCGGGCTCCTGTTTTCCATGGTCATGCACATCACCAAGGCAAGGTGGAGCCGGGCCCTTGAAAATCTCTCCGAAGCCTTTGTCGCCTTTTTTCCGATCTCCTTCATTCTCTTCCTGGTCCTGTTTCTGGGGCGGGAGCACCTGTTTCCCTGGCTGCATCAGGATCTTCACGGCAAAGAGGTCTGGTTGAACCTGCCGTTTCTGTTTACACGGGACCTGGTGGGGCTGTTGATTCTCTACGGGGCGGGTTTCGCCTACTGCCATTACGCGGTGAAATCCAAGATTCAGTCCGAAGGCGGGGGTCTGATCCGTTCAGTCTTGAAGAAAACCGGTGTCTACCGGCCCGAAGACCGGGAATTTTACCAGCGCAGAATGACCGTCACCGCCATCGTCTACCTGTTCGCCTATGCCTGGGTGCTTACCCTCATCTCTTTTGATCTGGTGATGAGCATGGACCCGCATTTCATCTCCACGCTCTTCGGCGGCTATTTCTTCATCAAGGCTTTCTATATCGGTCTCGGCGGGGTCATTATCACCGCATCGGTGGTTTCTCTGGCGTACGGCGACGATTCCCAGCTGAATCCGGCTCACTTCCATGACATCGGCAAGCTCTTCTTCGCTTTTTGTGTGGTCTGGGCCTATTTTCTCTATGCCCAGGTGCTGGTGATCTGGTACGGAAACGTTCCCGAGGATGCCCATTATCTTCTAAACCGGTTCATCTCCCCGCCCTGGAAAATGCTTCTGGTCTTCATCTTCGTTGCGGCTTTCGTCGTTCCCTTTCTCACGCTGCTGAACATGAAAGCCAAGACCCGCCCCGTACTGATGCTGATTCTCTGCTCCCTGGCCATGCTCGGCATCTGGATGGACAATCTGCTGTTGATCGGCCCACCCCTCGAATTCGACACCTCCTCTCTGGCGCTGCAGCTCTTTGATCTGTTGATCAGCCTCGGATTTCTGGGGCTGATGGTCATGGCGGTCGCCTATTTTCTGAAACTCTTCCCTGAGCTTGTGCGTAAAGCGGATCAAAAGGTAAGCCGATGAACATATTCCAACGGATTCGGGGTTTTTTCAAAGCCGTGGCACAGAATAAGGGGCTTCTGTTTCTGTCGATACTCAGTATCGTATTGACCGTTGCCTTTATCTATTTTTTCTACACTCCCCCGGCGACCGATATCGGCCCTGAGCAGCCGATTCCTTTCAGTCACCGTCTTCATTCCGGTATAAAGCAGATCGACTGCAAGTTCTGCCATCCCTACGTCGACCGGTCGAGATATCCGGGCATACCACCTGTAGAAAAATGTCTTTACTGTCATCAATACATTATCGCCAATCATCCTCAAATTCTAAAAGAGCACAACTACTTCAACACAGAAACGCCGACCCCTTGGAAAAAGGTGTTTTATGTGCCTGAACACGTGCTTTTCAACCATCAGCGACACATCAAGCGTGAAATTCAGTGCCAAAAGTGTCACGGACAGGTGGAAGCCATGGATCGTCTGAACAAAAAGTGGTTCAAGATGGGATTTTGTTTTAGATGCCATCAGGAAAAAGAAGCCAACCTCGACTGCTGGCTTGCATGCCATAGCTAATCAAGGAGATCTTTCATGTCATCCGTATCGAACTGGCTGCCGGAGCAGCATCGAACCTCCGTGCTTTTCATGATGACCTCCGGTTTCTGGATGGCCATGGCCACCCTGGTGGGCCTGACGGCGGCCACCGAGTTGATCGCGCCGGATCTCACCGAAGGGATCGGCTGGCTCGTCTTCGGCCGGCTGCGTCCGACCCATGTCAATCTGGTGCTGTTCGGATTCGTGGTTCCGGGATTTCTGGGCGCAGGGTTTTACATTCTGCCCCGTCTGCTTCGAACCGATCTTTACAGCGAGAAATTGGGCATAATTACTGTCGGACTTTGGAATCTGACGGTGTTTGCCGGCATGGCGACCTTGATGATGGGGTTGTCTCAGGGGCGGGAATATGCCGAATTTATCTGGCCGGTCGACATGATGATCGTGGTGGTCTTCTCCATGGTCTTTTACAACTTCGTGATGACGGTTCGAAATCGCCGGGAACAGCTTTTGTATGTATCGGTCTGGTATATCTGCGCCGCCATCATATTGACCATGGTGACGTTCTCTCTGGGTAACGTGATCTGGCGGCCGACTTCCGGGGCCCTTACGGGTATTCCCGATGCCACCCTGCTCTGGTTTTATGGACATAACATTTTCGGTTTGCTGCTGACGCCGCTGGCTTTGGGGGTGGCCTATTATGTGGTTCCCAGGGCCACCGGGAACCCGCTGTACAGCCATACCTTGTCCCTGCTGGGTTTCTGGTCCCTGTTTATCGTCTATACCCATATCGGCACCCATCATCTCCTTCAGGTGCCGGTGCCCACCTGGCTGAAGGTGATCAGCATCGTCGACAGCATCGGCATGGTGATTCCGGTCATGGCCTTTTTGATCAACATCTGGTACACCGCCAAAGGCCGTTTGGGCGTGCTTCAGAACGACACCGCGGCCAAATTCGTCTTTACCGGTACGATCTTTTATTTCATCGTGTCCATTCAGGGCTCGGTCATGGCCCTTCCGCAGGTTCAGCGCATTACGCACTTCAATAACTGGGTGGTGGGGCATGCCCATATCGGGGTGTTCGCTTTTGCCGGAATGATCGCCCTCGGGGGTATCTACTACGTGCTGCCCCGAGTCGTCGGCAAACCCCTTTACAGCAAGTTTCTTGTCGATGTCCAATATTGGCTGATTCTGGTTGGCGCTATCGGTTTTGCCGTTGTATTGACCATTGTCGGGCTGGTCCAGGGCAATTCCTGGTATAACGGGGAAACCATCTACCGGGTGCTGCCTCAAGTTCATATCTATTATGTGATCAGAGCTTCACTCGGCGTGACTATTTTCACCGGCGCACTGATCGGTATGTACAATATCTTTAAAACCATTATCTACACTCCCGGAGAAGTGACGTCATGAAAATGAGTCTGAAGGTGATTGTCTTCGGGTCGGTTGCCATTCTGTTGTCCGTGGTGATCGTGGCGGTCATCACCCCCACATTCACCGCCGACCGGAGTCCGTCCGAGATTTTCCGTACCCGCTCGGAAATGGAGGCCAGAGGTCGTGAAATCTATATCGCCAACGGCTGCGTCTATTGCCACAGCCAGTCGGTCCGAACCTTCGACTGGGGGGTGGGGGCCGAACGGATCGCCCAGGCCGGGGATTACATTCAGGACAAACCGATCCTGCTGGGATCTCAGCGGACCGGGCCGGATTTGTCGCAAGAAGGCGGGGAACACCCCGACGACTGGCATATCGCACACTTCATGAATCCCCGATACACCAGTCCCAACTCGATTATGCCGCGATTCAACTTCTATTCCCTCGAAGAACTTGAACTCCTGACCGCATACGTGCAAAGTCTGGGCCTAAAGGCTGCGGACAAGCGCACCCGACGTCAGCGGGTCTGGAAAACGAAGTTGATCGAGGCTTATGAAGCCGGTCCGGATAAGAATATCGAATTTTTAAACTCCCATGTACCCCAGGGGTGGCGGGATCTTCCCAACCCGTATCCCACCACCGCCGCCAGCCTTGCCCGGGGACATAAGGTGTATCAGGATTTTTGCATCGGCTGCCACGGTCCGGTCGGCGATGGAATGGGGCCCGCACAACCCTATCTCTACCCGCCGCCGCTCAATTTCACCATACTGAAAGGGCGGGAAATATCAGGCGGAATCCTCTACTACCAGATCATGAACGGCATTACCGGTTCAGCCATGCCTTATTTCAAGAAAAATTTGGAATCCGAAAAGATCTGGGAGGTGGGAGATTATGTAGCGGTTTATTTCATCAACCAGAGCGATGCAGACACCGAACCGAAAGGAATCGATGCGGCGCTCGAGCCGTAATTACATCGACTCCGCCTCAAAGGAGCGGATATGTATTTTCCTTATTTTATAATCTATATCATCATCGGCTTTGTGATAACGGTGCTGGTTTTCTGGTGGGCTCTCAAAAACAATCAGTTCAAAAACCAGGATCGTGCCCGTTTTCTGCCCCTTGAGAGCGAACCGGTCCCGCCTTTGGCGACCACAACCGGCTTCAAACGGTTTGAGGCCTACTTTTTGCTGGCTTTCGGAATGGCCGGGCTTTTGGTCAGTTTCAGCGCGGTTTTCTTTATTCTGCTAACTGGAGGAAAATAGAGGAGAAAATCGATGCGTCTATATGAACTGCTTAATTTTCAGCATATCATGCTGTATCTGTTTCCGGCGCTCATTTTCATCATCCTTTTTGCGCTGCTGCTGGGCTACAGCCATTTTCGACGCCCCGATACCGAGGAGCGGTTGCAAAAAATTATTGAGCGGTTTCCAACCGGTATCGAAGGACGTAATGCCCCGTTTCCTGTAGGCATGCTCCTGATCATCGGCGGCACTCTGATATGGGGGCTCTTGTATACCTGGTTCATTGGGCTTTGGGAGATTAGGATCTGATGGAAATAGGAGAACCTTCCGAAAGGACAAATCGACTATCGTGGATCATTATCGGCCTCATCGTCGGGGCCATTCTGATTCGTGGATTTTGGACTTTTTTCTGGGTGGGCAGCATGGGTATGCCGAATTGGGATTATGGGATCATTAAGGATGTTCCGGCGGAATCACCATATGCGGTTTACGAGAAGCTGCCGAACCCGCAGCATGTGCGCGGCCGGGGAGGGGAATGATGAAAACCGCCTTTAAGTTGGTGTTCCTGTCGGTGCTTATGGTCGGTTTTGCAGGGTGCAGCGAATACGGAAGGATGCGGGAAACCCCCGGTGTGAAACCCCATGAAGAACCGCTTCTGATCATGAGAGAAGGGGTTGTCCCCTTCGATGGCGGGGAGGAAATGCTCCGGAATACCCCGGGGGAAGCGCTTTCGTCCCCTGTGAATATGGAGGATGCGGCGGTGATTGCGGCCGGACGGATCGGTTACGTCACCTTTTGCAAACAGTGCCATGGGAACCATCATGACGGCTACGGCACGGTGGGCCAGAGTTTTGCGCCGAAACCACACGACCTGAGAGAGGCGGAGGTGCAAGAGATGTCGGATGGGGAGCTGTTCCAATACATCGGATACAGCAAACCCAAGAGCCGGCATCCCGCCTTGGCGACCACCGTCTCCATTATCGACCGGTGGCGCATCGCCGCCTATATCAAATCTCTCGGAATACGCCCATAGGTGACCCGAACCGATATCTGTGATCTCTGCGGCCTGCCGCTTCGGCACGGCGTCACGGCCGCCGAATTTTCAGGCCAAACCCATCGATTCTGCTGCCCCGGCTGCCGGCAGGTCTTTCGCATGCTCCTGGAGGCATCCGATTCTCCGGACCCGGCCCATTTCAAGGAAACCGAGCTGTTCCAGAAGTGCCGGGAGATGGGGATCATTCCCCGGGACGAAGCCGATCTTCAATACCGGACGGATGCGGGGGCCTTTTCGGGGGGACCGCCGGCCGACGACGCCGCTTCCGAAGTCCAATCCGATGACAACCTCCTGGATCTGATCCTCAAGGTAGAGGGGATGTGGTGCCCGGCCTGCGCCTGGGTGATCGATGCCTCGGTTCGAAAGCTGGACGGCGTCCACCAGTCCTCCGCCAATTTTTCCACCGATGTCCTCCGCTGCCGGTACAACCCGGTGCTGACCTCCCCGGACGCCATCATCCGCCGCATCGACGCCCTCGGGTATCGCGCCGCCGTTTTCGGGGACGAAGGGGCCCTTCCCAAACGAAACGAGTTCATCCGGTTCTGCGTCGCCGCGCTCTTCACCATGAACGTGATGATGCTCTCTTTCGCTCTGTACACCGGGTTTTTCACCCATTTCGACATGGATACCATCTACAAGCTCTCCTGGCCGATATTCGTTCTGGCGTCCATTCCGTTTTTCTACGGCGGATGGTCCATTCACCGGCGGGCCTGGTCCGGTGTTTTTTCCGGCGCTTTCACCATGGAGACCCTGATCAGCGCCGCCGCAGCCGCCGCCTATTTTTACAGCATCTTCAATCTGATTTACGGCACACTGCACCTCTATTTCGACACCGCCGCCATGCTGATCACACTGACCCTCCTGGGCAAGCTGCTGGAAAGGAACGCCAAGGAACGGGTGCTCTCCGACCTGGAGGCGTTTTTTTCCCTGACACCCCGCAAGGCCAAGATTCGGACCGATGCCTATCCGGAAGGCCGCTACGTGGCCATCGAGATGCTTCAGGCCGGGGATGAATTCATCGCCGATGCCGATGAAATCGTGCCCGCGGACGGCCCGATTCTGAAGGGGAGGGGACGGGTGGATGAATCCTCCCTCACCGGCGAAGCCACCCCGATCTTGAAAAAAGCGGGGGATCGAATGAAAAGCGGTGCTCGCATTCTTCAAGGGCGCTTCCGGGTGCGGGCCGATGCGGTGGGCGCCGATTCCATTCTGGGGCAGATGATCTCGATCATGGAGCAGACCCTCAGCCGAAAGATCGCCGTCGAAGGCCGCACCGACATTCTGCTTCAGTGGTTTGTGCCGGCCATTCTGGTTCTGGCGGTCGGAACCGGTGCGGTCGGCTTCTGGCTGGGGCTCTCCTTTGAAGCGGCCATGATTCGGGCCATCACCGTCATGGTGATCTCCTGCCCCTGCGCCCTGGGGATCGCCATTCCGCTGGCCCGGGTGGCCGGCATTTCCCTGGCCGGCAGGAGCGGCATTCTGGTGCGGGACTTTGTCGCCTTCGAAGCGGCCGAACGGGTCGATACCATTGTCTTCGACAAGACCGGCACCTTGACCCAGGGCCGATACACCCTGCTGCAGATCATTCCCAGCGGGCCGTATTCAGCGGAAACCCTGCTTTCCCTGGCGGTCGCACTGGAAACCGAATCCGACCATCCCATCGCATCGGAGATTCGCCGGGCCGCCGCCCGAAAGGGGCTCTCTGCCTTACCGGTTCAGTCGGTCACGCTTCAGGAAAACGGTGTTTCCGGGGTATGGGACGGAAAGCGGGTCAAAATTGGATCCCAGGCCTTTGTTTTATCAGATCTTGACGCAATGGAAGAGATGGGGACCGTCCCCGAGACGGTAAAAAAGGATTCCTCCAGGGTCTACATGGCCGTTGACGGACAACCGGTCGGAATGCTGGCATTCGGGGACAATATTCGAGACGGCGCAACGCAGGCGGTGGGGGAACTGGCGAGGCAGGGGATGAAACTGGCGCTCATTTCCGGAGACGGGGAGCAGGCCACGCGATCCATTGCGGACCGGCTGGGAATCGATCTGCATCATGGCGGACAATTGCCGGCTGAAAAAGCCGCTTTTGTGAAAGGCCTGCAGCGAAACGGCCGCATCACGGCCATGGTGGGAGACGGGGTCAACGATGCCCCGGCCCTGGTGCAGGCCGACCTCTCCATCGCGATTCATTCCGGGAGCCACCTGGGAAAAGAAGCGGCCTCCATCACCCTGATGCGCGGCGACCCCCGCCAGATTCTCTCCTTCCTGGATCTTGCCCGCCGGGTCAACCGGAAAATCCATCAGAATCTGTTCTGTTCGGTGATCTACAACATCCTGGCCATTCCCATCGCCATGAGCGGCCTGTTGACCCCGGTGATTGCGGTCATCGCCATGCTGTTGTCGAGTCTGACGGTGATCGGTAATACGCTGCTGTTGATGAAAGAACGCAAAAGGGTGTGAGCCGCCTTCCGACTGTTCCGAGCGTTGACAATTTCATAATCCTTGTATATCATAGACTAGTCTTACACCAGTCTGAAAGGAGATGGAATGGACACCATCGGAGCATATGAAGCGAAAACCCATCTGCCCAAATTGCTGGATCGGGTGGCAAAAGGAGAACAGATCATGATCACCCGGCACGGAACACCGGTGGCTGTTTTGCAGCCTCTGGATATGGAAAAGCGGATGGATGTGGTTGCTGTGATCGAAAAAATGCGCCGTCTTCGAAGAAACCACCGCCTGAATGGATTGCATATCAAGGAATTGATCGGGCAAGGGCGAAAATAAGCGATGTCGGATGATTTCGTGGTCGATAATTCGGTGACCATGGCTTGGTGCTTTGAGGATGAAGCCAGCCCGTTTACAGATGCGGTGCAGGAACTGCTGATCGAGAACACCGCCTACGTTCCTTCTATTTGGCCTTTGGAAGTTGCGAATGTGCTGGTTGTTGCAGAACGCAAGGAGCGCATCAGCAAAGCGGACAGCAACCATTTTCTCGCGCTTTTCTCCGAACTGCCGATCGTCGTCGAAAGAACGCGTTCAGAAACAGTATTCCACGACATTCTGCCCTTGGCGAGAACATATGGGCTGTCAAGCTATGATGCGTCCTATCTCGAGCTGGCGATTCGCAAAGGATTGCCGATCGCCTCGATGGATAAGGCCATTATCCGAGCCGCAAAAGACCTGGAAATCCTGTTGGTCGGCTGATGATTCAATAGGATAGCGGGTATTCCCTCATTGTCATAGATTGACCAAGATCGTAAGCCTGATCGAATTCCGGTACCTGAAGCTTGGCAACCGCAGTTATGTGGCCACCGTTCACCTATGATCTGTACGATCTCCGGGATTACGAGGATGAACGGCTTCTGCTGGGGGACGCAATGGCTCTCGGCGTGGTACTGTGCCTGATGAAGCATATTTTCGACGAAAATTTCGCCGGCATCTTGAATCGGCCATCGGGTATCTCGGAAAGATTCACAGGCAGGAAACCCAGCCGGAATTCCTGGAATGGATTTTGCGGTATGCCTATCATGCCAGAGAAGACGATCTGGGTGAAAATATCGACCGGGGGCTCAATGCCCTGGGCGATGAAAATGCAAGGAGGGTGGCGATGACGATTGCGGAAAAATTGCGGCAGGAAGGAGAAATAAAAGGAAGACAGGAAGGAAGATTGGAAGGAAGATTGGAAGGCATCGGCATTGGCCGATCTGAACTCATTTTGAAGCAGCTGAAAAAGCGGTTCGCTTATCTTTCGCCTGCTCTTGAACGGAAACTGAATGAATCCGGAGTGGATGTTCTGGATCGGTTCGGCGAATCCATTTTCGATTTTGAAAGTTTGGAAGATGCTGAAAAGTGGTGGGAGGATTTTGAAAAGGGCGGAAATGCTTCCCGTTCCTCCTGATTTCCCTATTCCCTGCCGCCTAGGATCCATTCCTTCCGTTTAAGAATGTAGCGGGGCGGCTCCCGGGCGGTTTGGGTCCCGGATTAAATGGCCTGTTCACCGGTATGATGCACCAAGCGATTGGTTCTTCAAAGGCAGCTTTCAGATCTGCCCCCAAGCCGTGCACGGCGGCCGCTTTTTGTTCAAGACCCAATAGGGGCTCATTTCTTTCATTACCCAAGCCTTCCAAGGATTCATTGCAAATGGAAGCAGCGCTTAGGTCCGCCTGCAAATCATTAGCTTTGGGTCGAGCACAAAGGTTTGGAAACGAGTTGATTTTTGCCTGATCGAAGGCATATCTTTTGAATTTTCCAGCAGATATGATGCTCTAATTCTATTTTTTTGCAGGTTCCCATACCAAAATGGCTCGCGTTGTCCTGCCAGTAAACTTTTGAGAAGGTGCCCATGCAGTGGTAATAACCAAACGATCGCCCTCAATTTTAAAATACCGTTCCTGATCTGTTCCATTCCAGGCCGGATTCCAGGAAACATCGACATGCGTGATGAATTTGTTTCCTTCAATTTTGTACAT
>JBEPWQ010000093.1:0-12277 GCA_041642315.1 Desulfobacteraceae bacterium | reverse complement strand
GGCTGAAAGTGGGCATCCTCCAGGCGGCTCGACGAGCGGATGGAGAGCGGATACCGCACCTGTTTCAGAAACGCCCGCAAGTCCTCCACCAGCCATTCGGGCATATCCGCCTCCAGAAACCGCCGGGCCACCTCCTCATCCCGGAAATCGTCTTCGGCGAAACGGGTCAGCTCATTGCGGCCGATGAAATCTTCAAACCCCTGGGTGCTGATGACCAGGCACTGGGGAATGAGAATGTCTACTTTCGGATACTTTTCGTAGAGTTCCGGGTTCTCCGGAAGCAGTGCGGACATAAACGCCAACCCCCGGGCTTTGCCCCCCAGGGACCCTTCCCCGATTTTGGCGAAATCCATCGTCTCTGCATCATAGTGGTTGCGTTTGAATTTGGTGACAACCCCCTTTTGCCGCCAGGTGCGGGAAGCTTTTACATTGCTCAATATATATTCTCTCATGTCGTCGACGGTTTTAAAATCGTGTGCCTGCACCTCCCTGAACTTGGAGGCCAGAGCGATTTCGGAACGGCTCATGATCCAGTTGGAAAAATGGTTCCGTTCCGCATGGTATTGCAGGCTCTCATCCGGAATCTGGGTCAACTTCTCCTGAAGGGTGCGAAGACTGTCGGCCCGCCCGATCTCCGCACCGCTCGGGGAGCGAAAGATAAAATCCCCGAACCCCAGATACCGAAGGAAAAAATCATGGATTTCTCCGAGCAGGTTCAGGGAGTTTTTGTCCTGAAATACCGCCGGAATGATTTCCGCCCGGAACCGGTTTTTGGGCTCGGAGCTGAGCATCAGAAGCGGCAGGTCCGGTATCTCCCGGCGGGCCCGGCTCAGAAAGCGAAACCCGGCCTCCTCGTCCATTTTTCCATCCCGGGGAAACCGGGCGTCGGAAATAATCCCGAATAGATAGGGGCAGAACCGCCGATAGAGGCACATGGCCTGCTCATAGTTTTCCGCCATGAGAATCTTGGGCCGGGCCCGCATGGTCAACAGCCGATGCTCTTCGTTCAGCCCGGTTTCCAGCACCGCCTGGGTCTGCTTCACCACCTCTTTGTAGATCAGCGGCAGAAAATGGGACCGATAGACCGGAGAGTCCTCCACCAAAATCAATACCCGCACCTGGGCCAGGCGGGTGTCCCGTTCCACATTGAGCCCGTCTTCCACATTCTTGACGATGGCCAGAAGCAGATCCGAATTGCCGGACCAGACAAACACCTTGTCGATGCCGTGGCAGACGCTGTTTTGCGGAATCGGTAAAATCCCCCGGGGGTTGTGGGCCAGCAGAATCACCGGCAGATCCGGCGATATAAGCTTGATTTCCTGGGCCAGGGCCCCGGCATCCATCTCTTCCAGATGGGGCATGGTGATGACCAGATCGAACTTCTTTTGCTTCAGCAGGTCCAGCGCTTCCAGGGCCGACGAACGACGGGTCACCCGGGGCGGAATGCTCAAGTTCAGTCCGCTGTATTCGTTGATGATCCTGGATGCGAGGCTGCCGTCCTCCTCCAGAATAAACGCATCATAGGGACTCGATACCAGAAGGACTTCCCGAATTTTGATGGCCATCAGCTCATGAAACACCTTGAACTGCGCGTAGAATTCGCTGGCAAAAGGGCTGGCTGGAAAATCCATGGCACCTCCGGGCCGATGCTGGAATGTGATGAGGGGAATGAACGAAAAAGCAAACCCAATACTAGCGCAGATACACGACCGATGTCAAGATAACGGAAAACAGCATTTATAACCAAAGTTATGGGATAATGATTTTATGCTTGACACCGGTCCCCATTGTTTTTAAGGTTGCCCTCATGGATTCGGATATCCTTAGAATTATTTGGAATTCTTTTCAAACACAAGGAGGCGTGCCATGGCACAATGGTATTTGAGTTACGGGGGCGACCAGATCGGCCCTTTTGATGATACGCAGGCCCGGTTTCAGGTGAAAATGAAAGGCACCAACGGATTTGCATGGCGCGAAGGAATGGCCGAGTGGCTGCCCATCGCCCAGGTTCCCCAACTCGGCAGCACCGCCGACGGCCCCTCGGTGCCCCCGCCCCCGGGCGTGTCAGCCGAACGATCCGGAAGGTCCGGCGGGCCGGCCAGCGCCGATGAAATCGACTTCAAGATTTTCGGCTCCGAAATGCAGTTCGTAGAAATCGAACTCGACCCGGGTGAAAGCGCGGTGGCCGAAGCCGGGGCCATGATGTACAAGAGCCAACCGGTGGAAATGCAGACCGTCTTTGGAGACGGTTCGGCCCCCAGCGGAGGCGGCGGCGGTTTCATGGGCAAGCTGCTCGGGGCCGGTAAACGTCTGCTCACCGGTGAAAGCCTTTTCATGACCGTGTTCACCCACACCGGCCGGGGAAAGGCCCATGTCGCTTTCGGCGCCCCCTTCCCCGGAAACATCATTCCGGTCTCCCTGGCCGAGGTCGGCGGCATGCTGGTCTGCCAGAAAGACAGCTTTCTGTGTGCGGCCAAGGGGGTCTCCATCGGGATCTACCTGCAACGGAAGATTCTCACCGGCCTGTTCGGCGGCGAGGGCTTTATCATGCAGAAACTGGAAGGCGACGGGATGGTTTTCATGCACGCCGGCGGCACCGTGGTGGAACGTCGGTTGGAGGCCGGGGAGACGCTGCACGCCGACACCGGCTGCGTGGTCGCATTCGATCCGGCGGTAACATTCGATATTCAGCAGGCCGGGGGAATTAAAACATCGCTCTTCGGCGGTGAGGGGCTTTTCTTCGCCCGACTGACAGGCCCGGGCAAGATCTGGCTTCAGTCCCTGCCCTTTTCCCGGCTGGCCGGAAGAATGCTCAAGGCGGCCCCCCAGCAGGGCGGCAGCCGGGGTGAAGGCTCCATTCTGGGCGGCCTGGGGGGTCTGCTCGACGGAGACAACGATTAAAAACGCACAAAAGGCAGCAGTACCCCGCCTCCCGGTTCGCATACGCCGGGAGGCGGTCACTCTTCATCCCCGCCATCCAAATCCTCAGCAGCCATTTCTGAAATGAATTTTTCAGAGAAGACCTGGTATTTCTTTTCGAATGAATCCAGAGATCCGGGCAGGGTGCCCCATTTCTTTCCAATGCGGTTTAATCGTGTGAAGATGGAGAGGGGTTTGAAGTTTCCTCCGCTGCGGATGCTTGCATTATGTTCCCATGAGGGTGTAAAATAGAAATAAACAGAACAAGGAGAGTGAATATGCCAAGAATCGCCTTTTTTTTCGGGATTTCTATTTATATGTACATGGATGATCATGGGGTCCCCCATTGCCACGGCGTTTACGGAGATTACGCCGGCTCTTTCGGCATTGAAGATGGAGAACGGATCGCGGGAGAAATGCCTCCTCGACAGGCAAAAAAAATAAAAGAATTCATTTTGGCGAACAAGCCGGAATTACTGGAGAAATGGGATGAACTCAGCAATTAATACGCCATGGAAAAAAGCGGTCGGGGTGGAGCCGTCCAAAGATTACCGGGTTCATGTCACGATGGAAGATGATGAAACGTTCGAACTCGATCTAACGAATCTGATTACAAACCGGGAATCCTTCTGGCGTTTAAAAAATGAGCGGTATTTCCGAAAAGTTGCCGTTGATCCTTTAGGCGGTTTGTGCTGGCCCGGGGGAGAGGACATTTCCCCGACCAGAATTTTTCATTATATGCGTTCTAAATCAGATGAAGGTTGAGATCGCAGGATTGGCGATCGTGCCCTTAAGGACCAAATCACCCCTGAGTCACCGGTTTTCTTCTTTCCGCTCCACTATAATCAGTCACTCCGGAATACCCCGGGTTGATGCCGCTCGGTCGCAAATGCCTTTATCCGGACATTAAACCGGACATATTTATTTTTTGATTGACTATTTTAATCAATAATATTAGGGCTATTAACCGGACCTTAAACCGGAACAAAAGGAGCCCGATTTGAATCTGTCATTCCATCCGGCGATCCCGTCCAAACGGCTTGGTGAATTAAAAGACCTTGCACAGGAAGTGGCGATCGCCTCGGCCACCCTGGATGGGCGTATTGCCGAAGCGACGGCAGAGGCCCTCGGGGACCGTTTGCGCTATCTCAACAGCTATTACTCCAACCTGATCGAGGGTCATAAGACATCCATTCTGGAAATAGAAGCCGCACTCAAGAAAAATTTTTCTACCGATGATCAGAAACGATATGCCCAGGAACTGTGTGCGGCCCATGTGGAAGTCGAACGGGAACTGATGCGGGAGGTGGTCACGAACCCGCCGGACAATATTTGCGAATTCGGGTTCGTAGGAAAAATACATCAGCGGTTTTACGAAAAACTTCCTGAACACCATCGGTTTACCCATGGCAGCAACGGGTTTTCCCGCTACCGGGTGATGGCGGGCCGAATGCGAAACGGGAATGTTTCACTCGACGGCGGAAAAACAGCTCATGGACCGGATGCCGCCGAACTGCCGCCGATGTATCAGGAATTTGCCGAACTGTATCGTCCGGACAATTTCCATGGAGACGAACGCCTGATCGCGGTCGCGGCAAGCCACCACCGACTGGCCTGGCTTCACCCGTTCCGCGACGGCAACGGCAGGGTCACACGTCTATTTTCGGGATTGTATATGACGCGGACCGGTATCAACAGGAGCAATCTCTGGTCCTTATCCCGCGGTTTTTCCAGAGATAAGCAATGGTATATGATCAATATTCAATCTGCGGATTCGCCCGACGAGAATCGCACAGGCTTTGACCAGGCTTTTTTCGCCGATTTCTGCCTTTTCTTTCTGGAAACCTGCCTTGATCAGATCCGCTTCATGGAACAGATCCTGGGTCTGCAACGGATCGACAGCAGAATCGACGGGTACATCCGGGACCGGGACAAAAAAAGGGGCGCGGTGCATCCGCTCGACCCGCGGTCCGCGAAATTGTTGAAGGCATTGTTTTTAAGAGGCCAAGTATCCCGCGGTGAGACCCGGGCGATCATGGGGATGGAAGATCAAACCGAGCGGCATGCCCGGCGGATTGTCAGCCAACTGGTAAAGGAAGGCCTGATGGTTTCCGATTCTCACCGGGCGCCGCTGAAAATCGGATTCCCCACCCACATTCTGCGCTATTATTTCCCGGATCTTTTCGATCCTTCGGTTTTCGGGGAGACATTGATCCCCTGAAAAGCCTTTGAATATCAATTCAAAGCGGGTGAAGGCGCTCAGCGGGATCAACGAAGGGGGATTGCAAGAATGAACAATGATCCCTATAATTATTTTTTTTCATTAAACGATATGTTTTAAGGAGGAGGAATCGACCATGCAACAGATCATCGCGCTGTGGACCCATCCAAGATCCATTTCCACGGCCCTGGAACGGGTGATGATGGAACGGGGGGATTTAAAAATCCTGCACGAACCCTTTTCTTATCTCTATTATGTCGGAAGCGGAAAGGCGACCATTCCCCAGGAATTCGAAGATCCGAACCACCCGCGAACCTATGACGGCATCAAGGATTTCGTTCTCGGCCACGGGGAAACCAAGCCGGTGTTTTTCAAGGATATGTGCGCCCATTGCCATGAGCACCTGCTGAAGGATGACGGATTTCTGAATGCCCTCACCAACACCTTTTTGATTCGGGACCCGGCCAAGGCGATCCCTTCTTTCTACGCCCTCAATCCGGATGTGACCTCGGATGAAATCGGCTATGAGCAACTGGTGAAGTTGTTCAAAAAAGTGGAGACATTGAAAGGAAAGCCGCCGATCGTCATCGACGCGACGGATCTGGAGAATGATCCGGAAGGAATCGTGGCGGCCTATTGCGATGCTTTGGGCATCCCCTTCATTCCCGAATCGCTTACCTGGGAACCGGATCACAAACCGGAGTGGGAGATCTGGAAAACCTGGCACAAAGACGCCGCCCAGACCACCGGAATTCAGAAGAATGTGGAGGCCTTCGAGGTCACCGTCGACAACAGTGACCATCTCAAGTCATATTACGACTACCATATTCCTTTTTATGAATCCCTGCACATTCACCGGATTCGACCGAAGAAAAACGGATAACAAAATGCGTAAAGGGTCGGCCCTTTACGCATTTTGATTTTAACAATCAGTCGGTCCGGATGATTCGATCCAGCAGCATGGCCAGGATGACGATTCCGAGGCCGGATTCAAACCCCAGCCCGACATCCACCATGGCCAGAGACCGCATGACCGAGGCCCCGAGCCCGCCGGCGCCGATGAGCGCTGCGATGACCACCATGGAAAGAGACATCATAATGGCCTGGTTCACCCCCATCATGATGGAGGGAAAAGCGCTGGGCAGCTCGATCTTGAAGAGCATCTGCCGGGTATTGCAGCCGAAGGCCTTTCCGGCTTCCTTTAATTCGTAAGGAACCTGCTGAATTCCCAGGCAGGTGAGCCGAATGGCCGGGGGCATGGCGAAGATGACGGTGGCGATCACCCCCGGCACCTCTCCCAGTCCGAAAAACATCAGGGCGGGAATCAGATAGACAAAGGGCGGGATGGTCTGCATGAAATCGAGAACCGGCCGGGTGATGAGGTAGGCGGTCCGGTTATGGGCATTGAATATTCCCACCGGCAGACCGATCACCAGCGAAAAAATGGTGGCGGTCAAAATCAAGGCCAGGGTTTCGATCATTTCGGACCATAGCCCCAGGTTGAGCATGAGCAGAAATCCCAATACCGTAAACGCGGCGGTCCCTTTCGATTTCCGCAGAAACCAGGCCAAAATCCCGAAAAGGGTTATCAGCAGCAGCGGATGCAGGGCGGAAAGCCCTTGGGCCAGACCGTCGATAAACATCTCCACCAGACCCGAAAAAATGCGAAACTCCGCGCCGAAAGCACCCAGCAGAAAATCGACCATATTGGATACCGCATCCCCGATGGGAATTTTTGTTGTCAGAAAGGCCATTATCTCTTCCATGTCGATTTCACCTCGTCGATCTCACCTCACTGGGTTTCCGCCCGATGGGTGCTTTTTCCCCGCCTTTCACCCGCGGAATATAAATTTTACCCGTCGATCGCTTTTCGAATGGCATCCCGCGCCCGCTGACCGTCTGCGGAATTGACGCCGTAGACCCACTGGTCCACGATTCCCAGATTGTTTTGGATCCATTCCCGGGCGACGACTTCGGGCTTTTTCTTTTCCCGGCTGTACTGGTTGATCCAGCTGTTCTGGATTTCCGGAGTCACCCTGAACTGGGTGAAGAGCTTGTAGATATCGGGGTTGTCTTTTTCCAGTCCGGACCGGGCCATGGTTTTGACCACCTCGGGTTCGCTTCCCCAGGCATTCTTTGGATCATCCAGAAACTGAATGTCATAGGCCAGGTTCATCCAGTGGGGGCTCCAGCCGAGCCATACCACCCATTCCTTTTTTTTGATGGCCGATCCCACCGAAACCATCATCGCCTCGGAACTCGATTCCACCAACTCCCAGTCACCCAACCCGTAGGTATCGTTCTTGATCATATCCAGAACGATCTGGTTGCCGTCGTTTCCCGGCTCGATACCGATAATTTTTTTATTGAATTTGTCCGCGAATTGATCCAGATCGGCATGGGATTTGACGCCCGCCTCCCACGCATATTCCGGAACCGCCAGGGTATAGACCGTCTCGTTCAGGTTGACCGTGATCTCCACGATCGATCCTTCTTCCAGGTACTTGTTCACCATGCTCTTCATGGTGGGCACCCAGGCCCCCAGAAACAGGTCCAGATCATTACTGGCCAGCCCCCTGAACACCACCGGAACGGAAAGCATCCGCATCTCGGTTTCATACCCCAGATAATCCAGGATCTGGGCGGCCACCTGGGTTTTGACGGTAACCCCGGGCCAGTTGACATACCCGAAGCGGATCTTTTCGGCCGCGGACCCCGTTCCGGCGATGAAACAGAAACAGATCGCCAACGCCCAGATTTTCAACCCCGATTTCCAAAATCTTCTCATGCTTTTCCTCCTGTTTTCTTGTTCACACCAGGTGCTTCCATCCGCATGCGGCACGATATGCCTTGACGACGATATAACCGCACCGCCGTTTCAGATCACATCGGAGAGTTCATCGAGAAGCCGGGATCTGGAGATCACCCCGACCAGTTTGCGTTTGCCATCCACCACCGCAATGGGATTTTCATTCTGGGCGGCTTCGGAGATGATGTCTTCCAGATTGGAATTTTCAGATACCGACGGAAATTGTTTGTTGAGGACGGGCCGGTAGTTGGAAGGGCCTTTCTGAAGGGCCTGGGCCAGGCGGGCTTGATCGATCACCCCCACCAGGCGGTGGGCCGCGTCGGTGACGAAGATGCTGTCGAGGTTGTTCTTGCGCATGCGGTTGAGCACGGCGATCGGGTCTTCCCCTTCCGCGGAAATCCACTGGTCGGGCTCCATCATGAAATTTCGGGCCGACACCACCTTGGTTCGAGAGACCGACCCGACGAACTCGGCCACGTATTCATCAGCGGGTTCCATCACGATCTGCTCCGGGGTGCCTACCTGGACGATGCGACCGTCTTTCATGACCGCAATGCGGTCGGCGATCTTGAGGGCCTCATCCAGATCATGGGTGATGAATACGATGGTCTTTCGCACGATGGCCACCAGCTTCAGGAATTCCTCCTGCATCTGCTTTCGAATCAAGGGGTCCAGGGCGCTGAAGGCCTCATCCATCAAAAGGATTTCCGGATTCAATGCAAGCGCGCGCGCCAGACCGACCCGCTGCTGCATGCCACCGCTGAGTTCTTCGGGGTAGTGCCCGGACCATTCACTCAATCCCACCAGATCCAGGGCCTCACGGGCCCGTTCATGGCGTTTGGCTTTGGGGACCTTCTGAACCTCCAGGCCGAATGCGGCATTGTCCAGAACGGTTCGATGGGGAAGCAGGGCGAAATTCTGAAACACCATCCCCATTTTTTCCTGACGCACCCGGCGCAGTTCTTTGGTCGACATCGCTTCCAGATCCCGGCCGTCGATGACCACCCGACCGCCGCTGGGGTCGATCAGATGGTTGATGCACCGAATGATGGTCGATTTCCCGCTGCCGGACAGCCCCATGATGACGAAGACCTCCCCTTCCCGAACCTCGAAGCAGGCCTCGCGAACCGCGATGGTGCATCTCAGGGATCGGGCCAGTTCGGTTCTCTCGGCCGGAGGGAAGGCCATGATTTTTTCGGCATCTTTGCCGAAGACCTTCCAGACGTCTTCGCATTGAATTTTGATCTCCGATCCTTCATCCGGGTCGGCGGGCAACGATCCCCCACCGGACGAATCGGATTCGAGTTCACCCGTTTTCATCCTTTTCCATCCATTTCTTCCAGCATGTCGGTCCCATAAAATGAGGTGTCGTTGAACTGATCCGCTTTCATCAAGTCTACCAGGCGTTGCAGGGAACTGAGGATCATCATCTGCTCCCATTCCTGAAGATCGGAAAAGGAGCCGGTGAAAGATTTCCCCATGAGCGGCGGGGCTCTGTCCAGCAGGGCGGCGCAGTCATCCGTAGATTTGACCATTACGCGTCGCCGATCCACACTGCTGCGGCTCCGCTCGATCAGCCCCCGCTTTGCAAGACGCTCCAGAATGCCGGTCACGGTCGCCTGACTGAGACTGATCGACTTGGACAATTCTCCGACGGAAATCTCCTCGGATTTGGATAATTTCTGTAAAATAACCAGCTGGGGACCGGTAAGCCCGAACTCGCGCATCAGATATCGGGAATGAAGATCGAGGGCCTGAGTAATCCGCCGAAGGGCGACCATGACCGCATCGCATATGGTCCCGGAAAGATCGGTATTCTCCTCGGTTATGTTTGAGCTTGATTTTCGTTCTATCATAAATACACACAATATATTTCCCCAGCAGATCTTGTCAAGCTTCAACCCGCCTTCATTCAACCTGGCTTCCGGGCTTATCTGATTAAAAAACAGTCAATTGGATTCTTATAAATTTTTATAGTCAAACCCTTTATTATTTAAACCTTGACTATCAAATCGAATCTACTATATGGAATATGGAATGACGGCGGAGCGATTACAGATTCAAAATGAAAAAGAAGCGATTATCCATGAGATTGTCGGCGCGATACGGCAACTCAACCGATCCGTCTACCATGACGCCAAAGAGATGAACCGCCATTTCGGGCTGACCGTCCCCCAAAGCGGCGCTTTGCGGGTGCTGGTCCGACATGGCCGCCTTTCATCGGTTGAGTTGAGCCGAAAATTATTCGTCACCCCGTCCAATATCACCGGAATTATCGACCGCCTCGAAAAAAAGGGATTCGTCAAGCGGGTTCAGAAAAAAGGAGACCGTCGAATTATGCTGATCTCCTTGACCCGAAAAGGCATTGAAGTGAGCAAATCCCTGCCCGACCCCATGGAAAAAAAACTGATCCTCGGTCTGGCCGATCTCAACACCCGGGAAATTCGGGAGCTTCAACAGTCCCTGAACCGGATCCTGCTCCTGATGGAGGCCGAAAAGGCCGTTGGTGCCGGTAAAGATACCCTAAGGAATGCCACAGGGGATGCACCAAAGGATGCGATGGACGAACTCGGCTGAACCCGGGTTCCAATCTGGTATTAATCTTCAAAGGACAAGGGAGGAACAAAAATGGAACGAACCGGCCGAATACTGTTGACGATTTTGCTGTCGGTGGCCTTGGCGGCACCCGCCATAGCCGCCGAACCAGAGGGCACCCTTCGGGTGGCCACCACCACCATGCCCAATGCCATTGATCTGCCCATGGGGGCCGAGCGCAACGCCCACAATGTGGCCTGGCAGATGTACAATTCCCTGGTCTGGATCAACGACGAGGGAACGGTGGTGCCGGCGTTGGCCGACAGCTGGATCATCTCCGAAGACGGGGCTGAAATCACCTTCAAGTTGAAAAAGGGAGTCAAATTCCACAACGGAGAGCCCTTTGACGCCGATTCAGTGGTGTATACCTGGGAACGCGGCAAACAGGGCAGGATGCAGTGGAAAGAAAAATTCGCCATCGCCAAAAACGTCGAAAAGATCGACGACTACACCGTCAAAATCGACACCGGAAAGCCCAACCCGTTGCTGTTCAGGGTGATGGCCGAATTCTGGGCCATGGTTCCGCCCGAATATCATAAAAAAGTCGGGGAAAATAAATTTCTCAACAACCCGGTCGGCACCGGACCCTTCAAATTCAAGGAATGGCGCAAGGGCGACCGCATCGTCTTTGAAGCCAATCCCGACTACTGGGAAGAAGGCCTGCCCAAGGTGAAAAACCTGATTTTCCGGCCCATCCCCGAATCCACCACCCGAATGGCGGCCATTCAGACCAACGAAGTGGATATCGTCACCCGGTTGAGTTCCGAGGAAGCGGAACATCTCATGAATCAACCGGATGTGAAGGTGATCAACTATCCGGTGGACCGGGTCTATTATATCGCCTTCAACAACCTGACCACGGGCAAGGGAAAACCCACCGAAGACCCCAAGGTGAGACAGGCCATGAACTACGCCGTGGACGTCAAGGCCATTATCGACGCCCTGTTCGAAGGCTACGGCCGGGAAGCCACCGGATATGTCACCCCGGGCAATCTGGGATTCGACGATCAGATCGAACCCTTCGGGTATGACCTGAAAAAGGCCAAAAAGCTTCTGGCCGACGCCGGCTATCCGGACGGATTCAAGATCGGGTTCGCCTGCCCGTCCGGCGCCTACACCAATTTCGAACAGGTCTGCGAAGCGATTCAGGGATACCTGAACGGCGTCGGAATCGACACCGACCTTGAGCTCATGGAGTCCGGCAAATACTGGGACCTGGAAGGCAAAAAGCAGCTGCCGCCCCTGTTCGGCGACAGCTGGTCCGAGGCCACCGGTGAGGCCCTGCCCCGGCTCAAAGGCGCCCTGGGCGGCATGGATGCCAGCTTTTCGGCCTGGTCCGATCCCAAGATCAAGGAATTTCTCGACAAAATCGGAGAGACCATCGACGATGCGAAACGGGCCGAACTCTATGTCGAACTGCAGCGGTACATGCAGAAAAACCCCCCCTTTATCTATCTCTATGAACCGATCACCTTCGAGGCCATGAGCCCCAAGGTGAAGGATTACCGACCCCGCCCGGCGGAAAATTATTACCTGAAGTACACCTCCGTCGAAAAGTAAAGCCGACCGGCCGGTCCGCGCAGTGCTTGCGGACCGGCCTTCACCCTCTCCCAAGGGCCGGGCCTCTTATTTATGCAGCGCTATATCCTCTCCCGTATTGTTCAATCCCTGCTGATTCTGATAGGGGTTCTCTTCATCGTCTTTTTCATGCTCCAGCTGACAGGAGACCCGGT
>JBEPWQ010000092.1:0-12346 GCA_041642315.1 Desulfobacteraceae bacterium | reverse complement strand
CGGTGTCTTCAATGAGCGCCGTTAAACTTACAGATGCGGTGCCTTCGGGAATCGACGGGGCAGCCGATCCGTTGGCCTGGACGTTTGATGTGGTGGGGGGGGTATTTGCGGCATCGGTTATGGTTACTGAAGGAACTGAGTTCAAAGTTGCGGGCCCGATTGTGGTATTGGATGCATCTCTAAATTCTGTTCCTGAATTATCAAAACCGGTCGTTCCGGTTGAAATAACCTCAAAAGTTGCAGTTCCGTAAGTGTATGTGCCGTCACTGACGTTCACTGCGGGTATAGCAAAATGGGCCCAATCAAAATTTCCATCGGCATTTGCTAGCGCTGGTGATCTTGGATCTACTGCAATCGGAAAATCCCCTGCTGAAGCAGAATTAAGCTGCAGAACGTTTTGATCAAAGTTTAAGACCATAGAACCGCCTGCAGATTCAATGGGTCCATTACTGACTACAACCTCGGCTGTAACTGTAAATGTCTCTCCTACAGCAGCACTGGCCTTATCTGATGAATAGTTAAATGTAAGGTCAGCAAAAGAATATGCTGGACTAAAACCGACACAAAAACATAATAGCAAAATCAATTTCACCAAAGATCGTTTTTTCACCTGATTTACCTCCTTCATTGGCAAAGAATTCGTTAATTTTACAAAAACTCTTAATTACAAGTATCTTGCCCTCTACTACACTGATAAATCTTCAAAGCATCAAATACTGTAATTGGCGGCTCACCATCCACTTCAACATTACAGACCGGGTCTGCAGTTGAAGTTCCCCTGCTATAGGAATAAGTGTCAAGGGCGTCGAAAACAGTCAATTGGCCATCTCCATCGTAATCGCCGTTTAAACATGTTGAATCAGAGATGGTGATTTCCGCTTCGACAGGACTTGAAAGCGTTGCAAGCAACACCGGAAAATCATCCCCCAAATCCCCTCCGAAATCGGGATCGGTGTCCGCCAGGGCGCCGACCAGCACAGGCGATTGCGCGTTGTTCCACCCCGCATCGGGATTGTTCAAAGTGGTCTCGGTCAGACTCAGGGTATAGGCGCCTGAACCCGCTCCCGCATCCACCATGAATTTGGCTCTGAAAATGGGTGTCATGAAAAGAACCGTTTTCCCTCCGCCATCGTTCGGGTTAATGGTGGCTCCGGCAAAGAGAATTTTGCCGGCTGTGGTTGAAGAATTGGCGCGATGGGTGTCTACGGTAGTTCCGCCGTCATCAAAGGAAAAAAAGTCAAACGGCGAAGAGATATCAGGCGAAACCCCGTCTCCATTCGTGGCGGGCGGGTCCAACACCGCATTCGGATAATCCAAGGTGAATACCGCCCCTGCGACATCCGCCTGCTCGTCGACCAGGATGTTCACATACAGTTCATCTCCCGGTACGAAGGTGGTCTTTCCATTACCGCTGGCATCGGTGGTTTCGATCACCAGGTTCACGGCATATGCGCTCCCGATGCCGACAAGAAAAAGAAACAAAAACAACAACGGAAAAACAATTTTTTTCATTGTAACCTCCGGTTAAGGGATAAAAAAAACTATAGAATCGAGATGATATGTAATTTTTCCTGTTGCTTAAACGGATTTCGGAGGTCGGTACGGAGGGAAGCTGTCGTTCGAAATGAAACGCCGCGTGAATACATCGGGCGCCTTGGTATAGGATGTATCCAAATCGAGGGATAAAAAACAAGAGACTATGTAAAGGCTGGTGAAGGAAGAAATTTTTTTGTCGTCGCTTTTGGATATGACGGAAGGCTTCAGGCCGGCGACCGTAAAGAGGGTGGAGAGGGTATTTCGAAATTTGGAGCCAAACGGCTCCGCCTCGTTCAGGGTGAGGGTTAACTCTTTCAGCGAGAGAATGACATCCTGCAAACTCACGTCGCCGTCCCGGTTCAGGTCTTCCGGAAAAAAATCCGGCAAACCGGTCATCAGTATCGCGAGAATCAGAACGGCATTTAAAGCGATCTTGGGAATCCGCATCGGCACGCTGATAGAATTCAAAAGGTTATACGACCTGAGTTGTAGAACGAAAATGCCTGTTAAAAACTATTTCTATATAGCCGGTGTTCTCTTTGTGCTATTCTCTCAAATTTCTCTCTTTTCCATAAACCTGTTGAAAATTTATCCTTATGAATCTGAACCCACAACCAATTATTACCAAAAACCGGCTATGCAAATCGGGTTCATAGCATCATGAATTATCGATGCAATGGGAAATCGATACTGTTACCGAGAAAACCGAATCTGATTTTGCAATTCGGAATGTCTTGTTTTGGAAATATTGGCTTGTGCTTTATCACAGCCGTTCATATAAAATCAAGCAAAAAACAAGAATTCCTAAAACAAGATGCAAAGGAGAAGCGATGGCGATCCAAGGCGCAGGCGGCACTCGGGGCGGAATCGGGCGGTTTTTTATCGGACTGGTAATGATGATCGGCGGCGGGTATCTGTTTCTGGATGCGATTCAGGTCACCCATCATTTTCACATGGGGCGCGCCCTCTATTCTTTCGGCGGGTTTCGGCTCACCACCGGTTTGACGCTGATTCCGTTGATTTTCGGGATCGGATTCATTTTCTACAATGCCAAAAACCCGATCGGATGGATATTGACCGGGATTACCCTGATCCTGCTCGGATTCGGAATCATTTCCAGCATTCAGTTTCGATTGCGGCACATGTCGGCCTTTGAGTTGATCATGATCCTGGTTCTGCTGGTGGGCGGAACCGGATTGTTTCTGGGTTCCCTCAGAAGCCTCGATTAAAAAGGCTTTCCATTTTCGTTTTTGTGGTTAAAATAAGGTATTGCGCTACAGAAAGGAAGGTCCATGAACCTGGAAGCCTCGAAACTGATCGATCAGTATGACCGCCATCTTTGCTATCTCAGAGTATCCATCACCGACCGATGCAACCTTCGGTGTCAATACTGCTGCCCGCCCGGCCGGAATTTCGAATGGCTGGCCCATGAAGAAATCTTAAGGTATGAAGAAATCTTAAGAGTGGTGCGCGTCGGGGTCCAGCTCGGCATCTCCAAGGTTCGGGTGACCGGCGGGGAACCGCTGGTTCGAAAAGGGGTCTATGCATTCTTGAATGAACTCAACCGGATCGACGGAATTTCCGATATTTCATTGACGACGAACGGAGTGCTTCTCAGAAACAACATCGGCCGAATCAAGGCCGCCGGCATCAACCGGCTCAACATCAGTCTCGACACCCTCGACCCCGAAAAGTTCAATCGGATCACCGGCCGAGACCGGTTCCAGGACGTGTGGAAGTCCATTCTGGACGCCCACGAAGCCGGGCTTCACCCGATCAAAATCAATACGGTGGCCATGAAGGGAATCAACGATGATGAACTGACCGACATCGCCCAACTCACCTTTCAATACCCATTTCACATGCGGTTTATCGAATACATGCCGATCGGGGACACGCCCCTGGAAAAGGGAAAACTGCTGCTGGCGCCGGAGATCATGGGACGCCTTCAGTCTCTGGGTGAACTCCTTCCGGTTAAAAATACTCAAAACGAAGGGCCGGCGGAACGCTACCGTTTCCAGGACGCCTTGGGCGAAATCGGTTTTATCCGACCCATGAGCCACCACTTCTGCAGCCGGTGCAACCGTCTTCGGCTCACCTCCTCCGGTCAGCTCCGCCCCTGCCTGCTTTCGGATCGTCAGGAAGACCTTAAATCCATTCTCCGAAGCGGGTGTTCGGATGAAGATATCGCGAAGACCTTCATCAAGGTCATCCGATACAAACCAAGGGGCCATCACCTGGATGAGCCGGTGCACGACTCCGTCAAAGGCCGGATGTCCTCCATCGGCGGGTGATCAGTATCGCATCAGGTCCGGCAAAAACGTCACGATTTCCGGAAACAGCATCAACAGAATGACACAGAGGATATAGGCCGGCAGGAAATAGGCCACGCCCTTGAAGACCTCCTCCAGCCGAATCCCCTCGGCCATGGCGCCCACGACATAGGTCGTTGCGCCGACCGGCGGGGTCACCGCCCCCAATGTGGTGACCACGGTGATCGTCACCCCGAACCAGATCGGGTCATACCCCAGCTGGTCCGCCACCGGAAAAAAGATGGGGATGGTGATCAGGAGCAGTGCCAGGGCATCCATTACCGCGCCCCCTATGGCGTAGATTAAAAATATGATCCCCATGATCACCGTCCGGTGAACCGGCAGCCCCACCACCCATTCCGCGATGTCGAAGGGGATGCGGGTGACGGTGAGAAACCTGCCGAAAATCACCGCTCCCGCTACGATGGTGATGACCATGCAGGAGATGCGAAGGGTATCGTTGATGGACGCCAGGAACCCCTTCCAGGTAAGCCGTTTCTGAACAAGGCTGATCACCACGGCGAAAAAGGAACCGGCCGCACCCGCCTCCGCCGGGGTAAAAAATCCGAAATAGAGGCCCGACATCACCAGCAAAAACAAGACCAGCATTTCCACCGCTCCGGACAACGACCGGAATTTTTCTCCCCAGCTCACAACCGGACCTACCGGACCCCAGTCCGGGTGGAGCCGGCAGATTCCGTAGACCGCAAATGTCAACAGGAGGGCCAGAACGATTCCCGCCCCGAACCCGCCGTAAAAGAGCTTTGCGATGGACTGTTCGGTGGAAAGCCCGATGACGATCAGAACCACGCTGGGGGGAATCACCACGCCGAGGGTGGACCCGCAGGCGACGGCGCCGGTGCTGAGCTTGGCGTGATAGTCAAATTTCCGCATCTGAGGAAGGGCCACCGTACTCATGGTGGCTGCAGTGGCTGCATTGGAGCCGCAGATGGCCGAAAAAGCGGCGCAGGCCATGACCGTAGCCATGGCGATTCCGCCCCGAATCTGCCCCACCCATCGGTAGGCGGCGTTGTAGAGCTTTTCATTCACCCCTGAATAAAAGGCGATCTGCCCCATGAAGATGAACAGGGGAATGACCGTGAGGCCGTAGCTGGAAAATGTGTCCCAGACCACACCGCCGATCATGTTGAGCCCGGCCTTAAAGGAGATCACATACCAGAACCCGCAGAACCCGACGATCCCCATGGCGAATCCCACCGGCATTCCCAGAAGAAACAGCGCCAACATCAGGATCAGAATGCCGCCGATACCAACGGCGGCCAGGCTCATGAGGCCTCACCTTTGGAACCGATCGCCACCCGAATCAGATCCCACACGAATACCAGAGACAGGAAACCGCATCCCACCGCCACCCCGTAGGTGAACGGATAGTAGATGATTCGAAGGGTTTCGGTCACCTCTCCGGTCTCCCGAAGGATATTCCCCTTCTCCGCCAGCTGCCAGGCCACCACCGAGAAAAAGAGGGCACAGATCAGGTTGTTGAGGCCGGTCAGCATGCGAATGGTTCTGCCTGAAAAGGATCGAAAGAGGATATCCACCGCGATGTGGCCCCGGCTCAGTTGGGTGAAGCCGAGGGAAAAGGCGGCGACCAACGCCCCGAAAAACCCCATCAATTCGAAGGTTCCGCGGACCGGCACCCAGACGATTCGAAAGAAAATATTGGCGCAGGTAAGCAGGATCATACCGATCAGAAAACAGCCGGCGACAGCAATCAGAATTCGGTTCAGCTTCAGGGTCAGCTTTTCCAGCAGGTCCATTATATAAGACAGGCTACCCGGAATGCTTCCGGGTCAATTCCAGAATATCCTTGACGATGGCCTCCGAGGGGAAATCCTTGGCTTCGGCGTCATCGATCCACTGATCGGTAATCGGCCGCAACAGAGCGTCCCAATCGGCTTTTTCCTCTTGCGACAAAACGATGACCTCCACATCATGGGTTTCCTTGGACCATTTCATAGCAGCCTGAACATGATCGTCCATATAGGTGCCGGTCCACTCGGCCTGTTCCCGGCCCAACTCCTCCATCACTTTTTTGACGTCATCCGGGAGACTGTTCCATCGGTCCAGGTTCATCACCACGGCAAAGGGGTAAATGACGGCGTCGGTGATGGTCACGTATTTGCAGATTTCGGCGAATTTGAGGTCCTTCATCACTTCCAGGGACGAAAAAAGCCCCTCCACCACCCCTTTTTGCAGAGCCTCGGGGGTGGCCGACATGGGCATGCCCACCTGATTGGCGCCCCAGGCCTTCAGAATTTCAGCAGCCCCGCCCGATGCGCGAAGATCCAATCCCCGGATATCCGCCAGGCTTCGGACCGGCTTTTTGCACATGATATTGGCCGGAGCGGTGGTGAACATGGTCAGCACCTTGACCTTGTCGAAAGCTTCCGGCCTGTATTTCTGGTAAAGGTCCCACAGCACCAGACTCCCGACCCGGGCATCGGGAATTCCCAGCGGCAGGCTGGTGGCGTTGGTCACCATGAAACGGCCCGGCTGATATGCCATGCTCAGGCAGCCGATGTCGGCCTGTCCGGCGATCACCCCGTCCATCATGTTTTTGGCCCCGAGCAGGGTGCCGCCGGGGAAGGTATTGATCGCCACCTTTCCGCCGGTCCGCTTTTCCACCTCTTCTTTCCACCGCTCCATCTGCACGCAGGGAAAAGTGGGGGCCGGGGGAAAATTGGCGTAACTGAGCCGGACCGGCCCGGCATACACGCCTTCCGGCATCAGAAAAACCGCTGTCAAGATTCCCAGAAAAAACCCGGCCAAAATCAGATTCGCGCTCCGTTTCATGTCTCCTCCTTGTTTCCTCATCCATTGCATGCTTCGTGAATATGGTTATTAAGGGGCGGTGTGCCCCATTCGAAGCGCTTTCAGTGACGCATCCAGCATTTCTGTCCGATGGGCCAACCGCCGGCTGAGGACCGTTTCAATATCATTTAAAGTGCAAAAAAATCGGTTCACCCGTGAAACCGCCCGGCCCAGCATGATCAGATTCACCGCCTTGGGATTGGACATCTCCAGGGCGAATCGATCGGCATCGACGGAATTATCGATGTCGGAATCGGGTCCCGGGGAAGCGGTATTGACGACCGTCCATCCGGTGGATTTCAGGAATACCCGGTGCTGGGAAAGGTTTTCCTCCTTCAACACCAGTAGTCCGTCGGCACGTCCGGGACGAATGAGCGGGCTGGAAAAATCTCCCACCTTCAGATGAGACAACACGGTTCCACCCCGCTGGGCCATGCCGTGGGTTTCGGATGTGAAGACCGGAATTCCCCGATCCATGGCCGCTTCTGCAAGCAAGCGGGTCACAAACAGCACTCCCTGGCCCCCGACGCCACTGATAATAATCTGTTGTCGAATCGATGCATTCATCGCAGCACCTCCTCGATAGCCCCTTTAGGGCAGACCTGAAGACAGGCTCCGCAGCCGCTGCATATCATTCGATCGACCCGGACCTTTTCGGCAGCCTCCTCATGAACCAGAGCCGGGCATTCGAATTGAGTAATGCAGTAAGCGCATCCATCACAGCTCTCGCTCACCTGAACGGTTTTTCGATCCGCCTGATCTTCCTTTTGCCTTCGATCCAGCAGACAGGCATGGCGGGAAATCACCACCGCCGGGCCTTTTTCCTTGGAATAAGCCACCGCCTCCTTCATCAATGCGGTAAACCCCTGTAGATCATACGGATCGGCGGTTTTGCAGTACCGTATGCCGCATCCCTTGACCAGAGATTCGATGTCCACTGTGTTGAGGGGCTCCCCGGCCGCCCCTAAACCGGTGGCGGGGGTGGGCTGACCGCCGGTCATCGCCGTCGTTCGGTTGTCCAGAATCACAAGTACGAACCCGACGTTCTGGACCACCGCATCGATCAGGGCCGGAACCCCGGCATGAAAAAAAGTGGAATCCCCCATGGTGGCCACGATGGGCGGCCCTTTTTCCTGATTTTTGTAGGCGTGATAAAAACCGGCCGCCTGGCTGATGGCCGCACCCATGCAGAGGACGGTATCCACCGCCCCCAGATTCAGGCCCAGGGTGTAGCAACCGATGTCGCTGGTATAGATGCCTTTTGGGGCCGCCTTTTTGATGGCGAAGAAACTGGCCCGATGGGGGCACCCGGCGCATAGGGTGGGTCGCCTCCCGGCCGCTGCCGGTTTTTCCACCGGGGCCGACTGCCCGCCGGTGAATTGGGCCACAATCGCCTCGATCACCTCCGGAAGCAGCTCCCCCACACGGGGAACCTTTTCGTTCATCTTGCCGAAAACCCGGTGGCGGTCTGCCAATTGCATTTCGATGACGCCGGTGGTCTCTTCCAGCACGAGGATTTCATCATAGGCTTCCAGCAGATGATGAATGAAATCGGTGTGCAGTGGATACGGTTGAAGCACCTGGTAGAGCGGCAATCGGTCCCACAGATTCAGGTCTTGCAGGATTTCCCGGGAATGGGCCGCGGCGACGCCGGAAACCACCAGCGCCTTGGAACCCTTCGCCTTCGAATTGAGCCGAACCGGCGCCGTCGCTTTCCAGGAGGAAATTCCGGCCAGTTTTTCTTCCAGCTCTCCGTGCAATTGAAACCGGAATTTCGGCGTAGCGGCCCACCGGGCCGGGTCTTTCTGAAATTCAGGGATGGTATTGAGCAGCCTCATTTCCCCCAACGGCACATCCTGACGGCTGTGGCAGATCCGGGTGGTGGGACGGATCATCACCGGAATGCAAAAGGCTTCCGAGAGCGCATAGGCCAGGCCGGTCATCTCCTTGGCCTGCCGGGGGGAGTCGGGATCGAGCACCGGTATCTTGGCCATCATGGCCATCATGCGGCTGTCCTGCTCGGTCTGGGAGGAATGGGGGCCTGGATCATCGGCGCTGATCAGGATAAACCCGCCTTTGGTCCCCATGTAAGCCGCACTCATGAACGGGTCCGAGGCCACATTGAGCCCCACCTGCTTCATGGACACGGCGGTACGCAGACCGGTCATGCAGCCGGCATAGGCGATTTCGAAGGCGACCTTTTCATTGACCGCCCACTGGGCATGCATCGGATAACGGTTCGCCTGCTGAAACAGGACCACTGAGGACAGAATCTCGGAGGCCGGCGTGCCGGGGTATGAGGTCGCCATGGCGCATCCGTTTTCCAGTAAACCCCGGGCCAGGGCTTCATTGCCCAGCATGAGATGTCGATTTTTCACATTCAACTCCGTAAATTGTTTCAGCAAATGATGACCCTGGCGCAATCAGTCGTAGGCTCTGCCCGGCCTGAAGCCCATGGCCTTGAAAAAGACCCGCAGCACGGCACACCCGGCAAATCGCTAAACGGCACGGCCAATGGTCATGGTGAATAGATCCTTTCCGAAAAGGGCCGGTAAAGAAAAGCCCCTACAGACGCCAGTACCGGACATTGAGCTGGTCCGCCTCAGCCGGATCAAACCCGCCTTTGAGGTCCACCACCAAGGAGGAGCCGGTGGAACAGAACCGACAGATCTTCGCCAGCCCCATCTCCCGGTAATAGCGGTGCATCACCGCAACGATGATTCCGTCCACGCCCTGGATTTCCTCCATCGCTCGCAAATGGATGCCGTAATACTTCCGGGCCTCGTCGGGGTCGGCCAGGGGATCATTAACCAGGACTTCGATGCCGTAATCTTCCAGTTCTGCGATAATATCCACCACCTTCGTGTTTCTCAGATCCGGAACATCTTCCTTGAATGTCAATCCCAGCAGCCCGATTTTGGCCCCCCGAACCTGCTTTCCCAGTTGGATCAGCATCTTCACCGTCCGTTCAGCCACAAATTTGCCCATCCCGTCGTTGATCCGACGGCCGGCCAGAATCATTTCGGGATGGTACCCGATGGATTCGGCCTTGAAGGTGAGATAGTACGGATCCACCCCGATGCAGTGGCCCCCGACCAGACCGGGCCGAAAGGGCAGGAAATTCCACTTGGTGCCGGCGGCCTCCAGGACCTGAAGGGTATCGATCCCCATTCGGTCGAAAATCATGGAAAGTTCGTTCATGAGCGCGATGTTCAAATCCCGCTGGGTGTTTTCGATCACCTTGGCCGCCTCGGCCACCTTGATGGATGAGGCCAGATGAAGCCCGGCCTTGACCACTTTGCCGTAAACGAAACTCAACAGCCGCCGGGTCTCTCCATCGGAGCCCGATACAATTTTGACGATACTCTCCAGGGTGTGGACCTTGTCCCCGGGATTGATCCGCTCGGGGGAGTAACCGGCGGTAAAATCGACCCCGAACTTCAGACCCGATTTCGCTTCGATGATGGGAATGCAAACCTCTTCGGTGGCGCCGGGAAAAACGGTGGATTCGAATACCACGCAGGAACCTTCCACCAGATTTCCTCCGACAATGGCGGAGGCGCCTTCCAGAGGCCCCAGATCCGGAATCCGGTATTCATCGATGGGAGTGGGGACCGCAACGAGAATGAGGCGACAGGCGGCGATCTCCTTGGGATCATCGGTGTATCGAAGTTCGGCCGCCTGCAGATCCGCGTCCTCCACCTCCAGGGTCCGGTCATGACCCGCTTGAAGCTCGCGCACCCGTTCGCTCTTCAAGTCATACCCGACCACCTCGAAGTGTTCCGAAAGATGTACCGCCAACGGAAGACCGACATACCCCAGGCCGATGACCGCGATTTTATCCTCTCGTGACGTCAAAGATTCAGATGTAACCATTCCTCGCTCTCCATTCCGAAGACACCCCGTTCCGAGGGATGTTCAGGATTCGTTTGAAATTGGTCGTTATAGATCCCCGTTATCCCGATGATTCAGACCCGATGGCATGTCATCACCGGCGCTCCCTGCTCGGGGAAAACGGCGGTCGTCCGACCTTACCCGGAAACACCTTTGAGCAGATGCTGTTTTTCCGGTTCCCGCAGGTGCCGCCAGTTTCCGGGCGCCAGGTTCCCCAGCCGAATATTTGCCACCCGCACCCGCTGAAGGGCGGTGACATGGCCCCCGACCTTCCGGACCATCCGTCGGATTTGCCGGTTTTTCCCCTCCATCAGGACGATTCGAAACCGCCGGTCCGAGAGCCGTTTAATCCTGGCCGGACGGGTGGTGGTGCCCATCAGGGGAAGCCCTTCGGCCATCTTTTGCAGAGCCCCGTCCGACAGCGGGCGGCCCAGGGTGACCAGGTATTCTTTTTCATGATCGAAGGAGGGGTGAAGCAGGCGATTGTGGAGGTCTCCGTCATTGGTCAGAAGAATCAGTCCGGTGGAATCCTTGTCCAGCCGGCCCACCGGGTAGATCCGCTCGGGAATCTTCACCAGATCCACCACCACCTTCTCCCCCGGCTGATCGCAGGAAGTGACGAATCCCTTGGGTTTGTTGAGTGCGACATAGACGGGCCGTTCCTCGGGCACGACCGGTTTTCCGTCCACCGCCACCCGGTCCGATTCCGGGTCGACCTTGACCCCGAGTTCGGTCACCACCTCTCCGTTGACCCGGACCCGGCCGGCCTGAATATAGGTCTCCCCCTTCCGCCGGGAACAGATCCCTGCGGCGGAAAGAAACTTCTGCAGACGGACCGGCTCTCCCATTCTCTCAGCTTCGGTAATCGGCATTGATCTTGACGTAATCCATTGAAAAATCACAGGTGAAGACCGAGGCCTTCCCCTCCCCCACCTTGAGGTCGATCAAGATGGTATACTCCGGGGTCTTCATGATCCGGGTGGCGTCCACCTCGGCCGCATGCCCGGAGGTCAGGCCGTTTTCGACCATTCGGACCTCATTGAAGAAGATGTCGATCTTTTGGGGATCCATAACCGCACCGGCCCTGCCCACCGCGGCGATAATCCGTCCCCAGTTGGCATCCTCACCGAAAAGGGCGGTCTTGACCAGGTTGGAATGGGCCACGGTATCGGCCACGGCCCGGGCATCTTTGGGGGATTTGGCGCCCTTGACCTGAATCTCCACCAGCTTGGTGGCACCCTCGCCGTCTTTGACCACCATTTTGGCCAGCTGAAGCAGAACATCATCCAGTACCGCCTGAAATCCCACCTGGTCGGAGGTGCTGTCGATCTCGGCCCCGGATGCCCCGTTGGCCAGGATCAGGATCATATCGTTGGTGCTGGTGTCCCCGTCTACGGTAATCCGGTTGAAGGAACGATTGGCCCCCAGGGTGAGGGTTTTCTGAAGCACATTGGTTTCGGCTTTGATATCGGTGCAGATAAAGCAGAGCATGGTGGCCATATCGGGCCGGATCATGCCGGAGCCTTTGGCCACTCCGATGACGGTATAGGGCTTTCCGTCGATTTCCCCCTGGCCGGCGGCTGTTTTGGGACTCAGGTCGGTGGTCAGAATGGCTTCGGCGAAATCCGGAAAACCCTGTTCGCTGAGGGCCTTCACCAGTTCCGGCACCGCCTCCTCCACTTTCTGGATGTTCAAAGGCTGGCCGATCACCCCGGTAGAGGCGACACAGACCAGTTCTTCGGATGTCTGCAATGCGGCCCCCGCGGCATGGG
>JBEPWQ010000091.1:0-12365 GCA_041642315.1 Desulfobacteraceae bacterium | reverse complement strand
TGTCGCATTTGGGGCACGGGGGCAGGGTATCGGTATCGATCCGCTTGGAGAAAAAGCTATAAATGGTATGGCAGTCCTGACAATAAAATTCATAGATCGGCATGGCGACTCCTTTTGCACTGCAATGTGGTTCGACGGTATCCGGGGGTATCCGCTCCAAAAGGAAAAGCTTGACTCCCCCTGTCGGCTCTGGTATTTTACACATTTTCAAATGTTTAAAAATATACCACATAGATTCCGGATGTCAAAAAAAAACGCATGACCCCCACGGTTGAACCGCCCCATGAACCCGCTAGACATTCTGATGTGCATCATACTGGGCTACTGCCTGATCATGGGTTTTTTTCGAGGCTTCGTGGGGGAGGTGACTGCGCTGGTCGGCGTGGGCGGGGGGCTGTATCTGGGCTACACCTATTATGAGCAGGCCGCCGCGTTTTTGAGCCGCTGGCTGAGCGATCCCGCCTACCTTCATATATTCGGGTTCCTTGCGATTTTCTGCGGGTGCATGATGACGGCCGGACTGCTGGGATTTCTGTTCCGGTATCTGATCAAGGCGGCCTTCGGGGCCTGGTTCGACCGGATTTCGGGAGTCGGATTCGGGGCCCTCAAGGGGCTTCTCTTCGTATCCATCCTGCTGGGGGTGCTGATCACCTTTTTGCCCGGCGACGTGCCGGTGATTCGAGACTCTCTGCTGGCTCCCCATGTGGCCCGGATTTCGGAAGCCCTGATCGACATGGCCCCGCCGGAGATGAAACGGAAATTCGAGGATAAATCCGATACCTTTAAAAAGCGGTGGCGACAGGTCGCCGGAACCGCTTGACAGGAGTTTCGTGAATCATCAAGACCGGGAATTCAAGCATATCGACGGCCTGATACGGCTGATACAGACCCTGCGCGGAGACGACGGGTGCCCCTGGGACAAAAAACAGACCCCCGAAACCATGGCCCTCTACCTCATCGAAGAGGTGTATGAGCTGGCCGACGCCATTGAAGCGGGTGATCCCGCGGCGATTCGGGAGGAGCTGGGGGATGTGCTGTTCCAGATCCTGTTTATCGCCCATCTGTTTCAGGAGAAAAGCCAATTCGATATCGAAGATGCGGCCGCGGTCAGCCTCGATAAAATGGTCCGGCGCCATCCCCATGTCTTCGGCGAAGACCATGTGGACGGGGCCGAGGATGTGCGGCGGCGGTGGCACCAGATCAAACTGGAAGAGAAGGCGGAAAAAGGAGACCGCGGCAACGGCTCCCTCCTCGATTCGGTGCCCACGGGTCTTCCGGCCCTGCTGCGGGCCCACCGGATCTCGGAACGGGCCGCCCGCACCGGGTTCGACTGGGACGACCTGGCCGGCGTGATGCACCAGGCGGAGTTGGAGTGGGCCGAGCTGAAGGAGGCCCTGGGGAAAAACGGCGGGGGTGATATCGATCGGGAGGCGATTTCTCTGGAGTTTGGGGATGTGCTGTTTACCCTGGTCAATGTGGCCCGCTTCGCCAAGGTGCATCCGGAGGCGGCCCTGAGCGGGTCCACCCGGAAGTTCCAGAAACGATTTCAATATATGGAAGCGGCCGCCGAAAAGCGGGGGCGGTCCATCGAAGGGGCCGGCCGGGAGGAGATGGATAAAATGTGGGCCGATGCCAAACAGGCGGTGGACACGGCCGATGAGGATCCTTCTTGCGAAGGGTCGATACCGAAGGAAGGCGAGCGGGACGATAGATGATAGCGATAGTCGATTACGATGCGGGCAATTTGACCAGCGTGGCCCGGGCCATGGCCCATCTGGGATATGAGTGCGACATCACCAAAGACGAAACCCGGATTCAAAGCGCCGAGCGGGTGATCTTTCCCGGGGTGGGGGCGGCCGGATCGGCCATGGCGAGCCTGCGGCGGCTGGGGCTGGACCGGGTGATTCAGGAAACCTTCGCCTCGGGCAAACCGCTGCTGGGAATCTGCCTCGGCACCCAGATCATCATGGGTTTCAGCGAGGAAGACGGCGGCACCGACTGCCTGGGAATCGTGGACGGCCGGACCCGGCTGTTTTCTGGCCGAATGACCGATGCGACCGGAGCCCATCTGAAGATTCCCCACATGGGGTGGAATCGGGTTCGGCTCAGCCGGTCTCATCCGGTGCTGGCGGGGATCGGGGACGGGGACGAGTTTTACTTCGTCCACAGCTACTATCCCGATCCGGAAAATGAAGACCAGGTGATCGGCCGCACCGGTCACGGCATCGCCTTTGCCTCGGTGATCGGCACGGCCAATCTTATCGCCACCCAGTTTCATCCGGAAAAGAGCGGCCGGCCCGGATTAACCCTTCTCAAAAATTTCTGTGAGTGGACCCCATGGTAAGCAAGCGGATCATTCCCTGTCTCGACGTTCGGGAAGGCAAGACGACCAAGGGCATCAAATTCGAAAACAACGTGGATATCGGCGATCCGGTGAAGATGGCCAGGTTCTATTATGAGGCCGGCGCCGACGAACTGGTCTTCTACGACATCACCGCCTCCCATGAAAAGCGCTCCATCATGATCGAGGTGGTCCGGCGGGTGGCGGAGACGATCTTCATCCCCTTTTCTGTGGGGGGCGGCATCCGCACGAAGGAAGACATGCGGGAGGTGCTTCTGGCCGGCGCCGAAAAGATCAGCGTCAACTCGGCCGCGGTGAAAAATCCGGAGATCATCTCTGAAGGGGCCAAGGCGTTCGGCAGCCAGTGCGTGGTGCTGGGGATGGATGTCAAGGCGGTGGACAAAAGCGAAAAGATCCCCTCGGGCTACGAGATCGTCATCAACGGGGGCCGGACCTGCATGGGGATGGACGCCCTGGAATGGGCCAGGCGGGGCCAGGAGTTGGGGGCGGGAGAGATCTGCCTCAATTCCATCGATGCCGACGGCACCCGGGAAGGATATGAACTCACCTTGACCGAACTGATATCCGAGAATGTCGATATTCCGGTGATCGCCTCCGGCGGGGCCGGAAAGCCCGAGCATCTGGCCGACGTTCTCACACAGGGCAAAGCCGATGCGGCCCTGATCGCCTCGATGACCCACTACGGCCATTACACGGTGGCGGAGATCAAGTCGTTTCTGGATTCGGCGGGGATTAAGGTTCGGATGAGCTGGTGAGGGCCTGATGTATGAAAATATTTGGCGATCCTGCTTCACAAAAAGAATTAGGACAAATGATAGATGGTTATGATCCTAAAAATAAAGGGATTATGACCCTCATAACGAGTCATTCAAATGCTACTTTTCTCGTGACATTCAAGTTTGGTAAGGGGGAAGACTGATTTTATGCCTTGAAATTCGCGTTCTGGTAACTTTTCTCCATTTTCCCCTCCTCTGATATCTGCCTTTTTCCGTAAGTTTTCCGGTAATTCAAAAATTTGCATTTTGACTGATCTTTTCCGCCAAAAGCACCATCTTTTGATGGGATTTTTCTTCGATTTTTTTCTTGTTTTCCATCTTATTGTCGGATATCAAACGAGAATGCTGTGTCTGGAGAGTTTTTTACTTTTGTACCATAAACTACGGTGGTTAAACATGAGAAAAGAATACGATTTTTCCCAAGGTGAAAGGGGTAAATTCTATCGTCCGGGCATGAAACTAAACAGAGTAACCACTAAGGAGGAAATTATTAAGCGAATTGGGAATGAGCGAAATAACCTCGTTTCTTTGGGTGTTGTAAGCATCGGACTGTTTGGATCATTTGCCAGAGGTGAACAGACCGCTTCGAGTGATATTGATATTCTCGTTGAATTTGAACAAGAAAAGCATACCTTTGATAATTTTATGGACGTTTCTTTCCTGCTTGAAGATCTGTTGGGGCGCAAAGTTGATGTTGTTACGCCGGAAGGCCTGAGTCCGCACATCGGACCACATATTTTAAAGGAGATAGAGCGTGTCCCTTTCGCCGCCTGAGTACATTCGACACATGTTGGACGAAATAGATTATCTTCAGAGCCGAATTTCGAATACATGCTATGAAAATTTTCTTGAAGACGAAACTCTCAAAAGGGCATTTGTCCGAAGCATCGAGATTATCGGCGAAGCTTCAAAAAAGCTGCCGGAATATACCAAGAACTCGCAACCTCATATTGAATGGCGGAAGATCGCAGGAATGTGAGACAGGCTTATTCATAATTATTTTGGGGTGGATTATACGATAGTATGGGATGTAGCAAAAAACAAACTGCCGCAACTCAAAGAAAATCTTCAAATTTTGCTTGAAAAAATACTATAACGCCAACGAGGCGTTCAACCGGGCCGCTAACAACAGTTTCCTTAAAGAGAATACCTCATTTCTCATGGAAACCGCTGCGCAACCAATGCCGCACGCGCACTGAACAGGTTCATACGTGTCAAGACCGAAACAAGCTGGCCTTGCAGCGTTCTCTTCTCACCGAAAAAAAATATAAGATTATGGATGATTACAAGCTCTTGATCGACCTCCACAAGCAAGGTCATCGGCAGGGACCGGGCGGGGATGCCGAAACGGAACTGGCGCTCATTCTGGCCAAGGTCGACCGGACTGTGCCGTTGAAGGTTGCGGATATCGGCTGTGGTACGGGGGCATCCACCCTCGTGCTTGCCCGACTCTTGAACGCCAAGATCACGGCGGTGGACTTTCTTCAAGACTTTCTGGACGTGCTCGAGGAAAATGCGGAAAGCATCGGGGTGGCGGACAGGATCTCGACGCTTGCATGCTCCATGGACAACCTGCCTTTTGCCGACCAGGAATTGGATGTCATTTGGTCGGAGGGCGCAATTTACAACATCGGATTCGAAAAGGGCGTAGCGGACTGGCGACGCTATCTGAAAGCGGGCGGTGTATTGGTTGTTTCCGAGATCACATGGATCACCGACTCCCGACCGCCGGAACTCCAGAATTATTGGGATAGCGAGTATCCCGAAATCGATGTCGCCTCCGCCAAAATCAGGATCCTGGAAAAGCATGGTTATTCGCCGGTCGGGTATTTTGTGTTGCCGGAATACTGCTGGATGGACGCGTATTACCGGCCCATGCAAGCCAGGTTCGAGGACTTCCTGAACCGGAATGGAAACAGCGAAGAAGCGCGCGCGATTGTGGCCGCGGAACAACGGGAAATCGACCTTTACGAGACATACAAGGCATACATCAGTTACGGAGTGTATGTCGCGAGAAAGCTGAGGTAGGCCTCTACTGCTGCACCTGTTCCGGTCCTTCAAAATCCTGCCCGGTGGCGACGGAGAGAAAGCGCTCCTGGATGCCGAAGGGGTCGGGGATCTCCTGCTCAGGCTTTCTCTGGAGCAGCTTTTCACCGCGGTCGTCCAGATATTTGTTCAGCTCGAGGTCGATGTGCATCGGCACCTCGACTCCGGCCTGGGCCAGCATCTGGCGCAGCAGGGCCTCGGACTTGCCGGCGAAGGCGACGGCATCGCCCAGAATCCGCAGGGCCTCGGGCGGGTTGTGAAAGCCGACCGAGTTCTCGGCGCCGATGAAGAGCTGCCGGTAGAAAGCTTCGATATAGAAGTCCTTGGCCTTCTCATACATCTTCTGATCGTACTCGATTCCCTGGGCGTTGTGGAGCATCTCGAAGAGCTTGGCCGCCGTGGCGGTGGCGTAGCCCGCCCGAAGCATGATCGAGATCGTGCGGTCCTGAATATTGATGACCCGCCGCTTGAGCCATTCGGTGTCTTCGGCGTGGCATTGGGCGCAGGCGCGCAGATCGGCCTTGAGCGGGCTTCTGACACGGTGGTCCGAGACCTTGTAGACCCCGACCTTGGTGTAGGGCATATGGCAGTCGGCGCAGGCGGCCCCGGCCTGCCAGTGGGTGGACTGGTTCGAGTAGAGTTCGAATTCGGGGTGGCGCATGAAGGCGAGCTTGAAGCCGGTGACCTGCTGGGTCCACTCCTTGTTGTCGGGGTCGGTGCGGATGCGCTGAATAATGTCCTCGACGGTGATGTGTCCCCATTGGCTGTTTTGCCATGGAAAATAGATGCCGTCGGACTTTCCTTCGGCCGTCTTGGTGATGTTGTAGGTGACATGGCACTGGGCGCAGACCGCCGAGCGCATCTCTTGGTGGGAAAGCTCCTGCGGGTCCGTTCCCATGTCGTTCAGGGCCTTCAGCAGGGTGAAGCCGCGGGAGAGCTTGAGGCTCATATCCTCGTTGTAATGACAGTCGATGCAGGCGACGCCGAGTTCGCGGTGCTCCTCGGGGATTTCTCCCACCACTTCCCGGAAGGGCGAACTGTAATAATCAAATCCCATCTTTTCTTCAAGAACGGGTGCGTAAGGCGTCTTGCAGGTCAGGCAGACGCCGCCCGCGCCCACGCGTTTGGCGTCGATCTCAAGCTGGTCCTTGAGCATGAAGGCATGGCCGCGCGGCTCGTTGTATTCGATGCCGAACCCCCAGCCGTGGAAGAGCAGGGCCATGTAAGGGTACATGGACAGCTTGTCATAGGTGATGTTGTCCGCATCGAAGCCGACCTTGTATTTGCTTTTGCCCGGCGGCGAGGGCTCCTCGGTCTGCAGCCAGAGGTCGTACTCCACCGGGTAGGCCTTGCCCCAGACCTCCGGGTCTATGGTGTTGTCGGGTATTTCCACCGGCTGCACCATCTGCGGCTCTTCGGGCGCGCAGGCCCATAAAACTGAAAGAAGGGCAAAAAGCATTCCGAGTCCAATCATTATCCTTCGATTCCTGGTGATCATAGGTATCTCCCTGGGATTTTCTATCGGTTTGGTTACAAGGGCAGGATGGAGCCGGTCAGCCGGTGCTGCAGCCGGCGGTGGCAGTCCCAGCAGTTTCGGTCCGTTTGGAGCATCCTTGCCACGGTTTCGGTGTGGCAGCGGATGCAGTTGTCCTGGATGAATCCCTGGCCCCGCTCCGAGACTTCGATGCGGTCGGGTACATGGCCGGAATAGAAGAACACGACATCCTTCATGCCGTCGATCGATTTCCAGAGGTAATAGCTCGCCAGGTTGTCGTGCGGCAGGTGACAATCGATACATCGCTCGCGGCGATGGGCGCCCTGGTGCTGCCATGCCTCGAATTGAGATTCCATGACATGGCAAGAGGCGCAGAATTCTGGGGTTTCGGTTCGGGCCATCAGATGCGGCGGCCCGAAAGCGAGAAAGATGCCGATCCCGACGATGATGAGGCCGGCGAGGAGCAGGTATTTCAATTTTAAGTATTTCCTCATGAGTTTTGCTTTCCTTCCCGTGAACGACCGGTGCTGATCAGCCGATGGTGCCGGGAACTCTGTGTCTGGGCATTCGCTTATCTTTTTGTCATTCTATCATTCAGTGACCATAACAAAATACCTGTTTTACCTGATTTTCAATTTGAAAAATACCCATTCAATTCAGCCGCCCTCGGCGGGAATGCGGGTCTGTGCTGTATTCACAAAAACGCACATTACCAACCCGTTCCTGGATTCGCCCGCTGCCGGCAAGGCCAAACTGACCGATTGGGCCAGGCTCAATGCGGATTTTCTTGGACGCTCTCACCAGAATGGGCTTGCTCGGTGCGTCCTTTGCGGATCGGCGATCCCGGGATCTGTATGTCACAGGCAAAGCCAAACGGTTTCCGACGGATGTGGCCAAGCGGGCTGTGCGTAAGCTGGAATACGTTTCCGGTTTGGTCGAAGCCGTGGGTGTCTCGCGGCGGTCGATTAACGAGGTACTGCGAGAGCGCCGGAGTGTTAGCCCGGAAATGGCTCTGCGGCTGGGGCGCCTGTTTGGCAATTCTCCAGAGTTTTGGCTGAACGCCCAGAGAGCTGTGGACCTATGGGACGCAGCAGAGGCAATTAAGAAAGATGTGGCGCGTATCAAGCCGCTAAATGCCAAATCACAGAACAAATCCGTCAGTCAAGCCTGAATAAGCTCCGTTTCACTACCTTTTTCAGTCCGGTTCCTGCATTGTTATCTTCGTCAGAATATGGTTGCCAAATGCATCAGTATATGGCTATAATGGATGCACCAACTTAAAACAGATTAGGAGGTAACCATGAGAACAACTCTAAACATAGAAGACGAACTGATAGACAAGGCATCAAAGTTAACTGGAATAAAAGAAAAGACTTCGATAGTAAGACTCGGACTTGAAGCTTTGATCGCAAAAGAAAGCGCTAGACGTTTGGCAAAACTCGGTGGTACAGAACAAAACTTAAAGACAATACCTCGTCGGAGATCTGATAGTGCCTGAGTTCGTTTTGGCAGATACTTCGATTTGGATTACACATTTCAGAGAAGGCCATGAGCATCTTGTTCATTTGCTTGAACAAGGCTTAGTTGCCTGTCATCCATACATAATCGGCGAATTGGCTTGTGGTAGCCTTAAAAACCGGAGTGAAATAATCCAACTTCTTGAGGCATTACCCATGGTAAATGTGCTTGAGCATGTTGAAGTAATGGAGTTCATTGAATCACGGAAATTGATGAGCATCGGAATAGGGTATGTTGATACTCACCTTTTAGGCGCGTCGCTTTTGTCAGGTACTGCACTTTGGACTCTCGATAAATCTCTTATCAAAGCTGCTAAGTCACTAAGTGTCTGTTATTCAAAAAAATCCAAAAAACCACCGGGCTGAAACTCGGAAGAGCGGACGGGAACTTCGTCAAGGAAAGGGCCCGATTCAGCTCAATCCCGCCGATTTGGCACCGCTGACCCAGGGAAAATGGATGGATCTGCCGGAAGAAAAGCAGGCGCAATCGAATCCGCGGGTTACCGCCGGAGGTATTTGAAGCCGCGATCTATCGTTTCAACAGGTCCGAAATCAAAAAGGCCAGCTCCAGGCTTTGCTGGGCATTCAGACGGGGATCGCAGGAGGTTGAATAATTTCTTTTCAACTGATGATCCATGATTTCCTGGGCGCCGCCGATACACTCGGTGACGTCTTTTCCGGTCAGTTCGAGATGAACCCCGCCGGGGATGGTTCCCTCCGAATGGTGGACATCGAAAAAGTTCCGAATCTCCTCTAAAATATCCAGAAATTTTCTAGTCTTATAGTCGGATTCAGAGACATAGGTGTTTCCGTGCATGGGATCGCAGCTCCACAGCACATCGGCGCCGTTGCCTTTGACTGCGCGGATTAAAGGCGGCAGATACTGTTTGATTTTATCCTTGCCGAAGCGGGTGATCAGAACGATGCGGCCCGGTTTGTTTTCGGGGTTCAGCAGATCCAGAATCCGTTTCAATTCGTCGGGATCATGCTTCGGGCCGATTTTGATGCCGACGGGGTTGTGGACGCCTCTTAAAAATTCGACATGGGCCCCGTCCGGCTGCCGGGTCCGGTCTCCGATCCAGACCAGATGCGCGCTGCAATCGTACCATAAACCGGTTAAAGAATCCTGGCGGGTCAATGCCGATTCATATCCCAGCAGCAAGGCTTCATGGGAGGTATAAAAATTCACCTCGCTCAATTGGGGCATTTTATCGGTTTCCAGGCCGATCACCTTCATAAAGGTCAATGTTTTTGAAATTTGAGAGGCCAGGGCTTCGTAGGATTTGCCTTCTTTGGACTGCTTGACGAACGCCTTGTTCCATTCATGGACCTTGTCCAGAGCGGCATACCCGCCCCTGGTAAAGGCCCGTAAGATGTTGAGGCTGGCGGCGGAATGAAAATAGCTCTCCAGCAACCGGCCGCAATCGGGCTTTCTGTCTTCAGGCGTGAAATCGATACCGTTGATCATGTCCCCCCGGAAGCTGGGCAGCTCGACCCCGTCAATGATTTCAATCGGGCTGGATCGGGGTTTGGCGTACTGGCCGGCGATTCTCCCCACCTTGATGACCGGCTTTTCTCCCGCATAACTCAGCACCACGGACATCTGCAGGATCACCTTCATGGTTTCACGGATGGTGGGAGCCGTGCATTCACTGAACTCCTCCGCGCAATCCCCGCCTTGCAGCAGGAAGGCGTTGCCTTTGGAGGCCTCCGCCAAGAGGGATTCCAACTTTCTGATTTCACCGGCGAATACCAGGGGGGGCAGCGTGTTGATCTGGTTGATGACTCTCTCGTAATTTTCTTGATCCGGCCAATCCATCTGCTGCATGGCGGGGAACGATTTCCAGGAATCCTTTTTCCATTCTGATTGTGTCATTGTTCTCTTTTTATAGCGGTTCACATGGTTATCATCAAAAAAAAACGGCCGCCGGGAAGACAAGCCGGCAACCTATCTTTTTACCACCTCTATATTCGGCTGAAAAAACAGGGTCAAGCTTAAAAGCTTGGAAAGGACCATCCGGTATGCGGAAAAAGAACCGGAAACAGAAAGATCAATCATTCCAATGATTCGGCGGAAATTCGTCCTCCTCCTCTACCGCATCCCGATACCGGCGCTTTTTTCGCACCGCCCGAATAAACCCGAAGAGGGTCGCCAGGGCTGCGATCAGGAAGATGATTTCGTAGATATGAACCGCCAGATAGACCAGCAGGGTGCCGGTCTGTCGGAGTTGCCGATGCCACCGCCGCTCCATTTCCGCCGGATAGATCCCGAAGGATCCGTGAAATGCGGGGTCAAGGTCCTGCCCCCGGCTCAGCCGATCAAGCAGATTCAGCACCGATTCCCTTCCGAATTCGCCCACCATGAATTCCACAGCGCTCTTGCTCGCCTCATAGGCCAGCAGCAAAGGCCGCCGCTGGGCCGGAAATCGGTGTGCCAGCCGGTCGAGGTCCGGCGGATTGCCCGAGAGCACCGCGCCCCGAAGCACGTCCCATCGTTTTTGAATCAGCAGTTCCGAAAACCCGTCGCTCACCCATTGGGCCACCCCCTCGTTCAGCCACCGGGGAAGGCGATTCCCGTCGATATGCCGGTGCAGCACCAGGTGGACCAATTCATGTTTCAAGGTGGCGTACAGCTTCCACGGGTCCCCTTCCATCTTCGTCAGATCGATCACCATGACCGCTTTTTCGCCCACTGCAAAGGCGGCAAAATAGGGGTTGCCGGCCATCTGTCGAAAATCCCGACTGTTGGGGACGAGCACCACCGTCACCGGAAAATCGACCCGCCACGGCAGGGTCCGCGCCAGATCCGCGCGTACCTTCGGATAGAGGCGGGCCACGTCTTCCGCCGCCCCGGGAACGGCCGGACCGTACAGGATCGTCGCCCCCGCCGTGGTCATGCGCTCGAAGGGATCGGCTTCCAGGAGCGGGGGCCACAGGAACCCAAACCAGAAGGTCAGAAGAAAAAGGGTCGAAAATCGAAGGATAGAAGAAATCCTGAAGCAGGATAGATTTGGTGCAGGGATCAAGAGGACAGCGGTATGATCTATATCCCTTCGAACTTCACGGTGACGGTGACGTGGATGTTCAGATCCTGAATCCTGCTGAGTGCCTCGACCAGAGATTGAATTCCGTCCTGGGCGGCCGCCGGAGATCCATATGCAGTGATTTGCGGCGACTGCACTTTTTGGGTCTTCTTGGCCGCGGTTTCGGTGGTGCGACGCGGTCCTGTCGACCGTTTTCGCCTCCGGGATTTGGACTTGGCCCTTGCTTCCGCGATGTATTTGGCCAGCTCCGGGACTTCATTGACCGCCTCTTCAAGCGTATATCGTGCATCCCCGGTTTTCCGTGTCAGGCCATAGGCCTTATCTTCGGACAGAGACAGAAATTCATCCGCCATTTTGTATACGTAACTTTTTCCTTCGCGGTTTTTAAGAATAAAATATCCCAGATCGCAGACATCTTCATTGGTGATTCGCGACAGCATGCTGGCCACATCCTGGATTTTAATCTCTTTTCCCGCCGCCTCGGATACCTTTTCGGCGATCTCGTTGCTTCGAAGGGTGTCTCCGCTCATCAGCGTATTGATAATGAGTTGAACATTGCTGGGTTTTTCTTTGATCATGTCGTCCTCTTAATATGGTGGTTCATTCGAAGGATCCTTTCGGAACCCTCAACCGTTTTTGGAATTGTTTACCTTTTCTCTGAGAACATGCGAGCATTTAAAAGTCACCACGCGCCTCTGGTTCAGCATCAGATCCTCGCCGGTAGCCGGATTTCGACCGCGTCTCGGCTTCTTTTCCTTGACGCAGAATTTCCCGAAGCCGCTGATCAACAGATCTTCGCCTTCCTCCAGATTGCGTTTCATGATTTCCAAAAGAAGCTCTACAATATCCGCACTCTGTTTTCTCGAAAAGGCGAGTCGTTCAGTAATATCATCTATAATCTGTGCTTTCGTAAGGGTCATAATCTTCCTTTTTGTTTCGATTAGGATTTCCAATAGATGATGCGATTTTCTATAGAAATTTGAACATAGGTTCAGCCAATGTCTTTGTCAAGCCAAATTATTCGATTATCAGTAGAGAAATTAAAGGGATAAACGATATTTAGTATGGCTGGGTCTGTTTGTCAAGTGGCGTGGGAAAATCAATCCTTTAGCAGTAGAACCGCTA
>JBEPWQ010000090.1:0-12498 GCA_041642315.1 Desulfobacteraceae bacterium | reverse complement strand
TCGAGGTTCGCACCCCCGCCAGAATAATGTACATGGCATTGGGGATTTCCACCTGGAACAAAATCTGGCCGTTGGTCATGCCCATGCCCCGGCCTGCATCGAGTAAATTTGTATCGACGTCCAGAATGCCGGCCACCGTGTTGCGGATGATCGGCAAGATGGAGTAAATGACCAGGCCGAAGATGGCGGTCGTCCGACCGATTCCCATAAATCCCATGGCGATGGCGATGATCGCCAGCGATGGCACTGTCTGGCAGATCCCCAGTAGATTCAGGGTGATATTCCGATACCGGCGCATAAATCCGCGGGTTACGAAAATACCGATGGGAATGCCGAGAAGGATGGCGATGGCGGAAGAGTAGGCCACCAATTGAATATGCTGAACGGTCAGGCGGCGGATTTCACCCGGATTTTCCAGGGCGAAATCGAAATATCCCATATATTCGCTCCATGCGCCGATAACGAAAACAGCGAATATCCCCAGAAATCTAGCTGCCCGAACCCAGGGGTTGGTGCGAATTTCGACTATTTCGCTCATAAGACACTGCCCCCGCCGATCACCTTGCCCCAGTGGCCGCCCTTCTCATCGTAGGTTTCACCGATGGTGTTGAGCAGGGTTCTTGAATTGAGAACCCCGAGAAGCCGATTTTCTTCATCCACCACGGCCAGAATACCGAGGTCGTATTGAAGCATTCGCGAAAGGGCCTCCTTGAGGTTCTGGCCGGGGCGCACGGTCAAGGTCATGGGGTGGGCGATCTTGCCCACCGGCCCCTCGAAGTCGACCAGAGCCTTTAAAGAGACGTAGCCCATCAGTCGATCCTGGTCGTCCACTACCAGAAGAAAGTTGAGATCTTCATCTTCCATCTTTTTTCGAACCTTCGGTCCGGGATCACCTTCATAGCAGTGAACCGGATTCGCCATCATGGCATCGGAGGCTTTCAGAAGGTTGAGACGTTTCAAGACCCGGTCGGCCCCGACAAAATCCTTGACGAATTCGTTTTTCGGTTGGCTCAGGAGTTCTCCCGGTCCACCGTACTGTTCCAGCCGGCCGTCTCTCAGGAGGGCGATTTTGTCTCCCATCTTGATGGCTTCGTCGATATCATGGGTGACAAAGACGATGGTCTTTTTGAGCCGCTCCTGAATCTTCAGAAACTCATCCTGCAGAACCGTCCGGTTGATCGGGTCGATGGCGCCGAAGGGTTCATCCATAAGCATCACCGGCGGATCCACCGCCATGGCCCGGGCCACCCCGATCCGCTGGGCCTGACCGCCGGAGAGTTCCCGGGGATACCGACCCCTGAAAGTCTCAGGATCGAGGTTGACCAGGTCCAATAGCTCATCCACCCGCTCATCGATGCGCTTCTTGTCCCACTTCAGCAGTTTGGGAACAACCGCGATATTGTCCCGGACGGTCATGTTCGGAAAAAGCCCGATCTGCTGAATGGCATACCCGATCCCCCGGCGAAGTTGAATCACATCCAGTTGGGAAACATCCTGACCACCCAGAAAAACCTTACCGGAGGTAATCGGCAGCAGGCGGTTGAGCATGCGCATGAGGGTGGTCTTTCCGCAGCCCGAGGGACCTATGAAGATGCAGATTTCCCCCGCCGGAACGGTCATGGTGACGCTGTCGACGGCGGGTTGATCGCTTCCCGGGTAGAGCTTGGTCAGCCGCTCCAGCCGAAGGGTGCTTCTGCCTTCGGATTCGGGGTCGGATATTTGATCCGTAACCTCCGGCTTCGGTGCCTGGGGACTTTGATCCGTTGAATTGCTCATTAGTAGGCGACTCCTCTATTTTAAATTGCGTATCGCTGCCATACCTTCAGCGGCTATGTACTCAATCCTTTGGACATTAATGCCTTTTCGATCCATCCGAAGACCACGTCGGCCACGATAGCCATTACCGATACAGCGATGGCGCCGGCAAACAGCATTTCATCATAGGTGGTGGCGATGCCCCGAAAGATGTAATTGCCCAGACCCCCGGCACCGATGTAGGCGGCGATGGCGGCGATGCCGATGGACATGACCACCGCCACCCGGACCCCGGCGAAGATGACGCCCAGGGCCAGCGGCAGCTGGACCTTGACCATGATCTGGGTGCGGGTCATGCCCATGCCGCGGCCGGCGTCCACCATGGCCGGATCGATGTTCTTGATGGCCGAGTAGGTATTGCGGATGATGGGCAGCTGGCAGTAGAGCACCAGGGCGATGACCGCCGGCACCGTACCGATGCCCATGTTGAAGACGGCCAGAATGGGAATCATGAGCCCGAAGAGGGCGACCGAAGGGATGGTGATGATGATGCCCGCAATATAGAGGACGGTATCGGCCGCCTTTTTATTGAAGGTGATGAAGACGCCGATGGGAATCCCCGTGGCAAGGGCGATGCCGACGGCGATTCCGACCAGATAGGCATGCTCCCAGAACATCCGCCACATTTCCGGAGCACGGTCGATCATAAAGCTGATGGTTTCCACTTGCACCTCCTCGGGAATTTTCAAAACATTGGATTCGGCCGGTGAGGCCCATGAGTGCTTTCTGATGCCGCCCCGGATGGAACCGCCTGCGAATGTGGATTTTTCACATCCTGATCCCTTTAATATATAAAAAGCATCGCCATGTCAAGATTGGTAGCAAAATAAATTGGGTAAATACTTGAATTAAAATTTAAAATCCTGAACCGCTGATAATCCGGATAAGAGGGATGACGAAGATTGAAAAGGGCGGTGTGAAGCCGTGCGGTAGACTGTTTGAATCGCGTGGGTTCCATAACAGATGATTCCATTATGATGAATCGAACGACGCAGGGGAAGGCCATCTGCGTCATCCGACCGGCCATGATTATCAGCGGTCGAATTCCATCAACATTTCATACTCACCGGTCCCGGGTTCCGGCTTGACCTCGAAACCCAGTTTTTTGCCCAGGGCCAGCATGCCCCGGTTTTCCTTGAGCACGGTGCCCCAGATGGTGCGGATGCCGCGTTCTCGGGCGAGATCCAGGCACCTTTGCAGCAGCACGGCCCCGATGCCTTTGCCGTGCCAGGGGTCTCCGATGAGCACGGCGAATTCGGCGGTCTTTCCGTCCGGATCGGCAATGATTCGGGCGACACCGAGCATTTTTTCCGCTTCGTCTTCCCGCTCATCAATCGCTACCATGGCGATCTGGCGGTCGTAGTCGACCTGGGTGAACCGGGCCAGCATTTTCCGGCTCAGGGATTTGATCGGGTTGAAAAATCGATGGTAGATGCTGGTTTTAGACAAGGTATTGAAGAGTTCCTCGAACAGCGGGGCGTCCTCGGGCTTGATGGGCCGCGCGAAAATCGGCAGTCCCTCGTCTGTTTTTTCATGGGTTTCCTGATCGGCCGGGTAGGGGCTGATGACCAGGTGGTGAGGAACGTCGGTATCGACCGATTCTACTTTGATTCTTGCATCCACCGCTACCGGTTTCCCGTCCTGAACGATCACCGGGTTCATGTCCAGTTCCGAAATCTGGGGGAAATCGGTCACCAGCTGGGACAACCGAATGATCATCTCCTCCAGAAGCTCCCGGTCCGCCTCGGGTTTGTTCCGGTACCCCTTGAGCAGCGGATAGATGCGGGTTTCTTCCATCAGTCTTCGCGCCAGCAGCCGGTTCATGGGCGGCAGGCCCAGCGCCCGGTCCCGGACCACCTCGGCAAGAGTGCCGCCGGTGCCGAACAGAATGACCGGTCCGAAGTTGGGGTCCTTCTTGGCGCCCATCAGAATTTCAAAATCGGGCCGAAGAAACATGGGCTGCAGCGTGACCCCCAGAACCTCGGCCTCCGGATCATAGGATTCGGCGCCCTTCATGATTCGATCATAGGCTTGCCGCACATCCGATTCGCTTCTCAGATCGAGCTGGACCCCGTCGGCATCCGATTTGTGGCTGATATCGATGGAATGGACTTTCAGGACCAGGGGATAGCCTATCTCCTCGGCCAATTGGACCGCTTCGTCTTCGGAGCCGGCGATCTCGGTTCGGTTCACCGGTATGCCGTAAGCGTCGAGTATATTTTTCGATTCGATTTCAGTGAGCACCCCCTCTTCACGATCCAAGCCTTCCCGAATCAGAGGTTTCACCGTATCCCGGTCAAAGCTCAGGGAATGGGACAGCCGGGGCGGAATTTCGGTCAACGCTTCCAGGCGCCGGGAATAGGTGTGCATGTACATGAAGGCCTTGATGGCCTGTTCGGGTGTTTCATAAGTCGGGATCGAGGCCTGATTCAGGATTTTCCGCCCTTTGGCCACGTCGGTTCCGCCCATCCAGCAGGTGAAGATGGGATAGGATTTCTTCTCGAGGAGTCCGGTCAATTCCTCGGCCACTTCGGCCGGATCACTCATGGCCTGAGGATTGAATATCACCAGCAGGCCGTCGAACTCATCGGCCTCCATGCAGATCTCCACGGCTTTGCGATACCGCTCGGCCGTGGCATCGCCGATGATGTCCATGGGGTTGTTGCGGCTCCAGTGATCCGGCAGCACTTCATTGAGCTTGTCGAGGGTCTCCTCTGTAAGCGGTTCGATGTTTCCACCGTGTTCGGCCAATGCGTCCGCCGCCATCACCCCGGAGCCGCCCGCATTGGTAATGATCCCCAGCCGGGAATTTTCAGGAAGGGGCTGTTTGGACATGATTTCGGCGCAGTCGAACAATTCGCCGATGGAGTTGACGCGCACGATGCCGGCCCGTTTGAAGGCGGCGTCATAGACGGCGTCTTCTCCGGCCATGGCGCCGGTGTGGGAGGCGGCCGCCTTGGCGCCGGCCTCGCTTTTTCCGGATTTAAGCACCACGATCGGCTTGATTCGGGAGACCGACCGCGCCGCGCTCATGAATTTGCGGATATGGGTGAGGCTTTCGACATACAGCAGGATGCTGCTGACATCCGTTGCGTGGCCCTGGTAGTCGATCAGGTCGCCGAAATCGACATCCACCATGGAGCCGATGCTGACGAAGTGGCTGAACCCGAAGTTCTCCTGAAGGGAGAGGTCGAGAATGGCGGTGCAGATGGCGCCGCTTTGGGAGACGAAGGCCAACTTGCCCTCCAGCGGCATCTGGTTGGCGAAGCTGGCATTGAGTTTTTTTCCGGGCCGAATGATCCCCAGGCAGTTGGGGCCGATCAGCCGCACCCCGCCTTCGGCGGCCCGGCTTTGAATCTCTTCCTCCAGTTTTTCTCCTTCTTTGCCCATCTCTTTGCCGCCTGCCGAGATGATGATGGCGCCGCCGACTTCAAGCCGGGCGCACTCATCGATAATGTCCGGCACCGTTTGAATGGGGGTGGCGATCACCGCCAGGTCCGGCGTAGTATCGGCCTCGGAAAGGGACGGATAGCAGGTTCGGTCGAGCACCCGGTCGTGCTTGGGGTTGACCGGTATAATGTCTCCTTCGAAACCGCCTTCCACCAGATTTTCCATAATGGCGCGGCCGAGGCTCTCTTTTTTTTCGCTGGCGGCGATGACGGCTACCGATTCCGGTTTGAAGATTTTGTCAAGATTGTATAATCCCATGAGTCGGATTCCTTTCGAGGCGAAATACCTTTCCCGGATCGGGAAGAGGGTAAGGGTGAACCGAGTAAAGACGAACGAATTATCGGAACGGATATTACCGGGGCCGGGTCACTTCCAGCAGATTTCTGACCTTTTTTGCACCCGCGTCCACGGCGTTCTTCGTGGCGATGCGGCGCTCCTGAAGATCGTTCACCTCTCCTTTGAGGGTCACCACGCCGTCGTTGACCAGAACGGTAATATCCGTCTCATCCACAAAGGGCGACCACATGAGTTCATCGGTGACATCCCTGCGTATCTTCCAGTCTTCTTTCCGTTTCCATTGGTTTCTTACCTTGAGGTCGTTTTTGACCACCAGTGTTTCCGCCAGCTCGGAAAGCACGTCCGTCGCCCGCTCCTTGATGAATCGTGAATCGACGGTGCCTTCGAGTCTCACGGCGCCCTGATTGACTGAGACCGCGATCTGATCCTGCCGAATATGCGGGTCGGCTTTCAGGACCGCGCGCACCTTTTCCGCGAGCCGATGGTCCCGGTCCACCATGGGATCCCGGGTGTCGATCATTCCCGGTTCGATCTGTACGTCATTTCGGACGGAAATCACCCCGACCGTATTTCGTGCGATATTTTCCATGGTCTGACGGATTTGAAGTCTTTCCACATATCCGTCCAGCCGGACCACCCCGTCTTCCACAAAAATTTCGGGATCGGCATTTCGGGTTCTCGGATCGTGTTGAAATGCCTCCCGAATCGCCGTTCTAATCGCTTCATCCGATACCTCGCGCCTTTTTTTTCCGACGCGCATGTCGAGGACGGCCGGGTCGACGTCGAGTTCGTCAGGAACTATCTTGTCAATACCGATGATCCAGGCCTTGTTCACGGCACGCCGCTTGATCACGGGGCTGCCCACGGTGCCGCTCAGGAGAACCGTGCCGTCTTTCACCGCAACATCGATATTCTCTTCATTCAGCCAGACATCCCAGGCGTACCTCTGCTCGATATCTTTTTTGATCGCCTCATCGGACCGGGTTTCCACCCGGACGACCGAAATCCGGTTGTAGACGCCGGAGACCCCCCGAACCGATTCGGCCAGCATTTCGGCAAGCTTTTTGTCTGCACCTGAAGGGACTTCACCGGTGATCGAGACCGTCGAATCATTGACCTCCACCTGAATCTTTGAGGCATCCGTCGCCGGGTTGTTTTCCAGTTTCTGATTGATGTCGCTTCGAATCTCCGAAGCGGGTCTTTTCGCGGTCCTGACTTCGACTTTATTCACAACGGATCGAACCCCCCGGATGGTTTCCGCGATTTCAGCGGCGCGGTCTTTGGCCAGAATGCTGTCCGATATGCCGGTCAGGACCACAATGCCGTCTTCGGTTTTTACATCGATGAGATGGGCCGATACGCCTTCGTCATTTTTCAACCGGGTTTCAATCGCCCGGGTGATTTTCCCGTCCGTAATGTCTCGCGCTTCTGCAGGGAAAGAGACCAGGAGCGGAATCAGCAAAATCGAAGCGATCGCTAAGATGTATCCCAAGCCGCCTGTTTTCAGGTTGAATGGTTTTAACATTGAATTTCTCCTTTCAGGGCCGGTGAACGGACGTGAATTCAAGCCTCTTCTTCGAGATCTATTTTGATGGTCAGATAGTCGAGCATGTCCTTCAAGGTGATCACCCCGACCAGTCGATCGCCCCGGGTGACCATCAACCGACTGGAACCGGTTTTGTTCATCAGGGTAAGAGCCTCCACCGCATCGGTTTCGGGGGACACCGTGTTATCGGATGAGCAGGGGCTGGTCAGATCTCCGACTTTGATGTCCTCCCAAGTCTCTTTGGGTCTTTGCTTCACTTCCCGGGTTGTGATGCACCCGGCCAGCTGATCGGAATCCTGAATCACCGGAAACATTTTAAAATGGTGCCGATACACATACTCTTCCACCAGATCCCTCAGGGAAACATCCGGGGTGACGGTGACCGGATCGGTTTTCATGAAGCGTTCCACGGTATGTCCGCCCAGTGCTTTTTTGGTGAGCAGTTGCCGATAGGAGGATTTGGCGGCGTTCTGAAGAAACATGCCGATCAGAAACCACCACATGCCGCCGATAAAATTATTGTTGAGGATCTGAATGACTGCCAGAATGATTAGCAGAATACCGAATCCGGAACCGATCTGTGAACTTACCCGGGTGGCCCATTTCAAGTTCTGCTTCATCCGCCATAAAATGGAGCGCAACACCCGGCCGCCGTCCAGCGGAAATGCGGGCAGCATGTTGAAGATAGCCAGAATGAAATTGATGGTGGACAGATACTGAATCACCCCGTTGACAGGGTCCCGCCAGCCGAGCTGATTACCCAATTGATAAAGAAGATAAAAAAGAACCCCCAGCACGATGCTGGCGATCGGCCCCATTATGGCCAGCATGAACTCGGCCTTGGGGCTCGGCGGTTCATCGGGCATTTCCGCTACGCCGCCGAAGATGAACAGCGTAATCCCCTTCATTTCCATGCCGTAGCGCCTGGCGGTCACGGAATGGGAAAATTCATGGAGAATGATCGAGACAAACAGACCGAGGGCGCCGATGATCCCCATCAGCCAATACGTCTGGGTAGACAGATCTTTGTAATGAAACGGGAAAAACCCGGTCGACAGAGACCAGGCGATGAGAATGGCGATAAAGATCCAGCTCAGATCGATGCCGACCTCGAATCCAAGCAATTTAAACAATTTGAGTTTTTTTTCAAACACCTGGCCCTCCGTGGATAAAATTTTTTTCAAAATAACTGATGCAGTATAGCATTCAGACGGAAACAGGGAATGGGGTGAATTTTGTATTCTATGCGGTAGAGGAGGGTATTTATCGAAAAGAGTCTGATCCGGTTCAGCCGCCGTTTACAACAAAAAATATGAGATACAACTCCCAGAGGATGACCAGTGCAAATATGCCGACGATCGTCAAAAAGGTGGTCCGCCGGGATGTCTGAAATTCGAAGAGCCGAATCTGGTCGGGCAGCAGCAGTATGACAACCGAAAAGCTGGTGAGCAGGTATTTGGCCACGATAAACGGCCGTTTTCCGAACTGGAGAAAAAATGCCATCACCGGATTGATCTCCGAGGCGCCGTGTGAGAGAAGGTAAAGTGTGAAATAGGCGTCGAGAAGGGACAGCAGAAGAATTAAAATTATCTGTGCCAATATCCGGGGATCCCGGTCTTTCACCATGGCTCCATTTTTTCCCCAAAGGGAACGGGTGGTTGTCTTCATGATAAAATTCCTTACTGTATAGAGGCTTGTTGCCGAAATGTATAGAGGTTTGGAGCCGATAAATAAAGCGAATTTCGGAATTGCGACTGAAAAATAAGGCGATTCCATTATTTGCCAGAGGCGGTTGCGGTAGAAAAATAGGAAATAAGCCTGTAGACGGGGGTTTCCAAAGAGATTTTCTTAAATGATTATTTTCTAAAAACAGGATGGTTCAATGAAACTGTCAAACCTATTTTCAATTAACCTGAAAAAACAGGAGCAGGAAATGTTAAAGAAGATTAAAAAGGTGATTATCGGCTTTCTGGCGGTGTGGGGTGGGCTGGCGATACTCTCCGGCATCGCGGTCGGAGTTCTCTACTGGATCGGTCAGACCCATCTTCCCGACAAGATACTCCTTGAAGCCGATTTTCAAGGACCTTTTGTAGAGCACATCCCCAATGATTCGGCGGCCCAGGTCCTCCTCGCCCGGAAACCGGTGATTCGGGATGTGGTGGAAGCTCTGGAAACCGCCTCCCGGGACGACCGGGTCATGGGCCTGCTGGCCCGCATCGGGGATGTGCAAATGGGAATGGCCCATATTCAGGAGATCCGGGATGCGGTGACGGCCTTTCGAAAAACCGGAAAGCCGGCCATCGCCTTTGCCGACACCTTCGGTGAATTGACTCCGGGAAACGGCGGCTATTATCTGGCCGCCGCCTTCGATGAAATATACATTCAGCCCTCGGGGGATTTGGGACTGACCGGGCTGATGTCCCGGTCCCCTTTTGTCGCCGGCACTCTGGAGAAGCTGGAAATCGAGCCCCGTCTGGACCACCGGAAGGAATACAAAAACTACATGAACATGTTTACCGAAACCGAATACACCGCCCCGCACCGGGAAGCGGTTTCTGCGGTGGTGGATTCGATGTTCGACCAGATGGTTCGCGCCATCGCCGAGGCCCGGGGGCTTTCGGAAGACGAGGTTCGGGACCGGGTCGACCGGGGCCCCTTCCTCGGAAAAGAGGCTTTGGACGCCAAACTGGTAGACGGTCTTTTTTACTGGGATGAGGTCGAAGACAGAATCCGAGAGCGGATCGGGGAAGACCCGGATGGGTATCGATTGTCGACCTATTTCCGACGTGCCGAAAGGCCCTATACCGAAGGGAAAACCGTCGCCCTCATCTACGGCGAAGGCGGAGTGCATCGGGGTGAAAGCACCTACAATCCGGTAACCGGCGGCGTCACCATGGGATCTGAAACGGTGGCCAAGGCCTTTCGCTCGGCCATCGAAGACGAAGATGTCAAAGCCATTCTGTTTCGGGTGGACAGCCCCGGCGGGTCCTATGTCGGCTCCGACACGATCCGGCGAGAGGTGGTCAGAGCCGGCCGGGCCGGAAAGCCGGTGATCGTTTCCATGGCCAATGTGGCGGGCTCCGGCGGATATTTTGTGGCCATGACCGCCCATTCCATTGTGGCCCAGCCCGGCACCGTCACCGGTTCCATTGGGGTGCTGGGCGGGAAAATGATCACCCGTGATTTCTGGAACAAGCTCGGGGTCACCTGGGATTCGGTCAAGAGGGGAGAACACGCCGGCATGTGGAGCCCCATCGAAGATTATTCTTCCGAGGAGTGGGCGCGGGTGCAGGCCTTGCTGGACCGGGTGTACGAGGATTTTACCCAAAAAGTGGCGCAGGGGCGAAACCTTAAGGAGGAAAAGGTGCTCGAAATCGCAAAGGGTCGCATATGGTCCGGCGAGGATGCCCTCCGCATCGGGCTGGTGGATGGACTCGGCGGGTTTCACAAAGCCCTGGCCGTCACCCGAGAGGCGATCGGTGTCGAGCCGGATGCGGCGATTCGTCTGAAACGGTTTCCGGCCAAGAAGTCGGTTCTGGAAATTCTCATGAACAAGGGTGACCGGGGAATATCCGGCGGGACCGCCGATCTGATCGAAGACCTTCAAGGCGTCGGCCGGGTGCTGGAGCGGACGGGAATTTTATCGGATCATCAGGTTCTTGAAATGACCCACCGGGTAGAAGCCGTTCAGTAGACAGAAGGGGTGGGCGAGGCATGCCTGGCCCACCCCTTCCATATTCGAAATCGATTAGGTCCAGTAGCGCGGACGCCCGTAGAAGTCATACAATCGAACCTCGTACTCCCGGTTGATGGGCACGGACGGGTCGTACTCGGGGGCGTTTTTGATGGCGTCCTTGGTCAGGTCGACCACCAGCTCTTTCTTCTGCCATTGAATCGCGCTGGTCCAATCGGGGGATATCAGCACCTTCTTTCCGCCCGGCAGCCAGTTTCGGGTGTCCACGATGACATACCGGATCGTCCAGGTCTCCTCTTCCACAATATAATCTTCGACATGGCCGATGTGTCCGTCATTTGCATCGATGCGGTATCCTTCCACCTCTTTGGCCGACCGCAGATGGTTCGGCCGTTTTTTTTCCACCCTCTCTTCCCGAACGTCGGCCTGGGGCACTCCGTACAAAGCACCGGGATAAGCAGCAGAACCCCAGAGCCCTGCTCCGGCCCAGTAATAGGGGTAGCCGTAGTAATTGAAATACCGGGTTTCATATTCCCGGGAGACCGGCATGTCTTCTTCCAGCGGCGGAGAATTTTCCACCTGCCCTTTGGTCATTTTAACCGGAAACTTCCGGGCGGTCCAGTCGGGTTCACCCAGGGAGATCGGGGAAATCAATACCTTCCGGCCCGGCAGCCACTTGCCGGTATCCGCCACCATGTAGCGGATGGTCCAATGGCGATCATCAAAAAGGAAATCCTTGCACCGACCGATTTCTCCGTCTTCCGCCGCCAGAACGTATCCGAGCAGTTCGTCAATGCTTCTGAGCATGGGAATACCTCCTTTATTTGCATTCAAAGAATATCTTTAACTGCACATTTTCACCTACTACCCTAACAGGATCTCTTTGAATACAAATAAGGTCTTTTTTGTATTTCAGGGGTTTGGGTTCTGTAGATTATGGATTAGGGCGGGGGCTTCAGCTTTCTCCCAATTCCTTCTCCTTCACCTCCTGAACCACCTCTTCTTGAAGCTTTCGCAGCCCCGGGCTCAGTTCCACCGGATATTCGTCCGGGTCTTTCAGCCGCTTGTAAGCCTCATCCAGGTTTTCCAATTCAGTCATAAAACGTTCGCGGATTTCGTGGACCGATTCCGGGTGAATCTGACGCCTGCCGTCATGCATGGCGCGGATGAGCAGAGGATCTCCTTCTAGAGTTTCATCCCGAAGGGCGATCACGTCCCCGGTGGGTCGGCTGTTGCCGGTGTTCCGGAAGACCTGCTTCTGGTTGACCAGGGTTTTTTTGCCGGAACTCAGCTTCAACAGGGGGCGATGGTCATATTGGACCAGCTTGTAGGCGATATCCAGATAGGGCGAATCCGCGGAAGTGCCCATCTTGGTTCCCACCCCGAAGCCGTCGATTTCGGCATCGTTTTCTACGGCATCATTGATTTTGTATTCGTCATATCCGCCGCTGGCGAAAATGAACACATCCTCCATGTCGGCCTCTTTGAATATCTGTCGGACCTCCTTGCTGAGCTGGGTCATGTCGCCGCTGTCCAGGCGCACCCCTTTGATCTTCTGCCCTTTGTCCACCATCTCTTTGGCCACTTCCACGGCTTTGTGGGCGCCCTTGATGGTATCGAAGGTGTCGATGAGCAGCACCGTGTTGCCCGGAAAGACCTCGGAAAAGGCCCGAAAGGCGTCGATCTCCTCTTCGAA
>JBEPWQ010000089.1:0-12510 GCA_041642315.1 Desulfobacteraceae bacterium | reverse complement strand
TGGCCGCCCGATAGCCGATGGACAGGCCTGGGCATACATGTCCGTGAAAGGCTTCGCAGTCATTAAAATCCTTGCGGTTCATGATCTCTTCGGCCTTCATTGTCCTTCTCCCTCTTTTCTCGTGTCGATAAAACCCATATTTTTAGATTCCTGTCTGGGATCGAATTGGAACTTATCAGAATTCCTTCCATTGGAGGAAGCTTCCGTGTGAGATTCAGGAAAACTTTCTATCAATCCGAAAACGGCATCGGCTGCCCGATGGGGCCGAATGCCGCTTCCATTGGGCGGCAGACCGGCTGGCCAACCAGAAAGGTATAGATTTCATCGGCCTTCCGGGCCGGAGCGATGTCCTGGAACCGCTCGGGGTACAGAATTTTGCCCATGGCATAGGCATCGGCCAGAGCCGTGCCGATGTTGGTGGAGTAGTAATTGAAAGGGAGCAGGCCGTAAATTCGCCGGGTCTGAAACGCTTTCAGGGATTGGTAAAAAGCCGGCTTTTTCCGGTAGTCGGCCGCCACCAGGGCCGCCCCCCCGCCGTCGACGAAGATCACCTCGGGATCAAGGGCCAGAAGCATCTCTTTGTCCACAAACAGATGGCCTCCGATGCGGGATTTGACGCCCGCGGCCGCATTTTCGGCATGAATCCAGTCCAGCGGAAAATAGTGTTGCTCCGTGCTCTCGATCCCATGCGCACCCCGGTGGCCGATGCCGCCCACATAGGCGCTCGCCCGTTTTGCTTCGGGGATATCCTCGGTGCGGCCCTGAAGGTCTTTTCTCAATGTTTGCATATAATCGACCACCGCCTGGGCCCGGACCGTCCGGTCGAGAATGGCGCCTGCGATTTCCAGGGACTCGAAGATCGCCTCGTCAAAGGTGGCCGGTTCGCCGTAGCTGAGGACCACCGCCGGAATTCCCGATGTCCGCTGCACCTCGTCGGCCAGGGCCGCCTCCATATAGGTGACGAAGATCACCTCCGGGTCCACCGCCAGAATCGCCTCCAGGTCCGGTTTTTTGTTGATGGCGGCGGGCCCGCCGGGGCCGATTCTCGGCAGATCCGCCAGTTCCGGATGGGCGGCCCGGTAGGGGCGGCCGTGGGGATGGCGCTTTTCCATCTCCTCCACCCCCGCCACCCGTTCCTGGGCCTGAAGATAGACGATCAGACGCAGCGCCCCCGGTCCGAGGCAGATGATCCGGTCCGGATTGAGGGGCGCACTTACCCGCCGACCCGCCATGTCGGTCAACGTCACCGTATCCGCGGAAACGGACCCCACAATCCCGAGAACCGCCAAAATGATACCGATCATTCCGATGCGCATCTGCTTCATCGCACACTCCTTTGATTTTCTTATCCTAAAGGGACCACCACCCGATGCGGCCCGATCTCCTGAAGGGTCACTTCCACCCCGTAAACCTCGCCGATGATCTTCGGAGTCAGTTTTTCCCTGGGGACCAAGGCGTGGACCCGGGTTTCTTTCAGAAACAGAAATGCATCTGCATATCGAAGGGCCAGATTGAGATCGTGGATGGCCACGATGGCGGACAGATGTCGGGCGGTGACGATCTCGCGGACCAGACCCATCACCTCCAGCTGGTTTTTGAGATCGAGATTGCTGGTGGGTTCGTCCAGCAGCAGCACCCGGGGGGATTGGGCCAAGGCCCGGGCGATCACCACCTTCTGCACCTCGCCCCCGCTCAAATCGGTCACCGGTCGCAGGGCGAGCCGATTCAAACCCATTCGGTCCAGGATGTTTTCGACCACCGCATGGTCGGCCTCGGAGAGGGTCCAGCCCATGTGGGGTTTCCGGCCCAGCAACACCGATTCATAGACATTGAGCTGGGTATCCGGATGCCGCTGGGGAACATACCCCATGCGCCGGGCCACGTTCCGCCGGTCCATCCGAAGAAGATCCTCATCCTCCAGAAGCACCCGTCCTTTCTGCGGATGCAGCACCCGGTTGAGACACTTGAGCAGGGTCGATTTTCCGGCCCCGTTCACACCGAGTATCCCCAGAATTTCTCCGGAACGGAGGGGGAAACGGATATCCGCAAGAATCGGATGGCTGTTGTAGGAAAACCCGATGCCGTCCACCTCCAGAATCATCGATACCCCCGCAGCAGGAGGTAAAGAAACATGGGCGCACCCAAAAAGGAGGTGACCACCCCCACCGGCAATCCGCCGGAGCCGATCAGAACCCGGCCGACCGTATCCGCAGTCAAAAGTAGAATGGCTCCGAGAACGGCGGAAAAGGGCACAAGCAACCGGTGGTCGGCCCCCACCAGCCGCCGGGCCATATGCGGTGCGATCAGGCCCACAAAGGCGATCACCCCGTGAAAGGCGGTGGCCAGGGCCGCCACCAGCGCGGCCGCCGCCATTCCCTGAAGGCGGACCCGCTCCACATGCACTCCCAGGCCTTTGGCGGTATCTTCTCCCGAGGCCAGGGCATTGAGGTCCCAACGCAGTACCGTCAGATACACCGACGTCAGGACCACGGCCCCGGACAAGAGTCCGATCTCCCGCCATCCGGATCGGGCCACATCCCCGAAGGTCCAGAACACGATGACCGCCAGCTGGGTTTCGGTGGCCAGATACTGGACCAGGACGGTGGCCGATGCGAACAGAGACGACATGGCCACCCCGGCCAGAATCACAGACTCGGGAGAGAGCCGCCGGAGCCTGGCTAAAAAAAGAATCACCAGGGTGGCGCCCATGGCGCCTGCAAACGCGGCCGCGGTAATGGAAAAGACCCGCGCACCGAAAAGAACCACCGAAGCGGCGGCCCCGAAAGCGGCCCCCTGACTGATCCCCAGGGTGGAGGGCGATCCCAGCGGATTTTTCAGAATGGACTGAATGGACAATCCGGACAAAGACAACCCCCAGCCCACCGCCACCGCGGCGATAATCCGGGGCAGACGAATGTTCCAGATGACCACCCCCGGGGTGCCCTCGACCGACCCGGTCAAAGCCCTCATCACCCGCATCGGATTCAGATCATAGGCCCCGTGGGTGAGAGCGATCATCGACAGAAAAAGTCCGACGGTCACAAGACCCGCCATCATAAGCATTTTCCGGTGGACCCGCCGGCGGTACTGGACGGTGACGGAAGTCGGGTGCAGATTCATCCTGCCGGATTCTCCTCGAACAGGATCTTGTGGTCGACCAGATTCATGCCGGCAATGCGGCCCTTGACGATCTTCTGGTCTCCGAAAATGCCTACCAGGAGCCAGCCATTCTCGCCCTCCGGTTCCACCCGATCCACCGACTCCATGACCAGTTCTTCCCGATCCCCCTGGATCAGGTACGCATTGGCTTCACACATTGAAACACCTCCTTGAGTTTGTCTCCCACCACCGCCTGGACCAGGTGCGGCAACGGTTCCCTTTGGACCCCCACGATCTCCACATTCTCCTGCGACAACGGCAGCAGGATTTTCTGGGCGGGGCAGGAGGTCACCGCCTCGGCGATCCGCGGGGTGACTTCCCCCAGCATGGCATTGGCCCAGGAGACGGCGATGGGTCCGACAATGACATCGGCCAGGGCCACCGTGCGGCAGATGGCGTTTTCTCCCGAGGCCCCCCGATTGGCCCCGGCCTTGAGCATTTGGGCCGTGGCGATGGTGTTCACCCCCAGGGCGATCAGATCCACCGATTCGCCGTAGGCTTCTTTGATGTACTTGATCAGGGTCGCCCCGATGCCGCCGCCCTGGCCGTCTATGATGCAGATGGTCTTCTTCAATTTGTTTTCCGCTGTTTCATCTAGAAATTTTCGGCCAAACAAAAAAGCCACCAAAGAATCTTTTCATACGGAAAAGAAAACCTTCGTGGCTTTTTGGAATTTGCGTGAACCCACCGCATATACGGTGAATTCGCGGATGCCCGTCCCCTTTATGGATGATCGGGCATTGTATTTTGCTGTTTTTGTACCGTCAACGGCTTCTGCCGTTGTGATGGGCTCTTCTTAATCGATTTCAGACAAAAAGACAAGTCCTTTTTCTTTAACAAAATTGCACCATCTTCCCACCGTTTATCCAGTTCTTCTTCTTCTTCTTTCCGACCAGCCCTTCCAGAAAGCAAAACCAAGGACCAGCGCCCCGGCCGTCGGCATGAGCAGCGCCTCCGGTGACTCCATGGCCCACAGGGTTGCGCCGGTGACGGCACACCAGAGAAGCGGGATGATCAGTAAAGTCCAGTGGGACTTCCTGCCTGACAGCAAAATCCCCAAAGTGGCGAGCACGGTCGAATCGGGGGTGACGCCGAAAAGTTCTACTTCGACCCATTGCCTGCCGAATGCCGGTCGAATCAGGGGCTGAAGAATCAACGCAAACAGAAAAAGGGCGATACCGCTGCGCCTGAAAAGCGGCCGGAACAAAGGCATTTGCAGCCGGTTCCGAATGGCGCCTGTCCAAAGGAGCAGAAGGGCTTCCAGGCTGAATCCGAACGCGAAATAGGCTGCGGCCCAGTTAATGTTTCGATACCACATCCAGTGGAACCCCCAGGCCACCCACAGCCAACAAGCGGCCAGAATCAGGGAAATCCAGCGTTTCCGTGCGTCATCACTCCTCAGCAGCCATACAATGGCGATACCGAGCGCAAGCCCCGCGATTTGCGCAGGCCAGATGCTGCGGTGATAGAGTTCAAACAGCCGGTAATACGTCTGCGGAGAAAACAGAAGGAGATCCGACAGGCTGTAGGTCCACCACGCGCTCATCAGAGGCTCTCGACATGCGCGATAATTCGCTTCCGAAATTTTTCATCCGGCAGTCGACCGTGTAAGGCGCCCATATTTTCCACCACATGGTTCACCTGCCGGGTCGCCGGGATGGCGCAGGTCACGGCGGGATGGGAAAGGATGAACTTGAGCAGTATCTGCGCCCAATTTTCGCAGTCGATATCGGATGCCCACTCCGGCAGGGGATGGCGCTGGACAAAGTCGATCAGCTCGCTTTGGCGAAAGGGGCGATTGATGATGACCGCCATGCCGCGGTCTTCGGCCAGCGGCAGCAGTCGCTTTTCAGCCTCCCGATCGACCACGTTGTAGGTGATCTGAACGAAATCGAGGGGCCGGGTGCGCATGATCCGCTCAAAATCCTCATGACGGCGGCCGTGGCTGGTGGTGATCCCGACATAGCCGAGCCGACCCGCCTCTTTTCGGGCAAAGAGGGTTTTCAGGTGCGATTCCCAGGAGAGGAGATTATGAACCTGCAGGAGATCAAAATGCGGCAGGTTCCACTCCTTACGGGATTCGTCTATTTGCGAAGGTCCTTCCGAGTCGAAGGCGGTCCACACCTTGTCGGCGGAAAACACCCGAGACGTTCGGTTCAGTTTTTCGAGGCCGTATCCGATCACTTCCTGAGAAGATCCGTACATGGGGGAGGAATCGATCATTCGGCCGCCGGATTTGAAAAATTGGTCCATGACCCGGACACAGGTATCGCGCGCCACAGGATCGAAGCCGACATTGAAGGTGATCCAGCTTCCCAGCCCGATCGCCGGCAGTCGTTCACCGGTGGAGGGGATCGGCCGGGTATGGATGGATTTTTCCTGGGGGGCGCCAAAGCCGGAAAAGGGAAGCAGCATGGAAGTGCCGGTTGCGGCCATCCAACTCAGGAACTCCCGCCGGGTGATCGGAAAAGGACGTTTTACGTCTCTATCAAAGGATGGCGTATTATTTGAACTGAAACTCATATTTCATTCCTCAAGGGCGAAATTCCTCATGCGCTACAAGGGGTATATTTTAAGAATCACCCTTCGTTCGCTTCCGGAATATTCCGCCGATGCGGATCGACGCGGGGATGGCCGGCGGAGCGGGCCAATTCGCTCTGCATCGCCTCATCGGTGAAATGCTCCAGCTGATGGGCAGGGAAATGGGCCGCGTCGGCGTTGATGCCGAGCTTGTGAAAGAGGTAGGCCTCCCACAGCCGGTGGGACCGGATCAGGCCCCGGCCTTCGGACAGACCCCGCGGTGTGGGGGCGATTGCGGCGCCGGACCCGCGGATCCAGCCTCTGCGCCGCAGATCCCAGAGTGCGAATTGAACCCATCCTTTGGACCGCATCGCGCCGACCAGGTCCGTCGCCGTCACCGGACGGGCGTCTTCCGGGGCCAGTTCGGTATACCGGTAGAGAAATCCCAGGATATCGTCCCGGGTGATCTTCAACGTCAACAATGCCTGGTTGATGAAGCGGCTCAACAGCCCGTACCGGGGCGCCAGCAGAAAGACGGTCAGGAAAAGAAGGCCGGCGGCCACCGCCATCATGCCGGCGGTGCTGGTGTCCCGGAACCCGAACCAGGTGGGTACGGTGATGGCGCCGATGTGGCCCAGCAGAGCGCAGAGGGCGGCGATGACCTGGCTCAAGACCAGCATGATCCAGAGCCGGTCGGTCAGAAGATAGGCCGCGGCTCCGGGCACGATCAGCATGGCGATCACCAGAATGGACCCGACGCTTTCAAACGCGGACACCACGGTGGCCGCCACCAGGGTCATGAGCGCGTAGTGCATGGTCTCGGCATTGATGCCCAGGGTGTTGGCCAGTGGAGGATCAAAGGCGGTGATCCGAAGCTCTTTGAAAAAAAGAAGAACGAAAAGGATGTTGACCAGCAGCATGGCTCCGTTGGTCAGGGCGGCCCGGGGGATTTCCCATCCGAAGATCCGGTTTACTTCCAGGGGGGTCAGTTCAATGGCGCCGTAGAGCACACACCCGGGATCGATGTCCACATGGTCTGCGGCCTGCCGGATCAGGATCAGTCCCAGGGCGAAAAAAGCGGTGAAGATCACGCCCATGGAAGCCCCCCGGTCCAGGCCGCTCAGGCGGTGCACCCCCTGCACCAGGTAGGCGGTGAGCACACCGACGGCGGTGGCGCCGATCAGCATCGGCAGGCTTTCCCGGCTGCCGGTGATCAGAAAGGCGATGGCCAGCCCGGGCAGCACCGTATGGCTGATGGCATCGCCCATCATGCTCATGCGGCGCAAAACCAGGTAGCACCCCGGCAGGGCGCAGGCCATGGCGCTCAGGGCGCCGGTGACCACAATCCAGGTATCGATAAAGGTCCATTCCATTTCAGAGGCCTCCTTTCGGTCCGTCGAACCGGTGTGGGCTGGCCGGCATGCCGGCATTGGAATACTCGGGAAGCAGGGTTTCCAATTCCCGGATCATCTCCGGTTCCAGCACATGCTCGATCTTGTCGGCCCCCATGTCCACCTGGGCGGTGGCCACATCGGCATGGGTGATCAGATAGGCTTCCCAGAGCCGGTGTTTTCGCACCACTTCGGCGGCGGCTCGAGCCCCCGACGCGGTCAGCCGGTATCGATCTCCCGGGCGGGTTTCGATCAGCCCTTTGGAGATGAGCTTGCTCAGGATTCGGCGCAGCCGCTTGGAAGACCAGGATCGTTCGGCGAGAAGGGTTTCAAAGTCATGGCTTCGGGGATGTGGGAATCCGGCCTTTGGGTCCGGTAGACCTTCATCCATCTCGAAAAGGGCTCTTAACAGGTTCTCCCGGGCGATCCGGCCCGCCAGGCGGCGCCGTTCGGCGGTGATCCGGACCAGGCCACGATCGGTGCCCAGAAAAAGACTCAAGACAAAAAATGCGGCGGCCACCAGTACGATGACCGCCCCGGCCGGCAGGTTGGCCATGAGCGCGCTGACCGCAGAGCCCAGCAGCCCGCTCAAGGCCCCGAAAAGGCCGGATAGCCAGAGCATCACCGACAACCGCCGGGTCCAGAACCGGGCCGACGACGGGGGAATGATCAGCAGAGCCACCACCAGAATCAGTCCCACCGCCTGCAGCCCGATCACCGTCACGATCACCACCAGGCTCATGAGAATGAGGTCCAGCCAGCCCACCGGCCAGCCCTGGGTGGCGGCGTAATCGGCGTCAAAGCAGATCAGGCCGAACTCCTTGAAAAAGGCGAGGCAAAACAGGGCCGCTCCCAGCGCCGCCAGGGTGATCAGGAGGGCGTCGAAAAAGAGCATGGAGGCGGTCTTGCCGTAGATAAAGGAGCTGAGCCCGGCGGCGTTGCCGGTCTCCATTCGGGTGGCGATTCCCAGCAGCGAGATGCCGAGGCCGAAAAAGACGCTCAGAGAAATCCCCAGGGCCGCATCGTCCTTGAGCCGGGACCACCGCCGGATCGCCATCACCGACAGGGTGCCCAGCACGGAGAAGACGGCCGCGCCCGCGATCAGGCCCAGAAGCGATTTTCCCTCGCCCCCGGCCGCGGACATGATCATGAAGGCCAGGGCGATGCCGGGCAGGGTGGCATGGCTGAGGGTGTCGCTCAGCAGGGCCCGCTTTCGCAGCAGCAGAAAGGTGCCCACCAGACCGGCGGCCGCTCCCAGCAGGGTGGTGCCGATGACCACCACCCGGGTGTTATAGTCCCGAAGGGAAATCACCCGAAGCAGTTCGGCCCAGGTGGGCCACTCCAGGGCGCTTTCGGCCAGGCTTCCCGCGGCTTCTGCGGATACCGGCGGCATCAGCAGGCCGAGTGCCAGGGCGGCCGCCGCTGTCCAGGTCCGCAACCCGGTCATGGTTCCCCCCTTTCTTTGCCTTTGGGCAGCCTCGGATCGCCGGCATAGGCCTGAAGGGCGTCGGAGAGCAGGGTCAGTTTGCCTCCGTAGGTCTTTTTGAGGTTGTCTTCGGTGAACACCTCGCGGACCGGGCCGGCGGCCACCAGCCGCATATTGAGCAATGCCACATGGTCGAAGTAGTCGGGAACGGTCTGAAGATCATGGTGGACCACCACGCAGGTCTTGCCTTCTTCCTTGAGCGCCTTGAGCAGGGTGACGATGGCCCGCTCGGTGGCCACGTCGACCCCGGTGAAGGGTTCATCCATCAGGTAGACCCGGGCGTCCTGAACCAGGGCCCGGGCCAGAAAGACCCGCTGCTGCTGACCGCCCGAGAGCTGGTTGATCTGACGGTCTGCGTAATCGGTCATGCCCACCTTGGCGAGGGCTTCCATGGCGGTCTTCCGGTGCTTTCGCGTCACCGGGCGGAACCACCCGATTTTCCTGTAGAGCCCCATGGCCACCACATCCAGGGCGTTCACCGGAAAATCCCAGTCGACACTCTCCCGCTGGGGCACGTAACCGACCAGATGGCGCTGCCGGCGGTAGGATTTTCCATAGATTTTGATTCGGCCGGAGGCGGTGGGGACCAGCCCCAGCACCGCCTTGATCAGGGTGCTTTTGCCGGCGCCGTTCGGCCCGACCACCGCCATCAGACGCCCCTCGGGAATGGCCAGATCGATATCCCAGAGAACCGGTTTTCGGTGATAGGCGACGGTAAGGTCATGAATCCACAGGGGGGATTCGGCGGGCGGGGTGACGGTGATATCTTCCAGGGGGAACAGCGGGCGTTCGGTAGCGGTTGAATTCGGCATTCTCGGTATCCTTTTCCGGTTGGGTGTTGTTTTCAATGGGCGCCGGAGAGCTTGCCCCGCATTCCTTTTTCCGGTGAATTTCCGCCCAGGGCCCGGGCGATGGTGGTGGCGTTGTGGTCGATCATGCCGATGTAGGTGCCCTCATAGGTGCCGGCCTTGCCCATGGCATCGGAGAACAGCTCCCCGCCGATTTCGACCGAATGGCCCCGGGACGCGGCGCCTTCCACCAGGGCCCGCACGTTCTTGTCGGATACGCTGGTTTCCACGAATACAGCCGGAATTTTTCGGTCCACCAGAATCCCGACGATCCGGTTGATATCCTTGAGGCCGGCCTCCGATTCCGTGGAAATGCCCTGAATGCCGAGCACTTCGATGCCGTAGGCCCGTCCCAGATATCGAAAGGCGTCGTGGGCCGTCACCATCACCTTCTGATCCTCGGGGATGGAGCCGACCACCCGTGCGGCATACCGATCCAGCCGATCCAGTTCGGCCAGATAGCTCTCCGCATTCCTCCGATACAAAGATGCGTTGGACGGATCAAATTCAGACAGGGCATCGGCCACCACTTCGACCGCCTTCATCCAGCCTTGTACATCCATCCAGACATGGGGATCGGGCTGTCCGGTGGCCTCATCCCGGAGCAGATAGCTTTCGTCGATGCGCTCGGTCACCGCATAGACCGGCCGTCTTCGAGAGACCTTTTTCAGCACATCGGTCATCTGCCCTTCCAGCAGCAATCCGGCGTAGAAGGCGATATCCGCTTTCAGCAAGAGCGCCACATCCCCCCGTGTGGGGTTATAGGCGTGGGGGTCGACCCCGGCCCCGATGATATGTTCCACACTCGCCTTTTCGCCGGCCACATTTTTGGCGATGTCGGCCACCATCCCGACGGTGGCGACGGCCCGGTAGGGATAAGCTCCGTCATAGGCCGCGTTCACGGTTGCTGAAAAGAAAATGAGCCCGATCAGGGGGAACAGGAAAAAAGCGCTGAATGAAATCCGAATGGTCCGTCTGCGTGTTGAAATGGACATGGCGGTCCTCCTTGAGAACGGGTGAGATTGACTGACGGATAAATACAGTTGACTCTTTAAAAAAATAGGGATGCAAATAGTTTTGGCAACCCAAAGACATCCTCGACAACCCTGCTGTGCATTCTCATTCCCCGGCGTTAAAGACGGCATTTTTTCTTCAGCCTATGAACTCCGCGGGCGAAAAAGTCAACCGTCGGATTGCCTTCCGTCATTCATCATATCCTGCGGCAGCCCGGTTGCCGTCGGAATTCCTGTTTTCCTCGGGCTGAAATCTTTCAAATTCGGTTGACAAATAGGATTGAATCCTATAATATTTATTTAATAATTTAGTAGCTTGCCATTAATTTGCTGATGCCGGGTGGAAATAAACTGAACCAAAAGCGCCGGTATCGCCACCACACAAAAAAGGAGGAATTTCCCATGAAAAACGACGATCGAAAACCCACCACAAACGATGCCGGAAACCCGGTATCCAGCGACGAATTCTCGCTCACCGTAGGACCCGACGGTCCTCTTCTGCTCCAGGACCACTATCTGCTCGAGCAGATGGCCAACTTCAACCGGGAGATGATTCCGGACCGCCAGCCCCATGCGAAAGGTTCGGGGGCCTTCGGACACTTCGAGGTGACCCGGGACGTCAGCGCCTACACCAAAGCGGTCTTGTTCCAGCCGGGCGCCAAGACCGAGATGCTGGCCCGCTTCTCCACGGTGGCCGGGGAGTCCGGCAGCCCCGACACCTGGCGGGACGTGCGCGGTTTTGCGCTCAAGTTCTACACCCCCCAGGGCAACTACGACATGGTCGGCAACAACACGCCGGTGTTTTTCGTGCGCGATCCCATGAAGTTCCAGCATTTCATTCATTCCCAGAAGCGCCGTGCGGACAGCGGCCTGCGGGATCACGACATGCAGTGGGACTTCTGGACCCTGTCTCCCGAATCGGCCCATCAGGTCACCATCCTGATGAGCGATCGCGGGGTCCCCAAGAGCTATCGGCACATGAACGGCTACACGAGCCACACCTACATGTGGGTCAACGCCGAAGGGGAGCGCTTCTGGGTCAAATACCACTTCAAGACCGACCAGGGCATCGACTTTCTGACCGATGACGAGGCCGACCGGATCGCCGGCGAGGATGCCGATTACCACCGTCGTGATCTGTTCAACGCCATCCAGGAGGGAAATTACCCCAGCTGGACCCTCAAGGTGCAGATCATGCCCTTCGAGGACGCCAAGACTTATCGGTTCAACCCCTTTGATCTCACCAAGGTATGGCCCCACGGGGACTACCCGCTGCACGAGGTCGGCCGGATGACCCTGAACCGCAACCCCGGCGATTTCCATGCCGAGATCGAGCAGGCGGCCTTCGAACCGAACAGCTTCGTGCCCGGAATCGGTCCGAGCCCGGACAAGATGCTGCTGGCCCGCCTGATGTCCTACTCCGATGCCCACCGGGCCCGCTTGGGCGTCAACTACAAGCAGATCCCGGTCAACCGCCCCAAAAGCCCGGTACACAGCTACAGCAAGGGCGGTGCCATGCGGATCATGAACGTCTCCGATCCGGTGTACGCCCCCAACTCCAAGGGCGGCCCCAAGGCCGACCCCGAACGCTACCCCGAAGAGGCTGTCTGGAGTGCCAATGGTGAGTTCATCCGCGCCGCCTATACCAAGCGTATGGACGACGACGACTGGGGTCAGCCCGGCACCCTTGTGCGGAAGGTCATGGATGACGCCCAGCGCGACCGGCTGGTGTCCAACATCGTCGGGCACCTCAAAAACGGCGTCACCGAACCGGTCCTGGAGCGCGCCTTCGAATACTGGCGCAACGTCGACCAGGAGATCGGCGATCGGATTGCCAAAGGTGTAAAAGAGGGCTGATTCCTACAAATCCCGCCCCGGCCCGCCAAGCGAAACCTCGCCGGGCCGGGGCGGATATTCCTTTCGGATCCGGAACCGATTCTTCGAGCGGCGGTGAAATCAACAATTCCCGTATATTCGAATGATTTCTCCGGTTCCTTTTCCTTCAACGCTTTTGACGTAACCGTTGATGACCTTGTTCATGGGGATGGGATTGTGGCCGGGGAAATAGGCCTCGTATTTGTCCACCGCATCTT
>JBEPWQ010000088.1:0-12661 GCA_041642315.1 Desulfobacteraceae bacterium | reverse complement strand
AGAGGATGCGCCTTTTCGCCCCGATGCGACCGGGCCCGGGATTGCTGTGTGGAACGGCCCTCCGCGCAGGCCCATGCGCAGAACCACCACGTGGCCTGCTGGTGCCCGGCGGAGCCGCCGGGAGAATTGCCATGAGCGTCTTCCGGGAGAAGCATTCCAAAGACACGGGTTCGGCGGAAACCCCTGAAAAGGAGCCCCTGGTCCGGGTGGCGGATCTCACCGTCCATTTCGACGGGGGCCGAAGCGGATTCTGGGGCCAGCACCGGCGGGTGGTCCATGCCCTGGAGAAAATCTCCTTTTCCATCTCGCCGGGTGAAACCCTGGGCCTGGTGGGGGAGTCGGGGTCCGGCAAAAGCACCACCGGCCGGGCCATTCTGCGGCGGATTCCTGCAGCCGGGGGGCAAATCTTCTTCAAGGGTCAGGACATCACCCATATCGGAAAGGAGGCATTGCGGCCCCTCCGCCGCGACATGCAGCTGGTGTTTCAGGACCCTTACGCTAGCCTCAATCCCAGAATGCGGATCGTCGACATCGTGGCCGAACCGCTGATCGTCCATGGGATCTGCAAAAATGTCCGAGATGCGACAGATCAGGTGGCCGACCTGCTGGCACGAGTGGGCCTGCCGCCGGACGCCGGGGCACGCTATCCCCACGCATTCAGCGGGGGCCAGCGGCAGCGGGTCGGGATCGCCCGAGCCCTGGCCCTGAATCCGGATTTCATCGCAGCCGACGAACCGGTCTCGGCATTAGATGTCTCCATCCGGGCTCAGATCGTCAACCTGATGCACGACCTTCAGCGGGAACTGGGCCTGACCTACCTCTTCATCGCCCATGACCTGGCCGTGGTCCGCCACATCTCCCACCGGATCGCCATCATGTACGCCGGCCGAATTCTGGAGATCGCCAAACGAAAGTGCATCTACGGGCATCCGGTCCATCCCTATACCGAGGCCCTGCTCTCGGCCATACCGGTGCCCGATCCCCGGGTCCAGAAAAGCCGAAAGCGGATCGTCTACACCGGCGAGCCGCCCAACCCGCTGGATCCGCCGGTCGGCTGCGTGTTCCGATCCCGCTGCCCTTTCCGGTCGGTGGCATGCGACCGCGAGCACCCGCCGCTGACCGAACGGCATCCGGGCCATTTCGCAGCCTGCTGGAACCGGTAGAAGAAAGAATAAAACCATTGACTTATTTGGTATCACTTTGATACCATTTTTTCATGCCGAGAAAAATTCGACAGCTGATCGCGGATCTTGAAAGGGCAGGTTTTATCAATCGCGGCGGAAAAGGAAACCATCGAAACTATTTACATCCCAAGGGGATTGCAGTCACCATTTCGGGCAATTCTGGAGATGATGCAAAGAAATACCAGGAAAAGGAAGTTGAAAGGAAGATTCAGAGGTCTAAAAAATGAAAAAAAAAGACCGGTATTTAAAAATTGTGGAATGGTCTGAAGAAGACCAGTGCTATGTGGGGTCGATTCCCGGCTGGATAGGGAAATGCTGCCACGGAGACAATGAAGAGGAAGTATTTCATGAACTCGGGCGTATCCTTGACGAATGGATCGAAATCTATGAACATGACCATATTCCCCTGCCCCCAAGTATCTCCCAAAAGAATTTTTCAGGAAAATTTCAACTTCGGGTGGATAAGGATCTGCACAAAATACTGGCGATTCGAGCCATTCAGGAAAATGAAAGTTTAAACAGTTTTTGTGCACGAATACTAAGAGAAAATGTTCTATCCTCCGGACCCACAGGTCCATACAACTACACCGAAAGGGACTAGAAACTCAGAGTCTTCTTTGAGCCACATTCAGCGTTACAATATACGGAACGAACAGCGGACGTTGCCGTTCGAGACTTTGGATTGAATTGCGAAAAATCATATGCCTCGACATTCGGACGAATACGATTACAGGAATGAAATGTTGATACTTTTTTTACGCCAACGAGTGGAACTCTTTTCCAAAAATGGAAACAGAAATGAAAGCTTCCGATAAAGAACTGTTCCGATGGGCGGACCAGCTTCCGGACGCCTTGTGGGACGATGTTCGCAGCCGCTCTCCCGAAGAGGCGGCGGAGGCGGTCGGTGCGGTCTGGGACGGGCGGATCTTTCACGTCGATATGATCGGAGAGAGGTTTGCCGTCGATCCCGCCGCCCAACGGATCACCAACACCCATCAGCCCGATCAGCGGGTCGACTACCAGGCCGGAGTGGTCTTCCTGACCACGCTCGCCCATTCCAAAGGCGTACCCCCGAGCGGCCGAATGGCCGTGCCCCAGGAACTGCCCGGCGGCCGGATGTTCTTCACCGGCGCCCATACGGTGGCAAATACTCCGATAGCCGAAGCCTTCCAAAACGATCCCCCACATTTCGTCGATCGCGCCCTCAGCCTCGGCGCCAAACGGATCGAAGGGGCCGATGTGGCACTTCAAGTGCCGGGGCTTCCTCAGGTTCCCCTCTATCTCCTGCTTTGGGAAGGAGACTCGGAAGTGGACGCAAGAGCGGTCATCGGGATCGATGACCGGGCCCATTTCCACCTCGATCTGTCCGGGGTGTTCGCGTTGACCAACCTGCTGGTCGGCAGACTCTGCAAGGACCGGCGGAAATGAATTCGCCCGGGTACCCCTCCGATGCCGTTTTCAGGACTGCACCTGAAAATACCCTTGGCGAACCGGAGCCGGACCTGTTTCCTCCCCGGACGCACCGCCTGTTCGAGCGGCTCACCATCGGATTTCATCTTCGGCAGTGCGCGAGTTCGGGGCGGCCGGGGAGGGAACAGGTCCGGCGGATGATCTGGGGGATTTCGCCGGAGAATTTCACGGGGATCTTCCCGCTCCTGCTTGATGGCGGCCAGAATGTTTCGGGTGTGATCCCTGAAATCAACAATGAGCCGAACCAAATGATCGGCACCGGGAATATCCTCGACCCGTTGAATAGCACCGACGCGGATATCGATTCGGTCCAGTTCATCATAGGTAATCAGCGGTTTGATCTTCGCGGTGGATGTCGGTTTCATACGGTTCCCTCTATAGCTTTCTCCAGCAGTGATCGCCTTTCAACAAATTTCACCCGATTTCGAAAAATGAATTCGAGATGGTTGCCACACCGTTTTCCTCATGATACACGAATCGTTACGCGCACCCAATAGCAAATCCCGAACCACCCGAACCAACCCCTTTCAATGGAGATCACCCATGCCGCTGACCTTTGACATGCCCATGCCGGAACTGGAACTCTACCAGGGCACCAATCCCCGTCCCGACGATTTCGATGCCTTCTGGAACCGCGGGATCGAAGAGATGCAAGGGACAGATCCCCGAGTGGAAAGGGTTCCGTCCGATTTTCAGTCTTCATTCGCATGGTGTGAGCACCTCTATTTCACCGGAGTCGGCGGGGCCCGAATTCATGCCAAACTCATCCTGCCTGAAAACCGAAAACGGCCGCATCCGGCCGTCCTCATGTTTCACGGCTACGGAACCCATTCCGGTGACTGGATGGACAAGCTCGCTTATGCGGCGGAAGGATTCGCCGTGGCGGCGATGGACTGCCGCGGGCAGGGCGGACGGTCGGAGGATACCGGCGGGGTGACCGGCACCACCTGTATGGGCCACATCGTTCGGGGACTTGCGGGTGATCCCGATCAACTCCTGTTTCGCCGGATCTTTCTGGATGCCGCCCAACTGGCGGCCATTGTCATGGACATGGACGAGGTGGATGAAAACGAAATGGTCGTCACCGGCAGCAGTCAGGGCGGCGGGCTGACCCTGGCCTGCGCGGCCCTGGAGCCTCGCATCAAAAGAGCGGCCCCGGTGTATCCGTTTCTTTGTGATTACAAACGAGTCTGGGACCTGGATCTGGACCGACAGGCATACCAGGAGCTGCGGGATTTTTTTCGCAACCGTGATCCGCTCCATGAACAGGAAGCGGAAATCTTTACCCGCCTGGGGTACATCGACGTGCAGCATCTGTGTCCACGAATTCATGCGGAGGTTTTCATGGGCATCGGCCTGATGGATGAGATCTGTCCGCCGTCCACTCAATTCGCCGCCTACAATAAAATCCGGGCTCCAAAATCGCTGGCGCTCTACCCCGATTTCGCCCATGAAGACCTGCCGGGGCATCCGGACAAGATCTTTACCTTTCTGACGGATAGAAACCGCCCTTCCATATGACCGCGAACAAGTCTTCGAACTTGCCGCTTCCATCGAAGTATTTCGGTATTTTTCTTGACACCGAGCTTTCGAAGGGTTACTGTACCTTCAGTATTTATCGAAGTATCTGGAAAAAAACGACAGCGCTCATCGTCAGCTCCGGAATGGTTCCGGGGCTTTTTTTATGGGCGCAAGAAAGAAGGTTTAATGAATTTCGATTTATTTAGGTTACATCCCCATGTGGCGGCAGGCGTCGCCACGGCGGGTTTTTCAACCCCGACCCCGATTCAGAACCAGGCGATACCGCTGGTGATGGAGGGCAAAGACGTCATGGGCCTGGCCCAGACCGGCACCGGCAAAACCGCCGCCTTCGCCCTGCCCCTCCTGCATCGCCTGATGGACGGCAAAAGAGGACATACCCGCGCCCTGATTCTCGCCCCGACCCGTGAGCTTGCCGAACAGATTCGACGCGATATCGATACCCTCGGTTCCAAAACCCGGCTGCGGACGCTTTCCGTTTACGGCGGGGTCGGCATCAACCCCCAAAAGCAACAGCTGAGAAGAGGGGTTGAAATCGTGGTCGCCTGCCCGGGCCGGCTTCTGGACCACATCGGCCAGGGGACGGTGGATCTGTCCCGGGTGGAAACCCTGGTTCTGGATGAAGCCGACCAGATGTTCGACATGGGCTTTCTCCCCGATATCCGGCGGATTATGAAAAAAGTCCCGACCAACCGCCAGAATCTGCTGTTTTCGGCCACCATGCCCGCGGAAATCCGGCGGCTGGCCAATGAAATACTGCGAAACCCGGCCACCGTTCAGGCGGGGAATGTGGCCCCGGCCGAAACCGTCCGGCACGGTCTGTACCCGGTGGAGCAGCACCTCAAAACCCCGCTTCTGCTGGAACTGCTGAAAAGTACCGATACGAGTTCGGTACTGGTATTCACCCGGACCAAGCATAGAGCCAAGCGCCTGGGTGAACAACTCTCGCGGGCGGGATACCGCTCCACATCGCTTCAAGGAAATCTTTCCCAGAACCGGCGACAGGCGGCCCTGGACGGGTTCCGCAGCGGCGCCTTTCAGATTCTGGTGGCCACCGATATCGCCGCCCGCGGCATCGATGTCTCCCGCGTGTCCCACGTCATCAACTACGACGTGCCGTCCACGCCGGAAGCCTATATCCACCGGATCGGCCGCACCGGCCGGGCCACCCGGAACGGCGACGCCTTCACTCTGGTGACCCGGGAAGATACCGGTATGGTCCGGGCCATCGACCGGATTCTCGGCGAAAAAACCGAGCGTCGCACCCTGCCCGGTTTCGATTACACGGTGTCTTCTCACGGCAACGGCGGGCCCTCGGAACGGAATCCCCGACCCAAAACCGCCAACAAGAAACCGGCCGGACCCCATCGGACGGGAAACGCCTCCAATCGGTCCGGTGCGTCCGGTTCGAAAAAACCGGCATCGGCCGGCACGCCCAACCGCCGACAACCTAAATCCCGTCAGCCCGAACTCGCACGCGCCGCATCCGGCTCTCGTCCGACCGCCCGTCGACCTCGCCGGGCAAACTAAGAAAATCACTCCAGATATCCCCGGCGGGCGCGGCCAACCTGGAATTCCCTCCCGGCAAGAAACTGCAATTCTCACGCGAAAAACGTGATCGCCTGAAGAAACTGATCGGGCCGGACAAGAACCGGCCCGTGATCTTTTACTGCCAGGGCTTTTGCTGACTGCGCAGCGCCATCACCGCCGGCCGGGCCGTGGGCCTGGAATACACGAACATCATGCATCTGCCGCATGGGTATTTTGTATGGCGGGATTTTGTTGGGGAATCCGACCGAACGTATGAATCTTCAGTTGTCAATGGGTTTTAAGGGCATGAAGAGCCGTAGGCGATTATCTCTTAAGGGGATAAAGCCAAACTGTTTATAAAACCCGTTGACTTCATCGTTGATTACATCCACAACCATGGCATAGATTGCGATTTGATCACTGATCGACAATGTGCGCTTGAAGGCATCGGCCAGCAACATTTTTCCAACACCTTGTCCCTGATCGCTTTGACGGACTGCTAATCTGCCGATTAGAGCGGCCGGCACGGGATGCCGGGGCAATTTCCGGAGCAGATCTTCAGGTAATTGATGCAGTTCTATGGATAAGGAACTCAGTGTGTAGTATCCCACCACTTTTCTCGGATTCTTTATCCTGGTCGCAACAAACACTCGACTGATTCGGCGTTTGATATCCTGCTTTGCTTGTTTTTTAAGATAGCGATCCAGCGATTCAACGCCTGAATGGAAACCGGCTCTGTCTTGTGCAGGGGACAGCGAATTGATAACGAAACGTTCAGAGCCCGTCATTTGCTGACAACGCGCTGTTCATGTTCTTCTATGGCTTCTTTCAGTTTGCTGTTGAAGGGTGCCGGATCGGAGAGGGCATCGAAGAATATCTCGGAATCTCTTGCGCTCAATGCCATCGTTTCATTTTCCTGAACCGTCTTTTCGGCCTGTTCCAGGGCGCAGGTCAGAATGAAATGACTGACCGTTTTGCCCTCAAAGCCGGCGGCACGCTCTATGAGGTTTTTTGCGCTGCTCTTTAGGCGGAGGTTGATGCGTTCATTTTTATTTTGTGTCGCCGCTTTCATAGGGTATGCTCCTTTTTCATCTTGTCTGCATTTATTTGTATGTCAAAATGGTGCCTTTGTCAAGAAGTCCATTGCATAAACAGTTCTCAGGAATCTTGTGTTCTTGCACAAAACGAGATTCCGTTGGTGCCAGTTTCCCGAACCACCGGATGAAATCCTTCAGGGCATAGACAAGGGCGTTGACGGTTATCTCTTCTGTTCTGTCACGAACACGACGAAGGCCCACATGGCACGAGAAGCGCTTGACATGGAGAATACAGGCGTGCATATTGATCATTCTTTCCGACCAAGTTAATATAAGGTTCGGTCCACGATTCGAACCATCAGGAACAACCCATCGAGAACCTTTCATCGAGTCGTTCAGTAAAAGCTGAAAGCGGTACAGTAGCCAAAAAGATGAACGATCTCCATTATGTGAGGAGGTAAAAAATGCCATGGACAGAATAACAGCCAACCCGAGAATCCTTGGAGGTAAACCTGTCATAAAAGGGACTCGAATCAGCGTAGAACTGGTACTAAATCTCCTCGCGTCCGGAGTGCCGGAGCACGACATTCTTGCAGACTATCCCCACATCAGCAAAGAGGATATTCAAGCATGTTTAAGTTATGCAGCAAATGCATTGAAAAATGAAGTGTATCTGTCCTTGGAATCTGTCTGATGCAGTCGTCAAACTTGCGAATTCTAGCGGATGAGAATATATCCCCACGGGTGGTTTCCTTTCTGAGGCAAAATGGGTGGGACGTAATAGACGTCAAAGAGGAGAATTGGCATGGCGTAGAAGATGAAATTTTGTTGGAGCAAGCTCATTCAGATCAACGATTCATTCTCACACTCGATTCCGATTTTGGATCTTTGGCCATCAATGAAGAGAGAGCATTTTTCGGAATAATTTATCTTCGATTGAGAAACCTTGGGTTTTCCAACTGCATCAGAGTTCTGCAAAAATTAATTCAGCTCGAATTGGAACTGGCACAAGGCATGATTCTTGTTATCGACGAAGCGAGGATCAGAATCAGATCGTCCTAATTCCTTCTATATTTGCGATTTATATTACGATTTCCACTACAGGCACCTCCCACCAGTCACACCGCAGCCGTCCTCGATACTCGGGTGCGGCATCTTCGGCCCGGCGGCGAATCATGGCGATCACGGTGATTTTTTCGATATCGTCAAGCCGATCCCGCCACACCGTCTTGGCGCTTCGGGAGAGGCGGGCCACCGGCAACCCGTTCTCGGGGACCAAAAGGATGTTTCCATTCTCTTCCCGCGCATACAGCGAATCTCCCGCGTTCACTTCAGATAAGGCCCGGTGAACCGGTCCGTTTTCAGGGCGGCAACCGGCGAAATCAAGATACACCTGGCTCAGGCCAAGGATTTCGTATCTTCGAAGGTGTTCATTCCCAGGCGCCGCCCTCCGGTTCCCCCGGCGATCCATCACATGCGGCCCGTTCAAGAGGTCTGCATGCGGATTGCCACCGTCCGTGCTACGAAATACGGTGAGGGTCTCCATGGCCCGGGTCATGGCCACGTAATAGAGCCGCCGTTCCTCCTCCATAGAAGCGGCATCCGAAAGGGTCGGCCACCCGCCGTCCAGGATGAACACATGAGGAAACTCCAGCCCCTTGGCCCCATGGGCCGTGCCCAGAAAGACGCCCCGGCCCAGGCGCTGTTCCCTTTTCTGTTCGGCCAGGGATTCATAGATAAAATCGACGGCCGACCGCACCGGAAGCTCCGCATTGCCGGTTTCCGCCTTCCAGGCGGAAAGAAGTCGCCGGACTTCGGCATCCCATATCGTTTCCATGCCGCCGGGCCGTTTTCCAATACTATCGGCATGAAGTACGAAAAGATCCTCGGCGGTCGCAAGGTCCGCCTTCATGTTCGACAGCGCATCCAACATCTCGGCGATTTCCCGGACCCGGTGAAGGGGAAATCCGTTTCCCCGGTCGAGGGGACGGCTGTATGGAATGGATGCATCTTCCAGGGCGCCTCGAACGGCGCAGAGTTCCGGATATTTAAATCCCTTTCGGGAAAGCACCGCGACATCGGTCCAATCGAAATCGGGATCGAGTTTTCGAAGCCGCTCCAGTTCGGCCGCCAACATCGCCGCCTGATCGCCGGCGTTCGCCGCCGTGATCCGCTGCACCCGCCCTTCTTCCAGCGGATCGAGGGATTTCCACCGCCCTCCCGGCGGGTCGGCTTTCCGCCGCCGGTCGATGCGAATGGGATGGTCGGTCTTCACCCGGTCCCGGTTGTGTTGAATCAGTTGATTGGCCGCAGCGATAATATGGGCTGTGGACCGATAATTTTCTACCAGGTAGTGAGGCTCGGCCCCGTAATCCGATTGAAAACGCCGGATGAATTCCACATTGGCGCCCCGGAATCCATAGATCGACTGGTCGTCGTCGCCCACCGCCAAAATGGTGAGTCTGCCGTCCGGATCATTCAGGGTGCGGCCGGCCACCGCCGAAATAAGCCGGTACTGGTCGGCGTCGATGTCCTGGTATTCGTCCACCAGAATGAACTGATAACCGGAGAGCAGCCGATCCCGGATTTCATCGGGAGCAAGCCCCGGCACCGTCTTTTCTCCTTCCAGAAGGGCGACGGCGTCTTGAATGATCGCGTCAAACTTTTCCGACAGCTTGGTTTCATCCCGAACCGCCGCATCGGCCCGGGCCGCAAAAGAGGTGCCGGTCAACCGCATGGCCAGGCCGTGATAGGTCAGCACCGTCACCCCGGCGGCATCGTTTCCCACCAGGTCCCGAAGCCGGCGCCGCACCGACAGGGCCGCGCCGTGATTGAAGACCAGCACCAGAACCGAACGGGCCGGAACCCGCCGGACCCGCAGCAGATAGGCGCACCGGTGGACCACCGTTCGGGTCTTTCCCGATCCCGGACCGGCGAGAATCAGTCGGTTCTTCTCCGCGTCGGCGGCCACAATCGATTCCTGGACCGGATTCCGAAGGCTCTCCACGATCTTTTTGAAGGATTCCTCCCCGGTGGCCCGTTGAAGAACATCCGTCCGGTCCCCGAAAAACCGCTGAATGAAACTATACGTCTCCATGGTGAAGTAGGCGGCTACCATGGACAGGGCCTGGCTGATCTTTCGAAGGCCCCGGCGGGCATACTCGTTCATGACGTGGACCTGGAATGTCCGCTGGCCGTAATGGTGGGACAACGGGGCGTAGTCGCCTTGGGAATAGCGGCGCCCCTTGGCCTCGGGCAGAATCCGCACCGTCATGGCCTGACGAAAAATCGACAATCCCTTCTGAAGGATGATCACCTTTTGCTCATGAAGAAACAGCAGCCCCCGGTCGATGGCGTTCAGCATCTTGTCCGAAACCACCTGAAGGGTAAGGTCCTTCCGGATGGCCTCGGCCAGATCGTCGCTGGAAAAAGAGACCAGAATCTCGGCCTGTCCTTGGGCTTCTTTCGGAATGCGGTCATAGAGCGCATTCAAGAGGACCCAGGCCAGATTTCGCCGCTTTTCTGCGATATCGGCGATTTTTTTCCAGTCCCGCCTCAGCCGGATACGAAAATGATCCTGATAGGCGTGATGCAGGTCGATGCTGCCGCAGCGCCCGGCAAACCCTTTGCCGTCACGGGAAAGGCTCACCAGCAGTCCCCGGACCGTCTCCGGATTGGCTTCGGGGAATTCGGCGTCCAGGAGCCGTTGATTCAGTGCCCGCAGGTTGAGGTCCACCCATTCACCCACCGTTTCCATGGGATGTTCCTCCCGAAGGATGTCGAGCAGGGCCCGGTCGAGATTGCAGATGCGGTCCAGAAGCTTTTTGGCGTTGTTCCGGCCCTTGGGACGAACATAGGCGGTCATCTGGATGCCGCTTTCCACCAGTCCGGCTTCGGCCATCTGGTGCAGCACCCGAATCACTCCCCGGCTGTCGGCGAAGGCCGCCTGGTCCACCCCCTCGATGCGGCCCAGGGATTCCGCCAACTGATCGGTGGTAAGCCCCGCGTCGGGGTCGGCGTCGATCAGCCGCCCCAGAATCGTCATCCAGATTCGGCGGCCGGTCGGCGACAGGTCGAGCCGATCCATCTTCTCCGCGGCTTCCGCCATCGACCTGAACCGGGGTTTTCCCTGAAACACATAGGTCTGGTTTTCGTTCCGCTCCAGATGACCGGAGCGCTCCAGCCAGGCCACCGCCGTCTTCACTTTGGTATCGGCGCCGTACTCTTCGCCCTCGAAAGAGGTCCGGGTATCTTCATCCCGAAGCAGTTCCCCGGTGGTGATGATCACCTCCCCTTTTTCATTGCGTTTGGCTCGGCGAAGGGCGCGCAGAATCTCAACAATATCTCTTTGCCGCAGTTCCGAAAGCGCTCCCAGCCGGAATTGGGTTTCAATGTCCGTTTCATGATAAAGGAGCACGCAGTCGGCCTCCTGCCGGTCCCGACCGGCCCGGCCCGCCTCCTGAAGGTAGTTTTCCAGGGACCCGGGGATGTCGGCATGGATCACCAGCCGCACGTCGGGCTTGTCGATGCCCATGCCGAAGGCGTTGGTGGCGCAGATCACCGGATACGCGCCGGCGATGAATCCTTCTTGAACGCGCCGCTTTTCCGGCGGGGTCATGTTGCCGTGAAAGGCCTCGGCGGACCAGTTTTTCTGCACCAGAAAATCGGCCATCAGCTCGGTGTGCTTTCGGGTGGCGCAATAAACCACCGCGCTGCCCGCGGGCGGTTCCTCCAGCCGCTCGGAAAGCAGATCGGCGACCCGGCCGAACTTTTCCGGCTCCGTCACCGTCTGCACCTCAAAATGAAGGTTGGTCCGTTCGGTGCCCGCCTGCAAAACCGACAGCGGCTGATTCAGCCATTCCCGGAAGTGGGCGACGATCTCGGTCACCACGTCCCGTTTGGCGGTGGCCGTAAAGCAGGCCACCGGCGGAACTTCCGTTCCCTGGAATGCGGCAAACTCCTGAATGAATCGGGCCGCATAGAGGTAATCGGATCGAAAATCATGCCCCCATTTGGACAGGCAGTGGGCTTCGTCGAAGACCCAGCAGCCGATCTCCCGAAGCCGGAGGGCTTCGCGCACCGATCGGTTCCGAAGCTGCTCCGGTGATATATACAGAATGCCGATATCCCCCATTCGAACCCCTTCCAGAACCGCGCCCCGCTCGGGTCCGGTCAGAAGGCCGTAAATCGCACCGGCCGCCGGGGTTCCGGTGGACCGTTTGAGGTTGTCCACCTGGTCCTTCATCAGGGATTGCAGGGGTGAAAAGACCACCGTCAGGGATCCGCGCCGATGATACCGGACCAGGGCCGGCAGTTGAAAACAGATCGATTTGCCGAAACCGGTGGGCAGAATCCCCAGCAGGGGGCGATCGGACATGCCCTCGAGAACGATCTGCTCCTGGAGGGTTTCGCCGGTAGGCAGGATTCGAAAGTCATCGAAACCGAAATGGCGCTGCAGCTGCCGCCGGGGGTTGTGCATTTCCGAACACCAGGCACAGTCGCCGGACCCGCAGGGGATGTCCCGCAGCGTTTGAAGCACCGGCGCCACCGCCGGAAACCGGTGCCGCACCCAGGGCGGCAGCACCGAATTCCCGCCCGCCACCTGAAGCCATGCCAGGCAGTAGGCCAGGGCCGGACGGCTTTGCGGGTTCTTCAGCATCGGCCGAACATTCTCATCGAGGGCCTTTTCACAGACCCGATCCCGGGCCGTCCGCCGAAACACCGAAAAGGCCGCATCCACATCCGACAAAATCGGCGCACCGATCCGCCGGAATAGATCGCAGATTCCCCGGCCGTCGGCACCGCCCTCCAGCCGTACATTCCGAAAGCAGAATTCATAAAACCCGATCAAATCCGGCCGAATCCCCAGGGTTTCCGAAAAGCTTTCCCACTGATCCAGAA
>JBEPWQ010000087.1:0-12662 GCA_041642315.1 Desulfobacteraceae bacterium | reverse complement strand
GCATACAGGTTGACCCGCCCGCTGCCCACGACCCGAACCGCCGAGGTGGAGCAGTTCTGTTCATGATCCGCATGAAGGATCAAAAACACGCTCAGGGCCTGGACGATATCCGGGTCCAGTTCATAGGGCCTCACCGGGGAATTGAACATCATATTCAAAAAATTCTCACAATAGGAAAGGTCCGGACGGGGATAGACCACCAGATGCCCCCGGGAGATTTTGTAGGACATGGCCGCCAGTGTGCGCACCTTGGAGATGAGTCGGGTTACCGTAATCTCCGTCTCCTCCTGGCCACCTTCCAGATAGGGATAGAAGCTTTTGAGGGCGTTGACCATGGAAGAAAGAATCCCCATGGGATGAGACTGCCGGGGGAAGCTCTCGAAAAAAGTGCGCATGTCTTCATGCACCAGGGAATGGTCGTTGAGCAGCACTGAAAATCGGGTAATCTCTTTCTGAGTTGGCAAATCGCCGTGGATCAAAAGATAAGCCACCTCCCGGAAAGTGGAGTGTTCGGCCAGCTGCTCGATGGGATACCCGCGGTAGCGCAGAATTCCTTGTTCCCCGTCCATAAATGTGATGGCGCTTTCACAGCTCCCGGTGTTGGCAAAGCCGGGATCCATCGTCACCAGGCCGGTGGTCTGCCGAAGATTGGAAATGTCGATCGCCTTTTCGCCTTCCGTTCCCTCGATCACCGGCAATTCAAACGTTTTACCTCCCCATTTCAGTGTCACATACTCACTCATAATACATCCTTTCTCTAAAATCCCGCGGATCATCCGCTGCGGCCCTCCTGATCCGGCGGGCGTGGAATTCAGATCGACCACCTGCACGGAACTTCCTTGTATCACTTTCGGGTTTTGTTGACTGATTCAACGAAAGGCCGGAGGGTTTAAAATTAGCCAATTTACCGGATATTATTGATCCGGTCAAGTTGGAGATTATTCTCTATAGCAACCGCTTTTGTGCGGATCCCTGAATCGTCAGTTCGGATTTGCTTTTGCATTCAAAATGAATATAATGAAGGGCAATGGAATCGGAAAGCCAGGCTTCCCCCAACTGCACGAAAGTCTCTGTTGCCTATGGAAGAAATTAAGGCATTCGCCAACGAAGAAGGTTTCGCCGTATTTACCTGTCCGAAATGCAAAACCGCCAAGACCGCCGATGTCCGTCAATATCAACACCTGCAAAAAGCGGTGCGGGCCCGCATTCGATGCTCCTGCGGTCATCGCTTTGTTGCGCTGCTGGAACGGAGAATGCATTATCGAAAACAGGTAAACCTGAGCGGCATGTATGTCATCAAGTCCGGCAAAATTGAGGGGTCTATCACCATAAAAGATATTTCCCGAACAGGTATCAATTTTATATCCTGGTCCCCGATGGACTTTGAGGTCGGGACGCGAATGATGGTGCAATTTCGACTGAATGATACACAGCGCACTGAAATTCGAAAGGAAGTGATCATCCGAACCGTCTCCGGAGCCAAAATCGGTGCGGAGTTTTATACCATTGATCCTCAGAACGTCTATGACAAGGCCCTCGGATTTTATATGATGTTCAACAAGTGATCCCGGCGCCATCACCGATAAAACCGCGCCAGCCGATCCGGCGAAACACCCGCCAGAAACAGGAGAAGGAGAAACCAGTTCCGAAGGGTTCCCTGGAAGACCCCTTCCTTTTCCCACCGCCGGGGGGAGGTTCCGACACGGGCGGCAAGAAAGGCGATTGATTTGCCGGTGGGTTTGATCCGCCGCATCAGATCCACATCCTCCATGATCGGGATATTCCGATACCCGCCGATCTCCCGAAAAAAGGCGCTTCTGATAAAAACCGCCTGGTCTCCATAGGGGATCCGGGTCAGTCGCGACCGAATCGAGGCCGTTCGTTCAATCAGCCGAAAAATCGGCCGCTTCGAATCGATCTCCAGGTCAAACGCCCCGCCCACCACCTTCGGATCGGTCAGGGCGGTCCGGATTTGACGCAACCCGTCTACAGGCAGACGGGTATCGGCATGAAGAAACAGCAGAATCTCTCCGGCGGCATGCAATGCCCCGGTATTCATCTGTATCCCCCGCCCTTTTCGGGAAACCAACGGAATTACCCCGTTCCGCCGTATCGCCCGAATCGTTTCACCCCGGGGATCACCATCCACCACAATCACCTCCGACGCATCCCTCTCGGCGGCCAGTGCCGGCTGGGAAAGGGTCTGATGGATGGTTGCAGCTTCACGGAATACCGGAATGATGATTGAAATCCGGTTCAACATCGGTTATCTTGGCTCCATTGATTCATAGAAAACACCGACGAGGCTGCCCATTGAACGAATTTCGCCATGCACTCGGCGCCGCCGTATCCACCGGTTTCAAAAAAGGAATCGCAGGATATGGCTGGATGCTCAAAATACTGATTCCCATCTCTTTTCTGACCCTGCTGCTGGACTTCAGCGGCTGGATCGGCCGCCTCGATTTTCTTCTGGAGCCGATCATGTCCGTTCTGGGGCTGCCGCCCATGGCCGCCCTTCCGCTGCTTGTCGGAATTTTCACCGGTATTTACGGCAGCGTGGCAGCGATGATGGTTCTGCCGTTGACCCCCGAGCAGATGACACTGGTGGCGGTATTCCTATTGATTTCCCACAACCTCATCGTAGAGAGCACGGTGCAGGGCAAATCCGGCGTCAATCCTTTTGCCGCCGCAGCCTTTCGGCTGGCCGCCTCCTGCCTCACCGTCTTCATTCTGGCCCGGATTCTACCCCCGGCCACGGCTGAAGCGGTTCAGGCCTCCGCAGGCCCCGGCCCCTCTGCGGCCTTCCCGGTCCTGCTGAAAGCATGGGCGGTGAAGACCGCCTACATGTGTCTGAAGATCTTCGTGATCATTATCTGCCTGATGATCCTGATGGAGATCATGAAACGCTTCCATGTCATCGGCCATATCCTTTTCGGCGCGCATCCCCTGCTGCGGCTGATGGGGCTCGACCGGCGGGTGGGGATGCTCTGGCTGACCGCCGGACTCTTCGGAATCGCATACGGGGCCGCGGTGATCGTGGAGGAAGCCAAGGAGATCGGTCTGGCCGGAGAGGAGTTGACCAAACTCCACCTCTCCATCGGCATCAACCATGCCGTCATCGAGGACCCGGCGCTGTTTCTGCCGCTGGGCATTCACGCCTTCTGGCTCTGGGTGCCGCGGCTGGTGATGGCGATCCTGGCGGTTCATCTGCTGAACCTCTGGTTTCGATTTGCGCCGACCAGGAATCACCGCCCCTCCGCCGAAACGAACTCCTCTTAACCATCAGGCGTATGCCTTCCGCATCACCTTCTTGTCCAGCTTGCCCACACTGGTCTTGGGAATGGCGTCCACCACCTCATACCGGTCGGGGAGGCCATATTTGGGAAGCCTGCCGGCGTCCACCTGCTGGCGCATATAGGCGTTCAGATCCGCTGCGGTCACCTTCCCTTTCGCCTCCGGCTTGAGGACCACGATCATCATGGGCCGCTCCCCCCATTTTGGGTCGGGCACCCCGATGGCCGCCGACTCCGCCACCGCTTCGTGCTGACTCATCAGGTTTTCCAGATCCAGGGAAGAGACCCATTCGCCGCCGCTCTTGATTACATCCTTGATTCGGTCGGTGATCTGGAGATATCCCTTTTCATCGATATGGCCCACGTCGCCGCTGTGAAGCCAACCGTTTCGCCAGAGTTCCCGGGTCCGATCGGGGGCCTTGAAATAGTCTTGGGTCAGCCAGGGGGCCCGAAAGACCACCTCCCCGGTGGTGGCCCCGTCATGCGGCAGCGGGTTGTCGTCGGCGTCCACCACTTCGAATTCCACCAGCGGAATGGGCAGGCCGGTCTTGACCACGATGTCCAGAAGTGATTCCGGTGCAAGATCTCCCATATCAGGGGTCGGCACCGAGAGGCTGATGACCGGGCAGGTCTCGGACATGCCGTAGCCGGTATAGACGGTGATGCCCATGTCATAGGCGGCACCGGCCAGTCCCCGGGGCAATTTGGACCCGCCGATGATCACCTTCCAATGGGAGAGGTCGAACTGCCGCACCGCCGGACTGCCGGTGATCATCTGAAGGATGGTCGGCACGCAGTGAGAAAAGGTCACCTGCTCACCCACGATCAACTTCAGGAGCATCTCCGGTTCGTACTTGCCGGGGTAAACCTGCTTCACCCCGAGGAGGGTGGCGATGTAGGGAATGCCCCAGGCATGGACATGAAACATGGGGGTCAAGGGCATGTAGACATCATCGGACCGGAACCGGCCGATGTTTTCATAGGCCCCGATGGCGACGGTGGCCGACAAGGTATGAAGCACCAGCTGACGATGGCTGAAATGGACCCCCTTGGGATCACCGGTGGTGCCGGTGGTATAAAAAGTGGTGGCCTTGGTGTTCTCATCCAGGTCGGGAAAGGCGTAGTCCTCTCCGGCGGAGGTCAGCATCTGCTCATAGGTGTCGTCGAAGCCGGCGGCGGTCGAGGGCGGGGGGCCGTCTTCAGAGATGACCACCACCGTCTTCACCGTCTCCAGCTTGGGCTGAAGCCCCTCCAGGATCGGCAGAAAATCGGAGTTGATCAGAATGAGAGCGGCTTCGGCGTGGTTGAGGGTGTACAGGATCTGGTCGGCCGACAGCCGCCAGTTCACCATCTGGAGCACCGCCCCCATCATGGGCACCGCGAAATAGGCCTCCAAATATCGGTGGGAGTCGTAATCGAACACCGCCACCACGTCGCCGTGGCCGATTCCCTTTGCGGCCAGGCCGTTCGCCAGCCGGTGGATGCGCCGGTTCAGATCCCGGTAGGTATAGCGCATCTTGTCCCGGTAGACGATCTCCTGTTCGGGTGCGTAGACCAGCGGCGTGTTCAGGAGCTTTTTGATGATCAAGGGATAATCGTAGTTCTCTCCGGGTCCATAGGTCTTCTCCGTCATGATAATATCTCCTCCCTTTCTGCGCTGATTTTAAAGGCGAACCTGCCCAAAGGATTTTTAGGCATCCTTGAATATCGGTTTACCTGCAACCGGCTCATTCTTATCCTCTTCCGGAATCTGTTCACGGAGATCGTTTTCTCTAATCAGACGACCCGGGCTCCCGGTTCAGGTCAAACGGCTTGTTCTGCTGACGCAGCTGGCGCCGGCTGAGTTTGCCCACGCTGGTCCGGGGGATGGCGTCCACGATGGCGATCCGTTCCGGCACCCCGTGCTTGGGCAGGGCCCCTTTTCGGACGTATTCCCGACAAAACCCTCGAATCGTCTCCTCGTCGACCTTGCCCTCGAATCCCGGTTTGAGGACCACCAGGGCCAGCGGCTTTTCCCCGTATTTTTCATCCGGTACCCGGGTCACCGCCGCCTCGCTCACGGCTTCATGTTCGCAGATGATGTCCTCTAGCTCCATGCTGGGAATCCATTCCCCGCCGGTCTTGATGGCATCCTCGGTCCGGTCGGTGAGCCGCAGGTATTCCTCTTCGTCTATGAACCCGATATCGCCGGTATGGAGCCATCCGCCCCGCCACAGCTTTTCGCTCTCTTCCGGGTTGTCGACGTATCCCTGGGCCAGCCAGGGGGCCCGGACCACCACCTCGCCGATGCTCTTGCCGTCATGGGGCAGCGGATTGCCCGTCACGTCCACCACCTCGAGATGGACCAGGGGGGCCGGCAGCCCGGTGCGGGTTCGCACATCCGCCTGCCGGTCGACGGACCAGGCGGCCATATGGGGTTTCAGGGCCGCCGCGGTCAGCATGGGCCCGGTCTCGGCCATGCCGTAGACCGAACAGAGGTTGATCCCCAGCTCCAGGGCCGATCTGCACAGATCCTGAGACAGCGGAGCGCCACCCACGATCACCTTCCAGCCCGAGAGGTCGACCTCCTTGATTCGGGGGCAGTGGATCAGGGTGTGAATGAGAGACGGGTCGCAATGGGAAAAGGTGACCCCTTCCGCCTGGACCAGGTCCAGAATCGATTCCGGATCACTCCGGCCCGGGTAGACCTGTTTGGCCCCGAGATGGGTGAAGAGATGAACCAGACCCCAGGCATTGACGTGGAACATGGGGGTCAGGGGCATATAGACATCCCCGGAATCGACCATGGGCTGAAACCGATAGGCGCACAGGCATGCCAGAATGCTGTAGGTATGCATCACCAGCTGCCGGTGGCTGAAGCAGACCCCCTTGGGCGTCCCGCCGGCCCCCACCGAATAAAAAGTGGCGGCTACGGCGTCTTCGGAGAAGTCCTCGAACCGGTAGTCGTCCGGACTTTCCGCCAGCAGAGCCTCATACTCGCCCACCACCTCCAGCGAGATCTCTGCGGAATTTTCCGCATCATCGAGGAGGATGATCTTTTTCAGGTGCTTCAGCCGGCCCTGGATCGAATTCAGGTTGTCCAGGAACTCGGCATTGGCGATGATCACGGCGCTTCCGGCATGATTCAGGGTGTAGACCAGGCTGTCGGAGGAGCGCCGAATATTGACGGTATGAATCACGCTTCCCAGCATCGGAATCGCAAAAAACGCTTCGAGATACCGGTGGCTGTCGTATTCCATGACCGCCACCGTGTCCCCCTGCCGAACTCCGGCCTTTTCCAGGACATGGGCCAGCCGGCTGATACGGCGGTACAGGGTCCGATAGTCATATCGGCTCTTATCCTGAAAAATAATCTCCCGGTCCGGGGAATAGACCCGGGGTGTTTTCAACAGGCTTTTGATCAGCAGCGGGTATTCATATGCCGATGGGGTGGGTTCAATCAATCTGACGCTCATGATGCCTCCTTCACAGCGCGGCATGGCAGTATATGTTCCCGAAGGAATTGATTCAAACGGCCGGGGCCGCTCGAAATGGACAGGATTTTGAAAGGGTGAATATTCTGGTTTTTATATCATGATCCCTATTCAATTCCAAGTCCTTCTTTTTGAGGGACCAGGCTTTTAAAACTTCCTTTATCCTTGACAAACCTCTCTTATTCGAATAAAAGTGTCCTCTTATTTTAGAAAGAGAAATCAGCGGACGCATGTCGTGGCGAATAGCCGACACCGTATAGAGTAAAAACACACAACTTATTGAAACCGATTGAAAGGAGAAGTGAAATGGCGCTTGTACCCCCACATGGCGGAAAAGGGCTGGTCTGCTGTCTGCTGGAAGGCGATGAACTGAAACAAGAACAGAAGAAGGCCGAAGGACTCAAAAAGATCGAAATTTCTCCCCGAGTCAAGGGCGACCTGATCATGATGGGGATCGGCGGCTTCAGCCCGCTGGACGGCTTCATGACCAAGGCGGACTGGGAGAGCGTCTGCTCAAAATACCTGCTGGCCGACGGCACCTTCTGGCCGGTGCCGGTGACCCTCGACACCGATGACGAGGATGTGAAGCAGGGCGACGAAATCGCCCTGGCCAATGATGGTGAAATCTACGCCACCATGAAGATCACCGAAAAATTCGAGATGACCGAAGAGAACAAGAAGTGGGAAAGCGAAATGGTCTACAAAGGCCAGGGCGAAGACTCCCAGGGCGATTTCATGAAGGTGGCCCTGGAAGATCATCCCGGAGTTCAGATGGTCATGAAACAGGGCAAATACAACTTGGCCGGCCCGGTCAGGGTTCTTTCCGAGGGCGATTACCCCACCCGGTACGCCGGCATCTATCAGCGTCCCTCCGAATCCCGCAAGATCTTCGAAGACCGCGACTGGTCCGATGTGGCCGCCCTTCAGCTGAGAAACCCGATGCACCGGTCCCATGAATATCTGGCCAAGATCGCGGTGGAAGTCTGCGACGGCATCTTCATCCACTCCCTGGTCGGCAACCTGAAGCCCGGCGACATTCCGGCTTCCGTCCGGGTCCGCTGTATCGACGTGCTGGTCAAGAATTACTTCGTGGAAGACAAGGTCGTCCAGGGCGGGTATCCGCTGGATATGCGCTACGCCGGTCCGCGTGAGGGGCTCCTGCACGCCACCTTCCGCCAGAACTACGGGTGCTCCAAGATGATCATCGGCCGCGACCACGCCGGAGTGGGCGACTTCTACGGCATGTTCGAAGCCCAGACCATCTTCGACGAGATTCCGCGTCCGGAACATCCGGGCAAGGCCCTGATCTGCGAGCCGCTCAAGATCGACTGGACCTTCTACTGCCGCAAGTGCGACGGCATGGCCTCCCTGAGAACCTGCCCCCACGGCAAGGACGACCGGGTGCTGCTGTCCGGCACCATGCTCCGCAAGGGTCTCTCCGAAGGCACCGAGATTCCGGATCACTTCGGCCGCGACGAAGTCCTCGACATCCTTCGGGAGTACTACTCCGGTCTGACCGAGAAGGTCGCCATCAAGACCCACAAGGCGGCGGAAGGTCAATAAACCGACCCTCACCGACCTGATATAGGATACCATCGGGGGCGCTCTCTTTCAGGGAGCGCCCCCTTTTTTATTGTTTGAAGATGGGTTATATTGCGTTCATGAGTTCCTACGCCAAAACATACGACCTCATCGTAGTGGGCGCCGGCCACGCCGGATGCGAAGCGGCGCTGGCCGCGGCCCGCATGGGGTGCTCGGTGCTGCTGTTGGCCATCGACCTCGACAAGGTGGCGGCCATGCCCTGCAGCCCCTCCATCGGCGGTATGGCCAAGGGCCAGCTGGTCAAGGAGATCGACGCCCTGGGCGGGGAAATGGCCCGGGTCACCGACCGCACCGCCATCAGCTTCAAGGTGCTCAACACCAAAAAAGGGCCGGCGGTCCACTCCTCCCGCACCCAAAACGACAAGTCCCGGTACCACGTCGCCATGAAGGCGGCGGTGGAGCGCCAAACCGGACTCGACCTCAAGCAGGGCCTGGTAGTCCGGCTGATGGTAGAAGACGGCCGCATCATCGGGGTGGAAGACCAGACCGGATTCGGCTACCGGACCACGACCGTGGTGCTGGCCACCGGCACATTTCTTTCGGGCCTCGTGCACATCGGCCATCGGGCGATTCAGGCGGGTCGGGCCGGAGAGTTCGCGGCGTATGATCTACCGGCCCACCTGAGGGAACTGGGATTTGAACTGGGCCGAATGAAGACCGGCACCCCGCCCCGGCTCCACCGGACCTCCATCGATTTTACCCGGTTTGAGGCCCAGGATCCGATGGCCGCGCCCATCACCCCGTTTTCGTTCTTCACCCGGGAGATTCCCCTGCCCCAGGTCTCCAGCTTCATGGGCCACACCAATGACCGGTGCCACCGGATCATTCGGGACAATCTTCGGCATTCGGCCCTCTACGGCGGGGTGGTCAAAGGGGTCTCGGCCCGGTATTGCCCCTCTTTTGAAGACAAGGTGGTCAAATTCCCGGACCGGGAACGCCACCATGTGATTCTGGAGCCCGAAGGGCTCGACACAGACGAGATCTATGCCAGCGGTCTGGGCAACAGCCTGCCGCTGGAGATTCAGATTCAGCTGGTTCGGGCCGTGGCGGGGCTGGAAGAGGCCGAGATCATGCGGCCCGCCTATGCCATCGAATACGATTATGTCAACCCGGTCCAGCTCAAGCCCACCCTGGAGACCAAAAAGATACGAGGGCTGTACCTGGCCGGACAGATCAACGGCACCTCCGGCTATGAAGAGGCCGCGGCCCAGGGGATGTGGGCCGGGATCAACGCCGCCTGCCGGGTCCAGGACCGCCCCCCGTTCATTCTCGACCGGTCTCAGGCCTACATGGGGGTGATGATCGACGATCTGGTCACCAAGGGCACCCGGGAGCCGTACCGGATGTTCACCTCCCGGGCCGAGTACCGGCTCATGCTTCGGGAGGACAACGCCGACCTGCGGCTGATGGAAATCGGACACGGCCTGGGGCTGATCGATGCCGGTGCGGTACAAGAGGTGCGGGAGCGAAAGCAGGCGATCACCGCCGAAATCGACCGGATTCGGGGGGTTGTGATCAAACCGATGGAGGAGATCAACGCCTACCTGACCGAATGCTCCTCCCCGGCCATCGACAACGGCATCCACCTCGACCAGCTTCTCAAGCGGGCCCAGCTCAGCTATGACGCGGTGGAGCGGCTGGCACCGCCCGAGACCCCGGTCTCCCCCAGAATCGCCCGGCAGGTGGAGATCGAAATCAAGTACGAAGGCTATATTCAGCGGCAGCTGCGGGAGATCGAACGGTTCAAGAACCTGGAGAACACCCGCATTCCCGGCAGCTTCGACTATGTCTCGGTCCACGGGCTCTCCAATGAACTGCGGGAGAAGCTCTCGACGATTCGGCCCGCGTCCCTGGGCCAGGCCTCCCGAATCGACGGCATGACCCCGTCGGCCATTACCGCGCTCATGATCAATATCAAGGCGGCGAATCGATGCCTGTAAAAAGGCGCCGCCCCAAAGCGGCGGCCCTGCCGGCCTTTCCATCTGAACCCGAAGCCACAACCGTCTCGGAGGAACCGATATGACCGACACCCCCATCGCATCCATCATCATGGCCGCCGGCCGCGGCAGCCGCATGAAAGGATATGACGGCAACAAAACCCTGCTCCCGCTGATCCCGGGGCCCTCCCCGTTTGAAGGAAGCCGCCCCATCCTGGTCCACATTCTCGACACCTTGCCACAGGGCCCAAAAGCCCTGATCGTCCATTTCTGTGAAGAAGCGGTCATGGACGCCACCCAGGGGCTCGGGGTGCGCTACTGCCGCCAGCCGGAACTCAACGGCACCGGCGGCGCCCTACTGACGGCCCGGGGTTTTCTGAAGGAGACCGACTGCGACCAAGTCCTGATCACCATGGGGGATGTTCCCTTTGTGCGGACCGCGACCTTTCAGCGCCTGATTCAAAAGCTGGCGGACCACCCCCTGGCGGCCCTGGGATTTCGGCCCGCGGACCAGAAAAGGTACGGGGTCCTGGAGGTGGACGGCGACCGGGTAGACCGGATCACCGAATGGAAATACTGGCGGGATTATTCGGCCGAACGGCAGGCCGCCCTCACCCTCTGCAATGCCGGGATCTATGCGGCCCGCCGGGAAACCCTTCTCCAATACCTCTCGATCCTTGAATCACGGCCCCAGACCGTGCACAAGGAACGGAACGGACACATGGTCCCGATTCAGGAATACTTCATCACCGATCTGGTCGAATTCATGACCGCCGACGGCCTCTCGGTGGGCTATGCCGTTGCGGCCGAAGAGACCGAAACCCTCGGCGTGGACGACCCCGAGGCCCTTGCCGATGCCCAGCGGATCTATCAAACCGAGTACGCCTGATCCGCATTCCCCTGAACCCCACCGGGAGACGACGGCGATGGAACCCGCACCCCATGACCTGGTCACCCTGTTCAGAGAAGAGGATCTGGAAGCCCCGATCAAGGTCTTTCATGAACTGATGGCCAAAAAGATCGGGGAAATCCTCCTGGTCTCCACCCCCTATGACGCCTTCATCATGGAGGAGGACGGCAGCCTCACCTCCAAGATCATCAATGAATACCGGGGGCTCAACCTGAGCCGCCCGCCCCGGCTGACCCAGGCCACGACCGGACGGGAGGCCCTGGAGCTGCTCAACTGGCAGCACTTCGACCTGGTCATCACCATGCCCCGCCTGGAAGACATGGACACCTTCGCTCTGGTCGCCCGCATCAAATCGATCAAACCGGATCTGCCGGTCATCCTCCTGGCCCACAGCCCCGCCGACATCGAAACCGAAAACGAGGCCTGCCCCCAGCTCGACAATATCTTCATCTGGTCCGGGGATTCGGACCTCCTGCTGGCCCTGATCAAGAGCGTGGAAGACCGGCTCAATGCGGCCCCCGATACGCAAAAGGCGATGGTCCGGGTGCTGATTCTGGTGGAGGACTCTCCGCTGTACCGCTCCTTTTTGCTGCCTCTGATCTATAAGGTGGTGGTCAAGCAGACCCGGTCGGTGGTGGAGGACACCTTGAATGAAGAGCACCGGCTCCTCAAAATGCGGGCCCGGCCCAAGATTCTGGTGGCCGAAAACTACGAGGCGGCCCTGAATCTGTTTAAAGAATACAAGCCCTATGTCTTCGGGGTCCTCTCCGACACCCGGTTTCCCAAAGACTGCGTCATGACCGAAGACGCCGGGCTGCAACTGCTCTCTAAATTCAAGGAAGAAGTTCCCTACCTGCCGCTCCTGCTCCTCAGCACCGACCCGTCAAACCGGTCCAAAGCAGATGCCCTGAAGGCGGTCTTCATCGACAAGAACAGTCCGGAGCTGCATGCCCAGCTCGAGGCCTTCTTTCTCGAATATCTCGGATTCGGGGATTTCGTCTTTCACCTCTCCGACCAGACCGAGGTGGGCCGGGCATCCAACCTGCGGACCCTGGAAAAGATTCTGCCGGACGTGCCGGATGAGCCGATCGAGTATCATGCCAAACGGAACCACTTTTCCAACTGGCTCATGGCCCGGTCCGAGATCAGCCTCGCCTCCAAACTCTCCACCTATGCCGCCTCCGATTTTCCTTCGACGGCGGATATGCGCCACTTCATCATCTCCTCCATCAATGCCCTGCGCCGGTGTCGGCAAAAGGGGATCGTGGTCCGGTTCTCGGCCGAGGAGTTCGACCCGGATGTGGCCGATTTCATGAAAATCGGCCGGGGCTCGCTGGGGGGCAAGGCCCGGGGCATGGCCTTTCTGGATATCCTTCTGCACCGGAACCGGTTCGAGCTGGCCAGGGATTTCCCCGATCTGCGGATCACGGTGCCCAAGACCCTGGTG
>JBEPWQ010000086.1:0-12715 GCA_041642315.1 Desulfobacteraceae bacterium | reverse complement strand
GAGTGACGGTGATCAGGGCCGTCTGGGCGGTCTGGCCGCCGCCGCCGAAGGAAATCTCTCCCGGTTCGGACCCGACGACGGACGAGATCATGCGAACCGACGGCGTGCGGCGGATAACCGCCTCCACGACAGAAAGCCGCCGCTCCATCTCCGCGATGGGCGTGGCCGGGTCCATTTCGAACCGCACCTTGGCGATGCCGGTGTCCATGGGCGGCATCAGCTCCCGGCCGATCACCGGGACGACAATCCGGACCGTGAGGACCAGGGCGGCCGCGACCAGGACCAGGGCGATCAGGCGCCGTTTCAGGGCGATGTGGAGCAGCCGGACGTAGAAGGCGGCCAGGGCGTCCACCAGCCGGTGAAACGGCCGGACCAGCCGTTCCGCCCGGTTGGGCTCCCGATCCGGCCGGATCATGCCTCGGGCGATGAGGGGCACGATGAAGACGGCCGACAGGAGGGAGCCGACCAGGGCCAGGGACAGGGTGAGGGTGAACTGCCGGAGCACTTTTTCGACGTATCCGCCGGCGAACATGATGGGGACCAGCATGGCCACGGTGGTAAGCATTCCGGCGAGAATGGCCGTCAGGATTTCGCCCACCGCCCCTTCCACCCGCTCCCCGGCGTCGCCGGACCCGGAGAGGCCGAAATGCCGGTAGATGTTTTCCAGAACCACCACCGTGGCGTCCACCACCATGCCGGTGGCGATGATCAGCCCCGACAGGGTGACGATGTTGAGGGTGTATCCGGTGAACCTCAGGGCCGCCAGGCCGAACAGAAAGGAAAGAGGGATGCTGATCAGCGCGATGAAGGAGGCCCGGAGGTCGGCCAGAAAGACGAAGATGATCAGCACGGTCAGGCCGATGGCCATGAACAGGGACTGGCGCATGCCCGTGGTATTGCGGTCGATAAGCGGGGCCTGGTCGTCGGTGACCTCGAAATGGACGGCCGGCCACATGGCCCGCATCCGGGGCAGGGCCTCCTTGACGTCGGCGATGGCCGCCATTGCGTCGCCGCCGTCGGCCCGAAGCACATTGAGCGCGACGGCGGCCCGGCCGTTGCCGCGGTAGAGGCTGCGCGGTTCTCGAACGCCCAGCGCCGCGGAGCCTGCATCCGAAAGGCGGATGTAGGCGTCCCCCTTTTGGCTCACCACCAGGTTCTCCAGATCGTCCAGGGTCTTGAACTCCCCCAGGGTTTTGACCAGGAACTCCCCGTCAGGGGTTTCGATCCGTCCGGCGGGCGCCGTGATGTTCTGGTTTCGAATGGCCGCGACGACGGCTTCGGGGCTCAGGTCGTTGGCCCGCAGCCGGTCCTTGTCGAGCCGCACATCGATCTGGAGACGGTTGCCGCCGAAGGAATCCACATCCGCCACGTTGGGCAGGCCCAGCAGGAAATCCTTGATGTCGTTTTCGGCCAGCAGGCGAACCTGGGCGAGGTCCAGGGGGCTTTCGGGCGCGGGGGAAAGGGCCAGGGTCAGGACGGGCCGGGTGGCGTCGGTGATCCGGTAGATGCGGGGCTCCAGAATGTCGCCGGGCAGGTCGGCCCGAATGCGGGAGATGGCGTTCTGCACGTCCACCACCGCCTCGCCGATGGGTTTTTCATAGAGAAATTCGGCGGTGACCGCCGACACCTCGTCCCGGGACGCGGACGAGAACTTTTTCAGGCCCGACACGCTGGCGATTTCTTTTTCGATGACCTCGGTGATGCGCCGGCCCACGTCGGCCGCGGCGGCGCCCGGCTCCACCGTGACCACCGACACCTGGGGCGGGTTGGTGTCGGGGAAATACTCCACCGGCAGGGTGAGAAAGGCCCGGGCCCCCATGGCGGCCGTCAGCAGGGCGCAGACCAGCATCAGCCAGGGATTGTCGAGGGCGAAGCGATGGGGCTTCACGAAGAGACCGCCATGCCGTCGTGCATCCGAACCCATTGCAGGTATTCGCCCACGGCCACGGCCTCGCCCGGCGCCAGTTCGCCCTCGACCAGGACCCGGTCCTCCTGGCGCAGAGCGATTCGAACCGGCACCGCCTTCAGGCGGCCGTCCCGGACGGCGTAGACGATATGGCCGCCCTTCGAGGTCGGCGCCAGGGCGGTTCCGGGGACGATCAGGCCCCGGCCTTCCGCCGCGACCACCTCCACCGGGATCAGGCTGCCCACCTTCATCCGTTCGGGACAGCGGCAGAAAAGGTCGATTTCCGCCCGCACGGTCTGGTTTGATTCCATTGAGGGGAAGATGCGGGTCACGGCGGCCTCCCGCACGTCTTCGGACGGCGGGACGGGCCACTGGATTCGAACGGGACGGCCGGGACGCACCCATTCCAGATCTTTTTGGACCAGATCGAATCCGAGCCGGTAGGAAGAGACGTCCATCATCGCGTAAATGGGTTTGCCGGGCATGGCCATGTCGCCGACTTCGGCATACCGCTTGCGGATGGCGCCGGAAGAATCGGCCCGGATTTCGGTGTCGGCGAGTGCGGCGCGGGCTTCGGCCAGCCGGGCTTTCCGCGCCTTGATTTCCTCTTCGGCGCTCCGGATCGCCTCGTCGGCCTGGGTGGTTTTGGCGAGCGCTTCGTCCAGCTGATTCCGGCTCCTTTCCAGGGCCGCCGCGCTGACGGCGTTTTGTTCGAACAGGTTTTGGTCCCGGTCGTGTTCTTGCCGGGCATAGGCCAGATGGCTCCGGGCCGCCTCCGCGCCGGCCCGGGCCGAGGCCAGCCGGGCTTCCGCGGCCGTGACGTCGGCTTGCGCCGCATCGATCCGCGCCCGGATGTCGCGGTCGTCCAGTCGGGCCAGCAGATCGCCTTTGGCGATGATGTCGCCCTCGTTTGCCTCCAGGGCGACGATGCGGGCTCTGAGCCGGGGGGCGATTTCCGCCGAGGCGGCGGCCTCCAGACGGGCCAGATATCGGAACGTGCGGGCCAGTTCCCCTTCGGCGACCGCCGCGGTTTCCACGGGCGCGGGGCGGGGCGTCCAGACCGGGGCCGCCGCCGTCTGTTGTTTCGCCTTGCGCAGGGCCATCGCCAGCCCGACCACGATGGCGACGATGACGAGGATCGCGAGTATTCGGATGTAAACGCGTTTCATGAACGGTTCCTTCTTGTGAAAAAACTTGTGAAAAAAATTTCAAGCATGATAGGGATTAACGAGATCGTGGCATGACCTTCTATTGCCGTCAAGCCCGCACAAATGGATTGAAAGGATGGATCGAATTTTATCCGAAAAGAAGAACGGCGGATGCGATTGCGCCTTCAGAAACCCGAAAGGCCGCTGATGCGTTTCCGATGTCCGCCGGGTGGTGGACAGGGCCATGGGTCGGATATCGCCCGATTTCAAAGAGACCGGCGAAGATGAAATAGAAGGAAGATGGATAGAAACGGTTGCGCAGGGTTCACGCACTCTTCATTTCAGGTCCTCTTTTCCATCGTCTCGAGGTTCAGGCGGCACGATAAAAACCGGTATGGTGCACTGCCGGAGCACGCCCCGAAGGACGCCGCCCATCCATATGTCCTGAACCAGGCCGTATTCCTTTCCGCCCATCACCAGCACATCATACCCGCGGCGGCTATGGTGCAGAATGCGTTTTACGGGGTCGCCTTGATTCACTTCCACCGCTTTCACCATGAAGCGGCAGGCCGGAAACCGCTCGTTAAACGATGCGCAATAGCGCTCAAGATAGGTTTGGACCCGCTGAAAAATTTCCGCCTCGCTTTTTTCCTGAAGTTCTTCACTGCTTTCGTACCCCTCGAACAAGCGTATCATCAGTTCGGCCTTGGGGGGAATTTCTTCCAGGACGTGCAGTACGGTGACGGCCGCATTGTGGGCATCGGCCAGGCTTGCGGCATACCCGAAGGCGCGGTCGGCGTTTTCGGAAAAATCCGTGGCAAACAGGATGCGGTTGATGTCGGGTTTATGAAATTCCATTTGACCGCCTACTTTTCCGTCGCTTTGGGTTCCATCGCCCGGTCATACGCGTCCTTCAGCAGTTCGATGGGGTGGATAACCCGGTAATCCGTCATCTGGTTGAACTGGATGCGGCAACTGAGACAATCGGTCAGCAGAATTTCCGGTGCCATCTCCCCAATCTTTTCCATCAGCCGGTTTCCCATCTGCAGAGATGTCTGGTGGAATTCCTTTTTGAATCCCATTATGCCGGAAATACCGCAACAGAAAAACGAACTTCTGACCGACCTCAGATCAAGCCCTGGAATCAAAGCAAGGAGGTCCGGATACGGCATTCCCACATTCTGTTCCCGCAGATGGCAGGGAGGATAATATACCGCACGCTTATCCACCGGACCGAATTCCGTTTTCAGTTGAGATGCCTTGTGAAGCCGGCCCAGATATTCCCCCAGGTCATAGGTATGCTCCGCCACCGCAACCCGCCGGAGCGGATCAAGGGAGGAAAAATAGCCGTCATCTTTCAGAATATTTTTGTAAGTAGACCGTTTGAGCAGCTTGAATTCTCTGTCGGCGATTTCCCGTCTGCCGGAATCGACCGGGATTTTCATGTATTCCGCGTCCGCTCCGACCGATGCCTGATAAGCGTCCGAATAGTAAGCCCCTTCTTTCAGAATATTCTTGAGCATGTATCCGCAGGTCGGGCAGGAACAGACAATATCATATCCATCTTCCACGATACCGGCCAGATGATCAATATTAAAGCGGGCAAATTTCAATGCCAGTTTCCGGTCTCCTTCCAGAAGCGGGGGCATTCCGCAACACTCCTGCGACGGAACATGGACTTCAATACCGTTGCGACGGAACACTTCAACGGCGGCTTCGGGTACGTCGGGAAAAAGATACTGTCCGGTACAGCCGACAAAATAGGCGACTTTCCGTTGGCCTTTATTCCGGGATTCTTCAGGAAGCGGACGCGATTGAAGACGGGCCGGAAAGCTTTTTTCCGGAAAGACGGGAAATTTCCGCTCCGGATGAACGCCTGCACTCTTTTTCAGAAATCCCCCCACATACTGGTTCTGAAGCAGGAGATTGGTCAGTCGCGGATAAACGCCGCAAAGTTTTCCGACCTGTTTCACATCCTCCATTGCCCGGACACCGGGTTTGAGGCCGTCGCGGTCGATGAAGGCGGTTTTGGCCTTCATAATGTCGGCCCGGATGTTGGCACAGGGGCAAAGCCCACAGAAATTGCAGAGATCTGTCAGATGTTTCAGTTCTTCCGGTGCAATCTGCTCACCGGTCTCCTTTTCCCTGTCGTGAAGGCGGAAAAGCTCCGGCAGAAAAAAACAACTGGTATCCATCAAATACCGGCAGTCATCACAATCGGCACACGCATCAACGATCTTCCGGATCAGAATCTCCGGGTCGGTCGGTTTCATGGAAAAAATCCTCCTGAAAAGCTTCTGTCAGTCACCCGTTCCAACATTTTCATCGATATATTCCCGTTTCATCTTTGGATTACCGGTTTCGCTGCGGCGAGCCAGCTGATGGACCTGTTTCTGAAGCATATTCAGACGGGTTATGATATCGGACAGCGCCTCGGAGATCGTGTCGATGTCCGGACGTATCCATTCTTTTTTTTCCCTTGACGGTCTTCTCTCTTCGATTACCGCCGGAAACCAGTGCGCCGTATTATTGGCGATCTTCACAAGCATCAGCATCACGGGAACCTCCACAAGCACCCCGACAATGGTGGCCAAAGCAACCGGAGATGTCGCCCCGAACAGGGAAATCGCCACCGCCACGGCGAGTTCGAAGAAATTCGATGCGCCGATCATTCCGGCGGGAGCGGCGATATTGTACGGCAGCTTTAATAGCATCGCACCGGCATAGGCGATGAAAAAAATAAGAAATGTCTGAATGGTCAACGGAACAGCGATCAGCAGAATGTGCAATGGATTTTCCAGGATAATATCACCCTGGAACGAGAAAATGATAACCAGCGTCAAAAGCAGACCGGCAATAGTGATATTGTTGAATTTCGGAATAAAGGAATTAAGGAAATAATCGATTCCTTTTGTCCGGATCACATTCACCCGTGTCAAGACGCCTGCCGTAAGGGGAATGACCACGAAAAGCACGACGGATAAAAGCAGTGTTGCCCAGGGCACGGTCACCCCGCTCACCCCCAGCAGAAACGCAACGATCGGTGTAAAAGCGATCAGGATGATCAAATCATTGGTCGCCACCTGAACGACGGTATATGCCGGATTTCCTCGTGTCAGATGACTCCACACAAAGACCATGGCCGTGCATGGGGCGGCGCCGAGCAAAACGGCTCCGGCCAGGTAAGCCTGAGCCATGTCCGGCGGGATGATCTCTTTGAAGATCACATAAAAAAAGAGTACGGCGATGCCATACATGGTGAATGGCTTGATCAGCCAATTGGTGACCCATGTCAGAGCCAGACCTTTCGGATTTTTACCCACATCCTTCACACTTTGAAAATCCACCTTCATCATCATGGGATAGATCATGATCCAGATCAGAACGGCAATGGGGATGGATACATTTGCATATTCGAATCTCCCCAGAAATTCAGGTATGAACGGCATATATTTCCCTATGAAAATACCCACCGCCATGCAGAGGATGACCCAAAATGTAAGATATTTTTCGAAAAAGCTGATTCCAGGATTCGTGCTCATTGGTTTTTTACCTCCGGCATTTGGGGAGTAAAAGAATCGGTTGGTTGAAAGAACCTTATTTTAATCATTGCATTCTTTCCGTTCTTTCTGGCGCCGACACAGGTCCTCAGGGTCACGGGAGAGAACTTTTTTTAAAACCGCCTGGTCCGCCTCAATTTCCGGCGAATTCGCCAGCGAATCGAGCAGCCATCTGCGGAGCGGCCCGGGGAACGGCTCGGCAAGGCGGTAGTAAACCCACCTTCCTTCCTTGCGGTTTTGCACCAGGCGTGCATTCTGCAGAATGCTCATGTGACGGGATACGGTGGCCGTCGCCAAGTGAAGCATTTCGACAATCTGGCACACGCAGAGCTGATCGTGCCTCAACAGGGCGGCGACAACCCGCATTCGGCTTCCGTCGGCCAAGGCTTTCGCGATGTGGAGCGGGGTTTCCATTTACACCTTTCAAATTACTTATCTAGCCAAATAACGAACTGATTGTAACTCCCTATCATTGCTTTGTCAAGATTTTTAATAGAATTTCATAAAGCGCAGCGGTATTCCGAAGACGCTTTGCACCATCGCTTTTTAAACGGCGCGATTCCAAGCGTTGTTCGACCGAAGGGACAAACGGATCGAGAGAAGAAAATGTTCACCAGAGAAAGGAGCAGTTGCGAAGGAAAGGGGCAGGCGATGCCCCGGCAAAAGGGTGCGGCAGAAAAAGCGCGGATGAGGCCGACACGCACCCATTTTGCAGTGCGCTGAACCGTGCGTGTTTGAAGGATGACACAAGACATTGGTCCCGTACCCCGTATGACAGGCGCAAACCGCCGCAGTGACGCACTCCGGCCGGGGTGGAAACCGATCAGCAGCAATGCGACGATCAGAATTCTGATCATCATTCGCGTTCCGAACGGGATGATATAGAAACCTTCCGCCGGAACCAGAACACATGCAGCATCAGGTATACCGATACGGCCAGAAACGCCGCATCCCGCAGCACCGTCCATATACCAACCGGACCCTCGGTGGTTTCGGTGGAAAAACAGCCGCAGTGGATGTCCAGCCCGCGCATTTGATTGTAGATCAGCGAGGCGATGAAAACCGTCATCAGACCGGTGCTGATCACTGTCGCGCCCGGCATCCAGACGCCGGCGATCAGGCATGCTCCGATCACCAGCTCCAACCAGGGCAGAACCAGGGCCGTCAGGTTGACGGCGGCGTCGGGAAGGATCTGGTAGTTGTAGACCGCCTCGGCAAAAGCGGCCGGTTTCAGAATTTTGTCGTAACTGGCGTAGAGAAACACGCCGCCCATAAACAGCCGCGCGGCATGATAGGCCGCGGTTTTCGGCCGGGAGATTCCTGGAATGCGGCTCTGGTAGCCGCCGGTTCGAATGGCCGCTTCGTTTTCATTGCTCATAATTTCTTTATCCTCCTTCCGTCGGCAGCCCGGCCCGCTTCCATACGGTCCAGCCGTTGACCAGGACCCGGACGTCCGCAAATCCCATATCCTTCAAAAACAGGGCCAGATCGTGACTCAAATCGCAGCTTTCCCCGTCGCAATAGGTGACGATGGTTTTGCCTTCCTCAAGCTGCTCGGCTGTCTCCATGAAATATCGGTCCACCTCCTGCCATGGAATAACCAACGCCCCCGGAAGATGGCCCTCCTGATACTGATATTCCGGTCGGGCGTCCACGAACAGGACTTCATTCCGTTCGAACAGTTCCCGGGCCTCTTCCAGGGGAATGACCAGGCTGTGGCCCGAAGCGTCGGCAAAGCGGGCATCCGCCGACCAGTCGCCGACTAGCGGTATGCCGTCGGGCCGCCACTGGTTGATTCCGACGGCCAGAAGAAGTGCCAGCCCCACCAAAGCGGGCGTCTGCCAGAGTGCCCGGTAGAGCGGTTTCAGTTCATTTTTAACCACGATCTCCCTCCTCTTTTGGAATCATTCCTACATAACGACGGACGGGTCTGCGGGGTGAATCGCCGGTCAACGGTTTGAAAGGCCCACATTGAAGGACTCCGAAGCCCCGGGCCTCTTCAAGTACCGGGACAAGCCCGCCATTCCGTCCATCAGATATCTGGCATCAAAGCCCTTCAGCGTCAGATAGGTTCGGATGATGGCGGCCCGGACATACACCGAGCAAACCGGAACGATGATTTTGCTTCGGTCGAGTTCGCCGAGTCGGTCCGGGAATTCATCGACCGGGATATGGGTGATGGAATCGAGACGATAAGCGGAATGTTCCTCCGCAGTTCGTATGTCGATGATCTGCACACGGTTCCGCTTGTGCAGCTCGATCAATTCGGGAATTCGGATTTTCATATTTCTCCGTTCCCGATTGTCGAATTTTTTGAGGTATAAATCGAAATCATCGGTTTTCGATTCGTTTGCATGGACGGGCAATGCCGTCAGTAATAAAAAAACCAGGAAGCGAATCGTCTTGCTCTTCCTCATTTCATCCTCCTTGCGGTAAGGGTGTCCAGCCTTACCGGTTCAGGTGCGATTTCATTCCGGCCTGTTTTTGCTGTTCGATGTGTTTGATGAATTTCTTGAGAATGCGAAGGGCTTCCTCGCCGTCCGCATCCAGCACGGCGGCCTTCATCCGCATCAATTCTTGTTCCGTCAGATTGAGAACCATATGTTTTCTCCTGAATCATGGGGTTGTCTTCACGGGTATATTTCCGCAGGGTACCGCTTTTTCGAGTTCAACCGACGGCTGCCGGCCGCCGAAGACCAGTCCGTAGGCCGCCGGCAGAAAAAAGAGGGTGAGCCCGAGAGAATAGACCAGCCCGCCGATCACCGCCACGGCCATGGGCATGAGCATGTCGCCGCCTTCGCCCAGGTTGAGGGCCAGGGGGATCAAGCCCAGCACGGTGGTGAGCTGGGTCATGAGAATCGGCCGGACCCGGACGGGCGCCGCCTTTTCGATGGCCTCTTCGGGGGGCGTTCCGTCGGCCCGATACGTTTCCGCCAGAGAGAGCAGCACCACGCCCTGGGAGGTGATGCCGCCCATCATCACCACCAGGCCGATCAGCACCGTGACGCCCAGGGGCGTACCGGTGACATACAGCGCCGCGAAGGAGCCGGTCAGCGCGAAGGGGATCCCGATCATGATGAGCAGCGGCAGCACGAAGGATTCGAACTGGATGGCCAGCACCACGTAGGCGAACAGGGCCGCAAATCCGATGATCATGCCCATGGCCCGCCGGTTTTCCGCCATCATCTGGGCCTGTCCGCCCATTTCGTAGGAAACCCCAACCGGCCGTTGGAGAGAAGCCGCCGCGGCTTCGGCCCGGGCCACGGCCTCGCCCACGCTGATTCCCGCGGAATCGGCCCGGACGATCACCTGCTTGGCCTGGTTTTCCCGGACGATCTCCACCGGTCCCACGGCCCGGCGGACTTCGGCGATGTCCCTCAGATACACCGGCGCGCCGCCGTCGTTTTTGACGATCAGGTTTTCCAGGTCCGTCCGGCTTCGCAGCCGCACGTCCGGAACAAGCACCCGGATGTCGTAATACTCTCCGCCGTCCCGGAACTGGGTGGCCACCACCCCCTGAACCAGCCCGCGCAGGGTCCGGGCGGCTTCGCCTATACCGACGCCCAGGGCCGAGGCCCTGGCCCGGTCCACGAAAATCCGGTATTCGGGCTTGCTGATGTCCATGGAGATCGTGACGTTGCCCAGACCCGGTGTCTCCTGAAGCCTGGCCGCAGCCTTCTGCGCGAATTCGAAAATGGGCGTTACCTCGGTTCCGCGGATTTTGATTTCCACCTCCTGGTCCCCGGCCTTGCGGATGCCCTTGACCTTCATCTGCATGACCGGCACCTTGCCGCCGGGAACCGATACCTGCCCGATCATGGGCTTGATTTTGCGGATGAAGGCTTCCGTGGAAATGTTCCGCCGGGATTTGGGGACGAGCTGGATGTTCAGTTCCCCCTCATTGGCGATCTCGTAGGTGTAAAGGCCCCATACCTTTCCGCCGGCCAGGGCGAATAGGCTCTCGATTTCCGGCAGGTCGCGGAGCTCTTCCTCCAGACGGCCAAGGATGGCGTCCACCTCTCCCACGGCCGTGCCGGACGGCATCTTGACTTTCACCATCACCCGGCCGTCGTCCACCTTGGGCAGGAATTCGGAGCCGGTCTCCGCCGCCAGAAGCAGGCCGAGGCCAAACAGCAGCGCTGTGACGGCGGCGGTGGTTTTGCGCCATCGGAGGCACAGCGACAGGAGTTTTTCGTATCGGCGGGTCAAGACCCCGATCAGATGATCGAAGAACCGCGCCGCCGCGGAAGGGCGTTCCGACCGATCGCCGCGCAGCAGACGGTGGGTCAGCACCGGCGTCAGGGTCACGGCCACCGCCAGACTGACGGTCACGATACCCGCCACCACCAGCACCAGCTCCTTGAACAGCAGGGCCGCAAGGCCCGGCACGAACAAAAAGGGCAGAAACAGGGCCAGAAACGTCAGGGTCGCGGCCGTAATGGCCGGTGCGACCTCTTCGACGCCCTGAACGGCCCAGTCGGGCCGGCCTTCGGCCTTGAGCCGGGTCATGTTCTCCAGCACCACGATGGAGTTGTCGAGAATCACCCCCAGGGCCACCACCAGCCCGCCCAGAGAGAACAGGTTGATGGAAAAGCCGGCGACTTTCATGAAAAAGAAATTCACCAGCAGGGTGACCGGCAGGGCTGCCGCCATGACCGCCACCTGACGCCAGCGGCCCAGAAAGAGATAGACCACCAGGATGACCAGAACGGCAGCCAGAAGCGCCGAGCTTTGCACGCTCCGGATCGCGGCCATGACGTAATCGCCCTGGTTTTCCACCACACCGAGTCGAATGCCCGGCGGGATCTCGAATTTCAAATTGTCGATCCGCTGCCGAACCGCATCGGAAACCGCTACGGTATTGGCCTCGGCCTGTTTCATCACGCTCAGCTTGACGCTGGGGTCACCGTTGAAGCGGGTGTTGACGCGCATCTCTTCATGGCCGTCCTCGACCACGGCCAGATCCTTCAGGTAGATCGGTTCACCGTTCCGGCCCCGGGCCGCCACCAGGTTTTCGATCTCAGTGAGGCTTTCGAATTCGCCCATGGTCCGCGCGATGACCTCGCGGCTCTCCACGGTGACGCGGCCGGCAAACATCTCCTGATTCTCGTCGGTCAAAAGCCGGGCCACCCGGGCCGGGGAAACCCCGTATGCCGAGAGGCGCTGGGGGTCCAGCAACACCCGGATTTCCCGTTTCAGGCCGCCCACCACCTCCACCCCGGCGGTTCCCGGCACGGCGGTGATACGGTCGGTGAGCCAGTTGTCGGCCCAGTCCCGCAGCCAGACCAGGTCGTGCCGGTCCGAGGAGAGGGTGAGCTGCATGACCGGCAGCTGGGACGGGTCGGCCTTGATGACCACCGGCGGGTCCATCCCGGCGGGCAGCTTGCGGGCCACCCGGCCCATGGCCGCCAGCACGTCCTGATAGGCCGCCTCGACGTTGACGCCGTACTGGAAATTGACCAGCAGGGTGTACATGCCCTCGATGCTGGAGGATTCGATGTAGTCCAGATTGTCCACCGTAGCCATCACCCGCTCGATGGGCTCGGCCACGTTGGTTTCGATCTCGTCGGGCGTGGCCCCGGGCCACCAGATATGTACCTTGATCATGGGGTAGGTGATCTGGGGCAGGTAGTCCACGGCCAGGTTTTTCAGGCTGAACAGGCCCACGGCCGTTACCGCCAGGGTGAGAACGGCCACGGCCACCGGGCGCTTCAGCGCGGTTCGGGTGATCCTCATGATGACACGACTCCGCTTTTCGGCGCCGGGCACGGATCGCCGTCCGAAGGTTCCGCCTTGATCGGGGCGCCGTTTTTAATCTTCTCGTGGCCGGCGACGATCACCTGCTCGCCGGACCGAACGCCCTCGACCACCTGGATGCAGGTCCCGTTCTCGATGCCGGTTTTCACCGTTCGGCGCTCGGCCGCGCCATCGACGACCACGAAGGCCGCCGGGTCTCCCCCGGACCGGGTCAGCAAGGCCCGGTCGGGCAGGACGACGCCCCCCTCTGAGGATTCGACGACCACCGCCACCCGTGCAAACATGCCGGGAACCAGTTCCGAAGCGTTTTCTACCCGGGCCTCCACGGTTCGGGTCCGGGTGCG
>JBEPWQ010000085.1:0-12716 GCA_041642315.1 Desulfobacteraceae bacterium | reverse complement strand
GCCTCGATCACCGCCATCCCCAGTTCGATCAGCCGGGGGTTGCGCTGGGGGCTGGTACTCAACCCGATTCGTGCCACCTGATCCAGAGAGACCATGGCGAAGTACCCTCCGGCATAGACCAGATCGATGTCGAATCGCCCGAACCCGTCCACCGCCAGCGGCTGAGCCGTTCGCAGTACGAAAGAGGGGACCATCCGAACGGCCACCGATTCGACCCGGCCGCCCACGATCAGGGCCCGGGCCGACATGGGGCCGGATGGTGTATCCACCTTCAGAATCATTTCGGGTTCTTTTGCCGAAAGCGCTCCGGTTTCGATCAGGGTGGTCACCGCGCCGATAGTTGCGTGGCCGCAAAGGTAGGGGTAGCGTCGGGCATCCATGTAGATCAGCCCGAAATCGCCGTCCGCAGAGGTCGGTTCGGTCAGGTGGGCCGCCAACAGCCCTTCGCCGCTTCGGGGCTCCCGGGTCAGCAACAGCCGGATGTGGTCCAGGTGAGCCTGATAATAAAAAAGCTTGTCTTTCATCGTCTCGCCGGGGATGGGGTCGATGCCGCCCACGATGAGGCGGGTGCCTTCCCCGGCGGTGTGGGAATCCACCGTGGTGATTCTGGCGGAATAATGCTGCTTGAATCCTTCTCGTATGCGGGAAACATCCATCATGTTATTCTTCCGGTGTGCCTCAGGTCTCTCTGGGAAGCAGGTGGCAGTGTCTGGGAGCGACCTGAACCGAAACTTGGTCGCCGACATCGTAAATCCGGGTGCGCATCATACTGATAATATGCACCTCGGTGCTGTCCGGCAATTCTACAAAATAGCTGACTTCACCGCCCATATAGCTTCGGTCCCGGATTTTGCCTTCAAAATAATTCATTTCAGGATCGGGGGTGAATTCTTCCCGGCGAAAGGCGTCGAACTTTTGAGCCCGGACCACCAGTTCTACCGGCTCGCCTTCCGAAAAACGGCCGGTGTCTTCCACCCGAAAGATGTTGCCGTCCTTAAGCCGAACCTTTACAAAGCCGGCTTCTTTGCCGACGATCTCGCCTTCGGCGAAATTGGAGTGGCCCAGAAAATCGGCCACGAAATGGTTGTTCGGTTGGTTGTAGACCTCGTCCGGAGTGCCCTCCTGGAGCTTTTTGCCGTCTTTCATCACCACGATCTTGTCGGACATGGAAAGGGCCTCCCGCTGATCATGGGTGACGAAGATGGTGGTCACCCCCAGCATCTGCTGGAGGTTGTCCACCTCCCGGCGCATCTCTTCCCGAAGGTTCTCGTCCAGGGCCGAGAGCGGTTCGTCCATGAGCAGCACGTCCGGCTCGATGACGATGGCCCGGGCCAGGGCGATGCGCTGCTGCTGCCCGCCGGAGAGCTGGGCGGGCATCCGTTTTTCCACCCCCGGAAGACGGACCATATCCAGTGCCCGGGTGACCTTCTTTTCTACCTCGGCCTTGTTCACATTCCGGTATTTGAGGCCGAAGGCCACGTTGTCGAAGATGGTCTTGTGGGGAAACAGGGCGTAGTTCTGAAAGATCATCCCCAGATTTCGTTTGTGAATAGGGACGTCGTTGATCCGTTCGCCCTTGATATAGATATCCCCCTCGGTGGGGTCTTCGAGTCCTGCGATCATCCGCAGGAGGGTGGTCTTGCCGCACCCGGAAGGTCCGAGCAGGGTCACCAGGGTTCCCTCGGCGATGTCGAGATCCATCTTTTCCACCGCCGTCACCGTTCCGAACCGTTTGGCGATACCCTTGAACCGGACCAGCCGGGGGTTGCGTTCTTGGGTCACGGGATTATGCTCCGGCCTTGATTCGATCCCATTTTTCGGCCCATTCCACCTGGTGGCTGTTCCAGTAGGCGGGTTCGGCGAAAAGATATCCCTTCAGCTCGCCGGTGGGGTCGAACGCCGGCAGCTCCTGAATCTCCGGGGGCATCTTCACCTTCGTCGGATCGAGGCTGGGCGGATAGTTCTGAGCCTTGGCCACCGCAATGGCCGCATCCGGCTCCAGCATGAAGTTGAGGAGCTTTTGGGCCACCTCCAGGTCGGTTCCCTTCAGCACGAAGATATATTCCATCCAGGAATAGGTGTTGTCGGGGGCCAGATAGCCGATGGGATGGCCCTCTTCCTGAAGGGCCGCGACCCGGCCGGACCAGGCCACGGTGGCATAGATCTCTTCGTTTCCCAGAAGGCTCATCAGCTCGGAGCCGGAGGCCCAGTATTTTTTCATGAGTTCTCTCTGTTCCCGAAGGGCGTCCCATACTTTTTCCATATCCTTGATGTCATTGGGGTTTTGGTCGGTATACAGGGCGGCGTACCAGATATTGGTACGGAAATCATCCCCCCAGCTTCCCAGTTTGCCCTTGAGGTCCTTGTCCCAGAGCAGGGCCGCACCCAGCTTTTCGGCCTTTTCTTTGGAAATATGCTTGGTGTTGTAGGCGATCCCGGTCTGGCCCAGATCGTAGGGGACCGCCGACAGGGTGCCGTTGCTGATCTCCCGAAGCGGCTTGATCATCGCCGTCATGACGTTTTTCAGGTTCGGGATTTTGCTCTCATCCAACACCACCCCGAACCCGAGGTCGACATACCGGGCATAATCGAAGACGGCGCTCAGATGGGCCAGGTTGAATTCCCCGCCCGGCGGATAGGAGGCCTTGACCTGGGTGAGATAGGCGTCCATGCCGGTGAAGGCGGCGTCCACCACCTCGATGCCGGTTTCTTTGGTGAAGGGTTCAAAGGCGTGTTTGCGAAGGGCTTCGGAGGTGGAGCCGCCCCAGCTGTCGAATCGGATCGATTTGTCTGCGGCCCAGGCCTGTTTCGCCATGGCCCCGAAGGGTCCGCCGATGAGCCCTGCCGATACCCCGGCGATACCGATTTGTTTGACGAATTCCCGGCGGCTGATCTCTTTTCTGAGGTACCGGTCGATGAGGGTGTCTACCTGTTTGTGCAATTGTTTTGCCATGATTTTCTCCCTTTTTTCAGTACATCGGTTTTAGGATCAAGGTACAACTCACGTCTCTTTGCTAAATTTACGGGAAAGATAACCGGCCAGCAGGGGAATGGAGATGGTCAGGAGAATCATCACCGTTCCCAAGGCATTGATCTCGGGGCTGATGGAGTTGCGAAGCATGCCGAAAATCTTGACCGGCACCGTCTGGTTGGCGGCGGTGGCCCAGAAGAGGGTGGCGGTCACATCGTCGAAGGAGATGGTAAATGAAAACAGCATGCCCGCCAGAATGGCCGGCATGAGCAGCGGAAAGGTGACCTCCCGGAAGGTCTGGAAAGGACTCGCTCCCAGGGACATGGCCGCTTCTTCATATTCCCGTTTGATCCCCACCAACCGGGCCTGGACCACCAGGAGCACATAGGGAAGTGTAATGACCACATGGCCGATGAGCAGGAGCAGAAAGCTCTTGGGCTGCTGCAGCCAGCGAATGAAAAGAAGCAGGGCCACGCCCAGGACCACCTCGGGGATCATGATCGGGGCCAACAGCAGGGTGTTCAGGCTGTTTTTTCCGGGAAAATCATAGCGTACGAAGGCCATGGCCGCCGGGATGCCGATGGCGGTCGTCAGGATGGCGGTCAGTGATCCCAGAACCATGGAGTTTTTGAAGGCCCTGAGGATGGTCTCATTACCGGCCAGTTTGACATACCATTCAAAGCTGAATCCTTTCATGGGGAAGGACCCGAACTGCTGCGGATTGAAGGAGAGGATGATGACCGCAACAATGGGCGCGAACATGAAAATATAGACCAGAATGGTGTAGAGTCGAATCAGTGACCAGCCGGATATCCGTTTCATATCTTCTATTCTTATTGCAGGGTTTTGAAGATCTGGTTAATCCCGAGATAGCGGTTATAGGTGAAGACGATGATTCCCAACAGCATCAAAAGAATGACGCTGATGGCCGAACCGAAGGGCCAGTCGAGGGTGCCGATGATGCGTTTGAAGATGAGATTGGCGATCATGTCGTTGCCCGGCCCTCCCAGGATCATAGGCGGCAGATAGGTTCCGGCCGTGAGCACGAAGACCAGCAGGCACCCGGCGCTCACCCCGGGCATGCTCAGGGGAAGGACCACCTCCTTGAAGGCCTGCCATTCGGTGCATCCCAGACTGCGGGCCGCCTCCAGCAGGCTTTTGTCGATACCGTCCAGGCTGACGTAGACGTTCAGGATCATGAAGGGCAGCAGATATTGAAGCAGGCCCATCAGGACCGCCCCTTCATTGTAGAGCATGCTCAGGGGTTCATTCAGGATGCCCATTTCGATGAGCAGGTAATTGATCAGGCCGGAATCCCCGAGGATGTTGATCCAGCTGAGGGTTCGAATGATGAAGCTGATCCAGAAGGGCAGCATGATCAGCAGCAGCAGAATCGATTTGTGCCGGGATTCGCTTCGATAAAAAAAATAGGCGGGGATGTACCCCATGACCAGGCACAGGATTACCGTTTCCAGGGCGACCCGAATCGTCCGGATCAGAATCGACGGATAAAAAAAATCTTCGAAGAACTTTGCATAGTTTCCGAACTGAAAGGCCGGTATATCCGCCCCGCTCGGCGCGCGCAGCCAGAAGCTGTAGACAACGATGAAACAGACCGGAACGACCAGAAGTAAAAAAACCGCACTCAGTGACGGAGCCAGCAAGGCCCAGGGTTTCCAGGGTTTTTCTTGCATGAGGTACCGTTGGGAACGCTAAAGTGTTGGAATCATGCGCCGGGTTGACAAGGCGCATCGGTCTATGAATATAAAAGATCTTCAACCGGGATGTTGAATAAAACAATAATATTCGTAGTATATATGATTCGGAAAGTCAAGGTTCTTCCCGGCAGGCCGGTTCGGCCGAAAACAGGGCTCCCGGAAACGGTCGCCGGCACTCCATCTTTTCACCCGAAGGATTTGCATGTTGGGGTTTGATACCGTCGAAAAGCTGGGTTGTTCGACCATTCAGCACGGGCCCTTGAACAATCGGATTTATCTGCTCAAATTGGATGATGCGGATATGCCGGGCCTTCTGCTTCGTATGGATCAATTGGCACGGGAGAGGGGATATACCAAAATTTCGGCCAAGATTCCTGAAGAGATGGTTTCATGCTTCGAAGAACAGGGATACATTCGAGAGGCCATCATTCCGGGTCTGATACGGGGACAGACGGGTGGGTGCTTCATGGGGAAGTTTCTGGATCCGGACCGGCGGCGGCTGGGCCAAACGGAGCGGTTTTGGAAAGTTCTGAAGCTGATTCGAAATGATGCGGGGGGCGGTGAGAGTCCAAGAAACGATCTGCCCCTTGCATGCTGTGCGCAGACCGATGGGGCGGAAATCAGTCGGGTGTATCAACGGGTTTTTCGAAGTTATCCTTTTCCCATCACTGATCCCGGGTATCTGAAGAAGATCATGGCGACCCATGTGCGGTTTTACAGTGTTCGCTCCGCCGGCCGTATCGTGGCCCTGTCGTCCTCTGAAATGGATGAAGAAAACCTGAGTGTGGAGATGACCGATTTCGCCACCCTTCCGGATCACCGTTCAGCCGGGTTGGCCGCGCATCTGCTGGCGAAAATGGAATCCGATATGACGGCCGAAGGGATGCGAACCGCCTATACGATTGCCCGGGCCGTGTCGCCGGGAATGAACCTGGTCTTTTCAAGAAGCGGGTATACGCTGGCCGGAACCTTGATCAACAACACCCATATCGCCGGGGGAATCGAAAGCATGCATGTCTGGTACAAGGGTTTGGTGGAATAACGGATTTTTACAACAGGGCCAGCGCTTCTTTGGCAGCCCGCTTTTTTCTCAGTTTCGGGGGATAGACTCGGGTCACCCGACGGGTATCCGGATCGAATCGCCGAATATACAATCGCCGCATCGGTTTGCCGTAGACGCTGGCCATGACAATGGTCCCATTCGACAAGGGGTTGCCGGTACTGTGGATGCCCCGGTCCAGGGGATGGGTGACATCTACCTGGCCGGGCTCCAGCTCGAGTCGTTTCGTTTCGGACAACCCGGCCCTTCCTTCTTCGGCGTTCTCCTCTTCCAAGCGGTATTTGACCACCCCTAAGCGTCCGGCCGGGGTTCCTGAAATCCCCCAGGCGCTGTGGTCATGGACCATCGTGTATTCCCCCGGATCGAAAAAATAGATGCGGATGGAGAAGCGCCGCGCCTCGTCCATGTACAGGAGTACCTCGTTTTCGAAAATCGCCGCTCCACGAATATCCGGGTATGGCCGTCCTTGGGCGATGTTGCCCAACATCGATGACCAGGCCGACTGGTCCAGCAGCAGGTCGGGAAGGACGCCTTGAAAGTACTCGATCCGGGCATCCGGGGATTTTAGGTGATGAACTTCCTGCGACCACTTCCGGCAGTATTTTCGAAACGGATCGGGAATCGTGTCGATAGCGGGCATGATAAAAATGTATCCTTATTCTGCGGGTTCCGATGGGCTCTCCGAATTTTCCAGACGGACATACTGGTCATAAAAGGCCGCTCCGTTGCCCAGATCGGTCAAACCGGCCTCGATCAGTTGATTGGCGCCGCCGCCCAGCTTCATCCAATCCCCGCGGCGGTAGAGCACGGCACCGGGATGGAATTGCGGCAGGGTTTCCAACTTTACCCGCAGACGGCCGATGGGCGAGACCAGAAACACCGTTTGAGCGGGGTTCAGGAAATTCATGGCGGGACTGGCCGGCGATACACGCACCACCGGCGGTTGCTCCTGGTCCTCCGGCAGGATCTGGGAATGAATGGTTTCCCGCCGGACCAGCGTCAGCAGCCGCAACGGGTAATCCGCAGGCGGGTCGGGTTCGTCGTGAAGGCCGGTGGGAAACCGCGCCATCCCGTCCGGGTGGTCGAATTGAAGATCCGCATAGGCGATTTCCGGTTTGTCGGCCTGCACGGACCCCTTGGAGCGGAGTTCCTCCAGGCTGGTGTCGAGCAGATCCGTCTTCAGGGAAATCCGAAAACAGTCTTCGCGGTCGGGCAGGAAGACGGGCGGATCGAGCCGTTTTCCGAGTTCCGCCACAATGCTGAAATCATCCCGGGCTTCTCCCGGCGGATCCAGGACGGCGGGAACATATTGAATATAATCATGAAGAAAAGAGGCGATGAGGTCTTCCTGCTCCAGCATCAGAGTCGACGGCAGGATCAGATCGGCGCATTCGGCCGTATCGGTCAGGAAGGCGTCCACCACCACTTTGAAGGAAACCTCTTCAAAGGCGCGGGCGATGGCTTTGGAGTCGGCGGCCTGGTTGACGATATTGCCGCCGTTGATCCAGACCATTTGTATTTTGGGGTTTTTTGACATCAGAATTTCCCGCCCGATGGTCGGCTTCAGCAGAAAGCGCCGGGGCTTTCCGGCCGGGGCTTTGGCCCAGTCGAGGTTGAAATTGCCCATGGAGTGAAGGTGAAAGTAGCTCCCGCCGCCGGAGCGCCCCAGGTTTCCGGACACCAGGGTGAGGGCGTTGATGTACCGGACGTTCTCTCCTCCGTACCGGTACCGCTGCAGGCCGCCCCCGACAATGGCGGCGGTGGGGGATTCGGATCGATAGGCTTCGAAGAGGCGTTGAATATCTTCCGCGGAGATCTCACAGGTTCGCGCCAGTTGGTCTTCGGTTTGCTCCAGAATCGCCTTTCGAAAAGAATCCCAGTGACGGGTTCGGGAGAGAATGTCGGGGGGGATGAGATCCGCCTGGATAAACCGCCGGATCACCGCCGCGGCCAAAAACCGGTCGGTTCCCGGCCGAATCCGGATGAGATGGTCCGAAAAGTCGCCGTTGCCGTCCCCGCCGGGGGAAATGGAGATCACCCGGGTGCCGTTTTTGCGGGCTTTTCGTACGAGTGAGGCCACATGGATGGAGCTTCGGGAGAGGTCTTTCCCCCAGTTGATGATGGTACCTGCATTGAGCAGATCCCGGGCGGTGTTCTGTTTTCGGGATCCGTAGTCGTGGATATAGGCCATGTATCCGGCGGCATCGCAGAGGGAGCCCCGGGTTCGGGAGGCGCCCAGCAGGCCGAAGAAATGTTTGACGCCTTCCTTGAGCACACCCTTGGATCCGTCGCTGGAAATATGGAGAATCGATTCGGGTTCGGAGCGAAATTCCTGAATCTTTTCAGCGCATAAATCCAGTGCCTCATTCCACGAGATCACCCGCCAGCCGGCGACGTCTTTGCGAATGGGCTTCAGAATGCGATTGGGATTTCGAAGCCGCCGAATATGATGCCGGATCTTTTTACAGGTGAACCCGGCGGTGAAAGGGTGCTCCGGGTTCCCCCGGAGAACGATGTTTTCCCCGTCCGTTTGGGTGACCACCAGTGAGCAGGCATCCGGACAGTCCATTGTGCAGGCGCTGATCTGTTTCATGTGTCTCCTGTCATGCAGATCGATTTTCTCTGCCGGTCGATACTGGAAGTATATCCGTCCCTTTCGCCTTCTCCAGGAGCGGCCTTTTTCCGGCCGCCACATTGTGGGCCCATCGGGTCGTCTCCGGCAGACGGTATCGGGTGCAGCAGGCCAGAACCGAATCAACGGCCGCATCAAAATCGACCCGATGCCCCGGCGATACGAATAGCGGCTTGACCCGATCCCGGGTTCGCAGCACCGTTCCGATTTTTTCTCCATGATGGCGCAACCAGACCCGGCTTCCCTTTGCCTCGCCCGGTTCCGAGTGGTCGCCGCACAGCCTCGATTTGGCGCACCCGATGGTCGGCATATCCAGCAGCACTCCCATGTGGCTGGCGATTCCCAGCCGCCGGGGATGGGCAATGCCCTGGCCGTCGAAAATCAAAAGATCGGGAGAGGCCGACAGGCGGTCCATGGCCTTTAGAATCGCGGGGCCTTCGCGAAAAGAGAGGAGCCCGGGGATGTAGGGCATCGGCACCGGTCCGGAGGCGACGGCGTAATCGATCACCGTCAGGTCCGGAAAGGCAAGCACCACCACGGCGGCTTCGGCCGCGCCCTTTTGGATTCCCACATCCACTCCGGCGATCGTTTTTACCGCATCCAGATGGTTTTCGAGAATGACCTTGTCCGCCAGTTCCTTCTGCAGGGCCACCGCCTCCTTGGGGGAGAGGTTCCATGGGTGGGTAATGCGTGCCAGGTTAATTCCGTCCTTTCGACGGCTCCGCGGCCGACATTCGGTATAGGTAGATGGGGTCCCGGTGAAGTGCGCCGGCCGGACGAAGGATTGATTCCGGAACGAATCCGGGAAGTTCGAAATTACAGGATGCGACCAGGGCTCCGGGTCGGAGTTCCGCCCGGAGTTTTTTTGCCAGCCGTTTCATCACGTCCGGGAAAAGATAGCAGAAAACCACGTCCGCTTCGGAGAGATCCGCCTTCATAAAATCCCGCCGGCGGATTTCGATGGATCGGTCTCCGATGCACTGAATCCGGGCCAGAAAACAGGCCAGCGGGTTGAGTTCGTACCCGACGGCTATCACGGCAACCTTTTTTCGCATCGCCCGAAGCACCCGTCCGTCACCGCAACCCAGATCCACAAAAAATTGACCGGGTTGTATATCCACCTTCTGAAGAAAGGCCGATATGCGCGTCCGGGTGGTGGATACATAGAGCGCCCCCTGGGTTGTCGGCAGCACCAGAGCCGTACTCAGCACATAGGCCATTTTCAATGTGAACAGGCCCCCGGCCAGAATCAAAAACCCCCAGATCCAGAGCGTCATGAAAGGCGCTTTCGGCGGATGCGGGGGGAAAACATTGGATTCAGCCGATGCGTACGATCGCTGTTTCTTATCATCAGTCGCCTTCCATGATACCCTCGAAGGATTCCGAGTCAATGTTTCCGTTTTGAAACCGCTCTTCCCGCGTGGTAGCATCGGTTTTTGTTTTTATCTTGCAAAACTTTTCTACCGATTGTAAATCAATTCCCGCCGACCGTCAATCCGGTATCGGGGGAATCAAGCGTCTCGCATTCTGAACCACGGGTGTTTCAAAGGCTTGGTAATTGCATGATCCTGGTTTGGGGTGCAGGTCCCGGGCCGCCCGAATCGGAGAAATCGCGTTTTTCCAGTATTTCTTCCGAAGAGGTATGCGGAATAGAAGCCGGTCGAATTAAATCTTTTAATAGTTTTTGCCGAGAATTGAAAAAAAGTTAAGGGGGGCTTTTTTCCAAATGGACGGCATAAAAAAAGATGTTCTTTTCATCAAGAAAATTGCGATTGCCCTTATCTTCTTTCTGGGTTTGCCGACTGCACCCATTTTATGGGCGATCGAAGAGGGCCAGCCGATTCGAGTCGGGGTCTATGAAAACTTTCCGCTCTCCTTTATGGACAAAAATGGAAAAGCGGGGGGCTTTTTCCTGGAAATCCTGGAGGAGATCGCATCAGAAGAAGGATGGAGGCTTCATTATGTTCCCGATTCATGGTCTCAATGCCTGACGAATCTGGAGACCGGGAAAATCGATCTGCTGGGTGTCATCGCTTTTTCCGAGGAAAGGGGACGGCGTTTTGATTACAATTATGAAAGCATCTTAACGGAATGGGGCCAGATATACGTCCAACGTTTCACCGGTATCGAATCAATTATCGATCTGCACAACAAGAAGGTGGCGGTCCTCCAAAACGATATGCATTATTTGGTTTTGAGACGGCAGGTGCAACAATTCGGAATTTCCTGCCGATTCATCGAAGCCTTTGAATATGAAGATGTGTTGAAACTGGTTGAAATCGGCCGATGCGATGCCGGACTGGTCAGTCAATTCTATGGGATGCGCCATGAGAATGCCTACAGGATTGCCAAAAGCCCCATCATACTGAGCCCTCAAAAGCTCTATTTTGCGGTTCCCCAAGGATCGAACCCCCATCTTCTGGATATGCTCGACAGCCGTCTTCGCGACATGAAGCGGAATGAAGGATCTTTTTATTATCGATCACTGGATAAATGGTTCGGTGTGAACGCCAAATCGCCTTTCGGGAAGTGGATGTTGTGGATTTTGGCAGGAACCGCCGTTCTTTTTTCGATGTTTTTCATATGGAGCTTGATTCTGAGGGCCCAGGTGAAATCACGGACCCGAGAGCTTTTTTATAAGAACAAAGCCTTGAAGGGGGAGATTGAACAGCGGAAACAGGCTGAAAAGGATCGTGCCGAACTGGAAGTTCAGTTGCAGCGGGTTCAGAAAATGGAAGCCATCGGAACTCTGGCGGGGGGTGTGGCCCATGATCTCAACAATATCCTTTCCGGTGTGGTCAGCTATCCGGAACTGCTCCTCCTGAATCTTCCAGAAGAGAGTCCTTTGCGAAAACCGCTCTTGACCATACAGAAATCGGGTGAAAAAGCCGCCGCCATTGTTCAGGATCTGCTGACTCTGGCCAGAAGAGGGGTGGCGGTCCGGGAAGTGGTGGACCTGAATCGGATTGTCGGAGAATATTTGAACAGCCCCGAGTTTGCAAGGCTTCAATTGCATCATGCCGGAATTCGCATCATCACGGATCTGGAGGAGAATCTGCTGAATGTTCTCGGGTCACCGGTTCATCTATCCAAAACGCTTATGAATCTTGTTTCGAACGCGGCCGAAGCGTCTCCCGAGGGCGGTTGTATTCGAATTTCTACACGAAATCGATATGTCGATGCCCCGATTCGGGGGTATGATGATATTCAGGAAGGCGATTATGTTCTAATGGAAGTGTCGGACGAAGGAATCGGAATCCGTCCGGTGGATATCGACCGAATCTTCGAACCCTTTTATTCCAGAAAGGTGATGGGCCGAAGCGGAACCGGTCTGGGGATGGCGGTGGTTTGGGGGACCGTAAAAGATCACAAGGGCTACATCGATGTGCAAAGCAGCCCGGGAAATGGGACGACTTTCAGCCTCTTTTTCCCGATCACCCGCCGGATGCTGCGCCAGGAGATCCCGGCCGCCTCGCCGGCGGACTTGAAAGGGCAGGGAGAGTCGATTCTGGTGGTCGACGACATTGATGAGCAGCGTGAGATCGCCTGTGAAATATTGAGTCGACTGGGGTACGCGGTCACCTCCGTCTCCAGCGGTGAAGCGGCTGTGGCGTATCTATCGGACCGATCGGTCGACCTGCTGGTCCTGGATATGATCCTGGAAGGCGGCATGGACGGCCTGGAAACCTATAAAGAAATCCTCAAGCGGTACCCGGAACAACGGGCCGTCATCACCAGCGGGTTTTCGGAAACCCATCGGGTGAAAGAGGCCCAGAGACTGGGGGCGGGTTCTTATGTCAAGAAGCCGTATTTGCTCGAAGCATTGGGAAAGGCGGTTCGGAACGAGCTGAAGCGGTCCGGGGCTTACGAGAACTGAGAAAATTTATATTTTTTCTTTCAAAAAGCGCGATTTCAACGATTCTATCCCATACGGAACTTCTGTAAGGGGCTTTCCCTCAACGGGTCAGCCCCGCTTACGAATCGCCTGAATTTTCTGTTACAGTCCCCCGGCGATTTTTTCGCCGATCTGTTTTATTTTTTCTTTATCGCCCGGTTTGATCTCCCAGCCGGTGATGGGCAGTTCGGGTCCGCCGGAGACTCTGGGAACCAGGTGGAGATGATAATGCATGACCACCTGATTGACGGCCCGGCCGTTGAGTTGGACACAAGCGATTCCTTCGGCGTTGATGGCTGTCTTGATGGCCCCTGCCAACTTTTTGGAGGCGCTGTGAACGGCTGCGAGATCCTCGACCGGGATTTCCCAGATGTCCTGGGCGTGTTTTTTGGGGACGATCAGGGTATGGCCGTCGGATATGGGGTTGATGTCCGCAAATG
>JBEPWQ010000084.1:0-12815 GCA_041642315.1 Desulfobacteraceae bacterium | reverse complement strand
GGACCATCCCGAACCCATCGTGGAGGCCATGGGCGCTTTCCAGCGCCATGGGATGACCGGCTTTGAGACCATGCGCAGCCGCCTCTGGGAATTTCGAAACGGCCACCGATGAGCACCACACCGAAGCCGGTACTGGGGATGATCCTCAAGGGGTATCCCCGCATTTCCGAAGCCTTTATCTCCAACGAGATCCTGCTGCTGGAAAAACTCGGGTTTTCCATCCGCATATTTTCCATGCGCCATCCCCGGGAATCCTTTACCCATGAAAGCGTCAATCGGATTCGGGCGAAGGCGGACTACCTGCCTCATGAACTGCGCCGGTTTTTTCACCGGTTGGCGTACCACAATTTTTTGTTGGCCCTGCGTATACCCCGAGCGTATGGGCGGGCCATGCGAATGGCTTTTGCCCGGTTTTTGCGCTCCCGAAAATCGGCCACCCTCAAGCATCTGCTTCAGGCCGGGTACCTGGTGCATCGATTTCTGCCCGGCCGCGGGGTGGTTCATCTCCATGCCCATTTCGCCCATTCCCCATCCTCGGTGGCGCTGTTTGCGTCTGTATTGAGCGGGCTTCCTTTCAGCTTTACCGCCCACGCCAAGGATATTTACACCGCCAATCCCGAACAGCTTCGAGAGAAGATCGGCCGGGCTCGGTTTGTGGTGACCTGCACCGATTATAACCGGGATTATCTGGAGGACCTCGCTGTTTCGGAATCCACCCCCATTTACCGGGTCTATCACGGCATCGATATGGATCTTTTTACGGCAAATCCCGGTAAATCTCTCCCGACCGAACCATACCGCATCCTCACGGTGGCCCGGTTGGTGCCCAAAAAGGGGCTTCCCACCGTCTACCGGGCACTTCGGGAATTAAAGGACAGGGGGATGCGGTTCCGGCATGATCTGGTCGGGGACGGAGATGACCGGGACTCGATTCTGGATCTGATTCGGAAACAGGGGCTGGAGAAGGATTGCCGGTGGCTGGGGACCCTTCCCCATGAGAAGGTGCTGGAACGGTATCGACAGGCCGATCTCTTTGTGCTGGGATGCGAAATCGCGCCGAACGGCGATCGGGACGGCATTCCCAATGTCCTGATCGAAGCGATGGCCATGGGGGTGCCCGCCGTGGCCACCCGGGTGTCGGCCCTTCCGGAATTGATTCGGGATGGAGAAACCGGTCTGCTGGTTCCCCCGAGACAGGCGAATGCACTGGCCGACGCCATGGCGCGCCTGCTGACCGACGCCGACCTGCGAGAGCGGATGATTCCGGCAGCCCGGGAATTCGTGCAACGGGAATTCGACAATTCCCGTCTGATTCAGGATCTGGCCGGGATCTACCGTCGGGAACAGCCGCTGCTGAGGTAGCCGTTCCCGATATGAAGATCGCCTTCTATGCGCCGTTTAAGCCCCTGGGCCATCCCCATCCGTCCGGGGATCTGGTCATCGCCACCGGACTTCATGATTATCTGGTGGGCTGCGGCCATGAAATCCGCACGATGAGCACTCTGCGGGCCCGCTGGATCTATCGGCGACCCTTGCAATGGCTTTCGGCGATTCGGGAATACCGACGCGCGGGGCGGCAGCTGGCCCGATGGCGGCCTGATTGCTGGCTCACCTACCACACCTACTACAAGGCTCCGGATGTATTGGGGCCGGACCTTTCCAGGCGATGCTCCATTCCGTATCTTATTTTTCAGGGAATCTATTCCACCAAACGGCGAAAGCGGTGGCGCACCCGGACCGGTTTTTATCTCAACCGCCGGGCGTTGTCCGCGGCCCGGCATGTATTTTCCAATCGCACCCTGGATCTGCAAAACCTTCGCAGGCTGTTGCCGGAAGATCGGCTGACGTATGTGCCGCCGGGAATCTATCCGGCTGATTTCCGGTTCGACCCCCGGGCAAGGCAGGCGCTTCGTCGCTCCTGGAAAACCGGGGGTGGACCGGTGATTTTGTCCGCGGCCATGTTTCGGCCGGATGTCAAATCCCGGGGGCTGGACTGGACCATCCGTTCCTGCGGCCGGCTGTTCCGGGAAGGATTGTCCTTCTGTCTGGTCATCGCCGGAGAAGGAAAGGAACGAGACCGGCTGGTGCGACTGGCCGAGGCCCATCTGCCGGACCGGTGCCGGTTCGTGGGGAAGGTGCCGAGGGAGGAAATGCACCGATTTTACAGCGCCGGAGACCTTTTCGTCTTTCCCGGCATTCGGGAGTCCCTGGGAATGGTTTATCTGGAAAGCCATTCCTGCGGACTGCCGGTGGTGGCATTTGACAACGGCGGAATACCTGAAGTAGTGAAAGACGGAGTGACCGGTCTGCTTACCCCTGCCTTTGACGCCGGCGCATTTGATCGGGCGGTGCGGCGATTGGTGACCGATTCGAACCTGAGAGAGCGGATGGGGACGGCCGCGGCCTCCCATGTGCGGGAGCACCATGATCTGTCCCGGAATTACCGCCGAATGGAGGCGGTCCTCCTGAAGATCGTCAACCGGAATTTGAAGAATGGATGCACCTGAATCTGCTCATTCCTCGCGGACCCTATCCACCCGATTTGGTCTGATTCGCCATGCCGAAACCCTTTGGAACCGTGCGGGACGGATTCAGGGGCAGGCGGATTCCTCCCTGAGCCCCCGGGGAGAGGTTCAGGCGCAACAATGGTCGGCCGTCATCGAAAACAGCGGATGGGATCGAATTCTGGCCAGCGACTTGGGCCGGGCACGCCAAACCGCCGAATTGATCAACCGAAGACTGGACCTGCCCCTGACCACCGATTCCCGAATCCGGGAAAAGGATTGGGGAGCATGGTCCGGTAAAACCTTTTCCCAGGTTCGGGAGGAAAGCCCCGACTTGTGGAACGAGATGCAGGGGGCCGGCTGGTCCTTTCGGCCGCCGGGGGGAGAGGCCCGGTGGGAAGTCCGGAACCGAAGCCGGGCCGCATTGAAGGATGCCTATCAACAGTGGCCCGGCCGTCGGATTCTGGTGGTGATCCATGAGGGCGTGATCAAATGCCTGGTGTATGGACTGCTCGATCGGGAATTTCTGACCACGGAAGCTCCGATCCTGAAACCGCTTCATCTTCATTGCTTAATCTATGACGAGGGCGGACTGGCCGTCGAAAAAATCAATGCCCGGTCTCTGGCGTCGGTGCATCCATGAAGCTGATTCTGTACTGCCAGCATGTGCTGGGAATGGGTCATTATATGCGGACCCTGGAAATCTGCAAAGCCCTGGCCGAACATGAGGTGGTGTTGATCACCGGCGGCGCGGTAGTGGATGCCCCGGTGCCGGCCCATGTTCGGGAGGTCCGCCTGCCCGGGCTGATGATGGACAGCGATTTCCAGGGTTTTTTCACCACCGAGCCGAACCGGTCGGTGGATTCGGTCATGGCGGAGCGCCGGTCCCTGCTGATGGATCTTTTCAGGCGGGAGAAACCCGATCGCCTTCTGGTGGAGCTGTATCCTTTCGGCCGAAAAAAATTCCGCTTTGAACTCGACCCGATCCTTCGGTCCATTCGAGACGGAAGCCTGCCGCGGTGTCGGGTGGTGTGCAGCCTGCGGGATATTCTGGTGGAAAAAGAAGACGTCCGCGCCTATGAAAACCGGGTGATCACCACCTTGAACCGCTGTTTCGACGGGCTCCTGGTCCATGCCGACCCCGCCCTGGTGCGGCTGGAGGAGACCTTCTCCCGAGTGGACGAGATTGCCGTGCCGGTGGTCTATACCGGTTTTATCACCTCCAAGCCCCCTGCCCAGGCCCGGCAACGGATTCGAGAATCGGCCGGCATCCCCGGGGATGCACGGTTGATCGTGGCGAGTGCCGGCGGCGGAAAGGTCGGGGGTGCGCTGCTTCAGGCGGCGGCCGATTCCTTTCCGCTTCTGGATTCGAACACCTGGCTGTGTATATTTACCGGCCCCTTTATGGACCCGGGGGTTTTCCAATCGTTGGAATCCCGGGCCGCAGCCGAGTCCTTCCATTTCGACCCCCAAACCGGTTCCTCCGTTCATTCTCGGCTGCGGGTGGCCTCCTTCACGCCGGATTTTCTCTCCTGGCTGGCCGCCGCCGATCTTTCCGTCAGCATGGCCGGATACAACACCTGTATGAACCTCATGGCGGCGCGGGTGCCCTCACTGGTGTGGCCCTTTGCCCAAAACCGGGAACAGCGGTTGCGGGCCGAGCGGCTCACCCGTTTCGGCGGTCTGGACCTGCTGGAAGACGCGGATCTGGAACCGGAAAGACTGGCGGGATTGATGAAAGGCCGGTTGTTACACCGGAAGCGACCCGATCCGCGGCTCGATCTGGAGGGCGCCGCAAACACCGCCCGCTGGCTGGCCGACTCCCCGGAGATGAGGCGGTGAAAATGAACCGTTCACCGTCTTCACTGTGGGTGTCCCCTCCAAAACACCCGCGCGCCGAAATTGAGCAGGCACTTGAGGACGGGCTCCGGCTCCGGTGCGTCGGGTCGGGTCCGGTATTTGCCTTCTTTCGGGCCGACGACATCGGCGTCCCCGGCGATGGGTTCGCCCGCCTGATGACGATATTCGCCGAATACCGGACCCCGCTCTCTTTGGCCGTGGTGCCGGCCTGGCTGACCCGGTCCCGCTGGCGGTCGATTCGGGATTGGGCGGACCGCCTTGAAGCGCATACCCCCCCCATCGGCGACCCCGATATCCGCAATTCCATCTGGTGCTGGCATCAGCATGGCTGGCGCCATCAAAACCATGAACCTTCGGGGAAAAAGCAGGAATTCGGTCCTTCGCGGGCTGCATCGGAAATCGAAAGGGATCTTCGTCGGGGAAGGGAGCGGCTGACGGCGATCATGGGGTCTGATTTTTATCCGGCCTTTACGCCGCCCTGGAACCGATGCGGCCCGGCTGCGCTGCACCTTCTTCGGGAAATGGAATATCGGGCGGTATCCCGAAGCCTGGGCGCACCGCCTTCGCCCCCGGGCCTGCCCGATTTTTCGGTCAATGTGGATCTTCACACCCGGAAAGAAGCCGATCCGAAGCAGGGATGGAAATCTTTATTGGCGGAATTGAAAACCGCCGTGGCCGGCGGCTTCTGCGGGATGATGATTCACCATCAGCGGATGAACCCCGCCGCATGTGAATTCCTTGATAACCTGCTGTCGATCCTGCCCCGTTTTAATGAACTCCGTCCGGTTCACCTGAGGGAACTCGCGGAATCGAGTGCAAATACCGAATAGTGCATTCTGTCGGCCATGAGCATTGTTCCGGCCTTCTTTCATGCAGGCTTGGCCCAAGAGGATCAAAGCCGATCCGTCTATTCTTCCCGGTCCGTCTCCTCCTGAGGAATCCGCAACGGGGTGCAATGCCAGATGTCCCGGTTGTATTCGCGGATGGTCCGGTCGGATGAAAATCCGCCGATGCGGGCGACATTGAGAACCGCCTTTTCGGTCCAGGCATCCGGATTCCGGTAGAGCGCATCGATTTGCATCTGGGCCTCGTGGTAGGCCTCGAAATCGGCCAACACCAGGTATGGATCCGAGTTCAGGAGGCCGTCCATCAATGATTGAAAGAGGTTCGGTTCATCCGGGCTGAAAAAGCCGTTTCGAATGAGATCGACCGCTTCTTTGAGGAACGGATCTTTTTCGTAGTGGAATTTAGGGGAGTAGGTCGGCCGAATTCCATCGATCTCTTCGGTGGTGAGGCCGAAGATGAATATATTCTCTGGTTTCACCGCTTCCATGATTTCAATGTTGGCGCCGTCCAGGGTGCCGATGGTCAGGGCACCGTTCAGGGCGAACTTCATGTTGGAGGTGCCCGAGGCCTCGAATCCGGCGGTGGAGATCTGTTCGGAAACATCCGCGGCCGGGAAGATCCGTTCGGCCAGCGATACCCGGTAATTGGGCAGAAATATGCCCTGAAGGATATTGCGCGTGGTGGGGTCGCGGTTGATCATGTCCGCCGCATGGCAGATCAGCTGAATAATCCGCTTGGCCGTTGTATAGGCCGGGGCCGCCTTTCCGCCGAATATGAACACCCGGGGGACCATGTCGAATTCCGGGTCCTTTTTGATTCTCAGCCAGCAATAGACCACATGGAGAATGTTCAGCAATTGGCGCTTGTATTCATGGATCCGTTTGACTTGAAAATCGAAAATGAATTCGGGATTCAGTCCGATCCCGGTTATTTGTCGGACCAGATCGATCAGAACCTTCTTGTTACGATTTTTGACCCCCCGCCATTGCTTGCGAAAATCAGGGTCATCCGCCAGGGGTTCGATATTTCGAAGCTGCGCCAGATCCGCCACCCAGCCGTCGCCGATGTGTTCCGTAATCAGATCGGAAAGGCCGGGGTTGGAAGCCAGCAGCCACCGGCGCGGGGTAATGCCGTTGGTTTTGTTGTTGAACCGATCCGGCGCCATCTCGTAAAAATCCTTCAGGGCGCGTTCCTTGAGCAGGCGGGTGTGAAGCTCCGCCACTCCGTTGACGGAATGAGACCCGACGATGGCCAGGTGGGCCATTCGAATACTTTTTCCGCCCAGGTCTTCGATCAGCGACATCCGCTGAATGCGCTCCTTGTCTCCGATGGAAAGGGCGGCGACATCCCTCAGAAAAAGGCGGTTGATTTCATAGATGATCAGAAGGTGCCGGGGCAGCAGCTTTTCGAACATCGGCACCGGCCATTTTTCCAGGGCCTCGGACAGAAGGGTGTGGTTGGTGTAGGCGCAGGTTCGACAGGTGATGTCCCAGGCGGTTTTCCAGCCCAGGTGGTGTTCGTCCAGAAGCAGCCGCATCAGCTCCACGACGGCCAGAGCGGGATGGGTGTCGTTGAGTTGAACGGCCACCTTGTCCGGGAACTGATCGAAGGTTTCGTGGCCGATGCAGTAGCGCCGAATGATGTCCTGAATCGAGCAGGAGACGAAAAAATACTGTTGTTTGAGCCGAAGCTCCCGCCCGGCGTAGACTTGATCGTTGGGGTAGAGCACCTTGGAGATATTTTCCGAAATGTTCTTTTCCGCCACCGCCTTGAGATAATCGCCGTCCTGGAAATATTGAAGATCGAATTCCCGGGAGGCCCGGGCCGACCAGAGCCGAAGGGTGTTGACGGTGTTGTTGCCGTATCCGGCGATGGGAACATCGTAGCCGACCCCGATCACCGTGCTGGTGTCCACCCAATCCACTTTGAGGGTGCCGTCCGGCAGGGTTTTCTGCTCCACCCGGCCGCCGAAGCGAACCGGAAAACTGTATTCGGGGCGGGCGATCTCCCAGGGGTTGCCGTATTTGAGCCAGTTTTCAGGCTGCTCGACCTGCTTCATATCCTGGATCAGCTGGTCGAAAATGCCGAATTCATACCGAATGCCGTAGCCGTGGGCCGGAATCTCCAGGGTCGCCATAGAATCGAGAAAGCAGGCGGCCAGCCGCCCGAGGCCGCCGTTGCCCAAGCCCATGTCGGGCTCCATTTCGGCCAATTCGTTCAGGTCGATGTGGAGGTCCTGCATGGCCTGAACGGTTTCATCGTAGATATTCAGATTGATCAGGTTGTTGATCAGGACCCGGCCCATGAGGTACTCGGCGGAGAGGTAATAGACCCGTTTCACGTCATGGGTGTGGTATATCTGCTGGGTCTTGATCCACCGCTCGATCAGCCGGTCCCGGGCGGTCAGCGCCAGGGAGTGGTACAGATCGCGCATAGTGGCCGTATATTGATCTTTAGAAAGAGAGTATTCGAGATGGTTGGCAAAGGAGAGTTGAATGTCCTCCGGCGTCATCCCCTTTTTAAAGGTGCCCCAGGTTTTGAACAGCGCGCTGTTTTTCATAGAATGAATCCCTTTGCCTTTACCATAGCCAAGAACGGGGTGCTTTTCAGGACGCAGGGGAAAAAAAGTGCCATATTTAAAGCAATTGATTTATTGTCTAAAAGAGTCATTGATTTTTGGAGTTCCTTTTGGATATATACTATGATATCTATCGAGAAAGGAGAGACGGTCATGCACACCGCAAAAATTTTTCAAAACGGCCGAAGCCAGGCCGTGCGTTTGCCGAAGGAATACCGCTTCGACAGTGAGGACGTCTATATCAAAAAAATCGGGAATATGGTAGTCCTGATTCCAAAGGATGATCCCTGGTCTTCTCTGAAAGAAAGCCTCGATCAATTCACAGACGATTTCATGGAAACCAGAGAGCAGCCTGAGCCGGAAACCCGGGAAATTTTTGAATGAAATACATGCTGGATACCAATATCTGCATCTATGTCATCAAGCGAAAACCTCCCGAGGTCATTAAACGGTTTGAACAATTAGAGATATCGTCCATCGGCATCTCTTCCATCACCCTGAGCGAATTGGTGTTCGGAACATTCAAAAGCACAAATCCGGCTCAGAATCAATTGGCGATGACCCGGTTTGCCGCTCCGCTTGAAATTTGGCCCTATGGGGATGACATTGCTTTCAGCTACGGCCATATTCGAGCATATTTGGAAAGCCGGGGTACTCCCATCGGCGCGCTGGATCTACTGATCGCGGCCCATGCGCTTTCCATGGATTTGATCCTCGTCACCAATAATGAGAAAGAGTTTGCCCGGGTGCCTGATTTGAAAATCGAAAACTGGGTGCGGCAATCCATCTAACTAACGGAAAAATGGATCTTTTTGAGTTCCAGGCGGAAAAAGCTGCCGAGTCCGCCAAACCGCTGGCTGAGCGGATGCGGCCGAAATCCTTGAATGATTTCGTTGGGCGACATCTAAAAATACAGGGTAAAAGGGGCACGGCCACGCATTCGGGGTCTCGGGAAAGGCGATGACGAACCCCGAACCGATTCATTTTCGGCAAAAAACAAAAAAACAGCTTGAAATGTTCGCAAAGTGAATTATTATGATCCAGCCTCTTCACCCCGTCGATGTCCGGCGGGGTGATTTGTTTTTGATGAACACCACAAAAAATCAGGAGGATTCATAATGGCGAATCGTTCGGAAGTCACGCTTTACAGCGGAGGGCATAAAGGAGCCGAGGCTGAGTTCGGCAAAAACGCCGAAGAATGGGGGATCGAGGAGGTCAATTACTCCTTTGAAGGGCACGGGATCGAGCGGGACCGAGGGGTCCGGGTGCTTACCCCGGAAGAGCTCAAGAAAGGGGACATCAGCATGGAGATCGTCTCCAGGCGGATGGACCGGACCTATGCAAAGGCGGATAAAATCCGCAAGGTGATCCAGTCCATTTTCCACATGGTCAACAACGGATATCAGGTCTTTGCGGTGGGCTGGATTCAGCCCGACAAAACCGTAAAAGGAGGCACCGGCTGGGGTGTGGAACTGGCCAAGCTGTTCAATCGACCGGTCAGCGTCTACGATCAGGACCGCAAGGCCTGGTTCACCTGGAAGGACCACGAATGGGTCGAGGATACCCCGGTGATCGAGGGCAAAACTTTTGCGGGCACCGGCACCCGCAACCTCACGGAAGACGGCAAAACAGCCTTGCGGGACCTGTATACCCGCTCCTTCGGACCTGCATAACCGAATGCAATACCGGCGGCCGTCCCGGTGGACCGGAGCCGTCCGCAAAACGACCGATCACCCTTGAATTTCAGGGGGCGGTTTATACCGCCCTTTTGTAAGAATATCCTTCCCCCGCCTTGACGGTTTTCTGTTCGCGTTGTACACTATATTCGCATTCCTGAGCAATCGGTAACCCTCGTTTGCGATATCGGGGAAAATATTCCTCGGGCAACATATCTAGAATCAGCGATCTGTCCGCGATGAATTTTCGCTCTGAAACACCGGCGCTTGCCGGTTCCTTATGGAAACGGAAATTCGCGAAGCAATCCTGAGAAAAGCGACCGGATGCATGGGTTGGGATCATGACCGAAAAATACCCCTTTGAACAGGAGAGCGATACAGGGAGAGCATCGGTAAAACGGCTGGTGGTGCTTCCCTTTCGCAAATCCCTTGAAATTTCTTTCAAAAGCATCAAGGCCCGGTTTTTCCGGTCGATGATCACCACAATGAGCCTGGTTTTGGCTGTCTCTTTTCTGAGCTTCGTCTATGTCAGCAATAATGTGGCCAACGGACTGCTGGCCGCCGATGACCCCGATCTGCGCCAGACCCTGATTCAATCCGGTTACGATCTGGCGCCCGGCGCCGACCGGGTGGACAGCAGCCCCAAACAGCGATGGATCGCCATTTTATCCCTGCTGGTCTGTACGGTGGGGATTGTCAACGCCCAGCTGATGGCGGTCACCGAACGGTTTCGTGAGATCGGAACCATGAAGTGCCTGGGCGCCCTGGATCGTTTTATTCTGCGGCTGTTCATGCTCGAAGCGGGCATGCAGGGATTGGCCGGCGCTTCCATCGGTGCCCTGGCCGGTGGAATTTTTGCCCTGTTGAATGCCTGGTTCATGTTCGGCATCGTCGCCTGGGTCCATCTTCCCTGGGCGGTCGTAACGGGGTCGGTGATCAAGGCGATCGGGGTCGGATGCGTGCTCAGCCTGATCGGGGTACTCTACCCGGCGGTGCTCGCCGCGCGGATGCAGCCGGTGGAGGCCATGCGGGCGGAGCACTGACCCGGAAGCCTGATGCCGCAAATGGACTGATAAATGAGAAGATAGGCCATGGACGCACACCACAACATCGTCCGGGTATCGGACGTCACCAAAACCTTTAAAATGGGAAAGGTGGAGGTTCAAGCCCTGCAAGGGGTGAGCCTCGAGGTGAAGGCGGGCGAATACCTCTCCATCATGGGCCCCTCCGGCTCGGGAAAATCCACCCTTTTCAACATGATCGGGGGATTGGACAAACCCTCCTCCGGCAAGGTCTACATCGACGAGGTGGATATCGCTCAGCTCGACGCCTACGAACTGGCCTGGCTGCGGTGCCGCAAGATCGGGTATATTTTTCAGACCTTCAACATCATTCCGGTGATGACCGCCCTGGAGAACGTCACCCTTCCGATGGTCTTCGCGGGAATGAACAACGATGCGGCGGTGGACAAGGGGTTGGAACTTCTGGAGCTGGTAGGGCTGGGAGACCGGTTTCAGCACAAACCCTCCGAGTTGTCCGGCGGGCAGCAGCAGCGGGTGGCGGTGGCCCGGGCTCTGGCCAATGATCCGGCGATCATTCTGGCCGATGAACCGACCGGCAATCTCGATCTATCCACCGGCGAGGAGATCATCAAACTCTTGAAAACCCTGAGCCGGGAGACCCGGGTGACGGTGATCTCCGCCACCCATGATTTCAAGATGCTCAATGTCTCCGACCGGGTGGTATGGGTTCGGGACGGATCGATCGATAAAATCGAAGAACGCGACGAGCTTTCCATTTCCGTGGGGCAGATCGGGGCCCGGGAAGCGGCGGCAACGGGCGGGCGAACCGAATGAGGCGAAAGAAGATGGCCGATCGTCTTCCACTGAACCTTTTCCGCCGGGCACTGGTGCTCCTGATTCTGTTCTGCTGGACCTCGGCCGCCGCCGGCCGGGAACCGACCTCCGATTTTCTGGAGACCACCGTTCGGACCCTGTCGGAATCCGGGGATCGGTCCACCGGGTCTTCGGGAGTCGCCCGTGCCGGGGTCTTTATCCGGAAGATGTTTGAGGATCTCGGATTATCGGAGGTCGGCACCCATTCGTTTTCTCTGCCGGTGCGAAAACACCTGGAAAGCACCCTGGTTTTGACGGAGGCCGGCCGAAGCTTTGTCATTCATCCCCTTCTGGCCAACGCCATATCCCCCCAGACCATTCCTCCCGACGGCCTGTCCGGACCGCTGTTCTATGTCGGCCGAGGGGAGTTGAGCGATTTCAATGGCAAACCGGTGGAAGGGTCGATCATCCTCATGGAACTCGACTCCGGGAAAAACTGGCTCCATGCGGCCAATCTGGGGGCCCGGGCGTTGATCTATGTAGATCGGGGCCCCTCGGATCGAAACCAGTTTGCGGACAAAAACGAACTGTCTCCCATCCGGTTCCCCCGGTTCTGGATTCCCCTGGCGCAGGCCCGGGAGATATTCGGATCTTTTGAGGCGCTATCGAAGGGGAATGCGGGTTCCCAAAAGGCGCCGACCGTTCGGCTGACTTCCCGCACCGGGTGGGAGCGGGTCCCGGCCGAAAATATCTATGGGCTGATTCCGGGTAACGATCCCCGGCTTCGGGAAGAGCTGATTCTGGTGGAAGCCTTTTACGACAGCACCGGGTATGTTCCCGATGGGTCTCCCGGGGCGGATGAGGCATCCGGGATCGCCACCCTGCTGGCGTTGGCTCGGTTTCTGAAGGAAAATCCGCCGGGACGGTCCGTCCTTCTGGTCGCCACCGCCGGTCATGCCCAGGCCCATGCCGGCATGCGGGAACTGGTCTGGTCGATACGGACCCGGTCCAAGGAGCTGCGGGAATTCCAAAAAGAAATCCAGGCGGCCCGGGATACGGCGGGGGAGATGCTCGACACGCTTCGAAAGGCGGCCCAGGGGATCTCCCCGGACCCGGAGATCGGGAGGCAGCTCAAAACGGCCCTGGAAGATCGCATCAAGACCGAGGTGGACATCCTGACCCGCCGGCTGATGCGGCTTCGACTCCGGCAGGATGCGGGCGAAAACCAGGCCCGAATCAAGGCCCTGGCCGAGGAGCGGCTGGAACTTCGGCGCCTGGGATGGCGCAACACCCTGGCCGATCCGCCCCCGGAGGTGCAGCGAATCATTCAGGAGATCATTCCCGAGGCGATTGTCGATTATGAGGCGGTACAAAAAGACACCGAGCGCCAGCTGGCGGAGATCAAAAGCGCCCGGGCCTTTCGGGCGGTGGCCAGGGAGGGGGAGTTTGCCGCGGTGGTATCCCTTCATCTCTCCAGCCACGGCGACGGGGTGGGGGCTTTCAACGACGGTTGGCT
>JBEPWQ010000083.1:0-13209 GCA_041642315.1 Desulfobacteraceae bacterium | reverse complement strand
CGATCGGCTGCAGCTTGGGCGCGGAGGTGGTTCCGGGAATGGCGGCGGCTTTGACGATCTCGTCCCAGATATCATCGGGGCTCTCGATTTCGTCGCGCCATTGCCGGAAGGGGCGGCCGTCCTCATCTTGTACGAGCCCGCCTGTCTCATCTCGGATGAATTCGTTCTTTGCGCGGTCATAGGCGAAGGTCAGAATGCGTCCGGCATCATCGGTGATGAACTCGGACTTGTAGGAGATGATGGTTTCGATCATCGAGATTGGTGCCGGGTCGAGCGGGCTTTCCACGCGCCCGAGTTTGCCCACCGCGAGTTCGACCTCGGGGATGGCGTTGATAGCCATATCCTGTTTGCTGAGCACATCCATCACCTCTCCGATCGAGGCATGGGGCATGGTCGTCGGCATCAGGAGAAAAGAGCCTTCGTCCAGGGCGGGCATGAATTCCTTGCCGAGCCCCGGCACGGCATGGGCGGCGGCTACGTAAGGCTTCGAGTTTCTGACGAATTCGGGCATCCACCCGAAAACCGTGCCCCACCCCTGCCATACGGTAAAAGCGAAGAGGACAATAAGGCAACTGAAAGCGAGAAAGGCGGTTTTCCATTGAAGAACGACCGCCAGCATCGCGGCATAAAAACGGATGAAGAGATAAAAGCATCCGAGCAGGATGCCGATCGTGAACAGAACGAACAGAAAGTTGTGAAGGTAGTGTTCCGGCCCCAGCGGCTTCCAGTCGGCGGCCAGCCAGAAGGCCACGAATATCGCGACAAGGAAATTAAACGCCGTCGGTACCGCTCGGCGAACCGCGGCCGGAAGCCGCTCCGCCTGCAGATGGAAGAGTGCGGCGGCGATCATGAAAGCGCCCAGCCACCACGGAAACCAGGAGATGAAAACAGCACCCAGCAAACCGGCCGCCGCCATGCCGCCCCATAAAAACCACCGCGGCCCTTTCGCCTGATCGGTGCCCGCGATGAACCAGTGCGCCAGCGGCGGGATAATGGTCAGTGCAACCACAATCGAACCGATCAGAGCAAAGGTCTTGGTGTAGGCCAGCGGGCGGAACAGTTTTCCCTCGGCGGCTTCCATGGTGAACACCGGCAGGAAGCTGATCACCGTGGTCAAAACCGCTGTGACGACCGCTCCGGCCACTTCGGAACAGGCCTGGTAAACGACCTCAAGACGGCTTTCCTCCGGGTCCGCCTCGTCCAGATGCTTGAGGAGATTTTCGATCAGCACCACCCCCATATCGACAATCGTGCCGATGGCGATGGCGATGCCGGAGAGTGCGACGACGTTGGCATCCACACCGAACAGGCGCATTCCGATAAAGGAGAACAAGACCGCGAGCGGAAGCACGCCGGAGATGAGCGACGCGCTGCGCAAATGCAATACCATCACCACCACGACGATGATGGTGACCAGAATCTGCTGCCGCACCGCATCTTCGAGGGTGCCGAGGGTTTCATGGATCAGACCGGTTCGATCATAGAAGGGCACGATCTCGATTTGACTCACGGTTCCGTCTTCAAGGGTTTTCCGGGGCAGGCCTGGAGAAATCTCTTCGATTTTCTCCTTCACCCGTTTGATGACGGCGAGCGGATTCTCGCCGAAACGGGTCACGACCACGCCGCCCACCGCCTCTGCACCGGCCTTGTCGAGTGCGCCGCGCCGCAGGGCCGGACCGTATTTGATGTGCGCAACCTGATCGAGCGTGACCGGAATGTTGTTGCGCTGGGTAATGACCGTTTTGCGCAGGTCATCGAGGTTCTCGATAAAACCGAGTCCGCGGATGACATATTCGACGCGGTTGATTTCGATGGTGCGGGCCCCGACATCGATATTGGAGCCGAGTACCGCGCTGAAGACCTCGTGGAGGGGAATGTCGTAGGTGCGGAGTGCATCGGGATCGACGTCGACCTGGTATTCTTTCACATATCCGCCGATGGACGCCGCTTCGGCCACCCCGTCGACCCCCTGCAGGGCATAGCGCACATACCAGTCCTGCGTGCTGCGGAGTTCATCGAGATCCCAGCCGCCGGCAGGGTTTCCCTCGGCGTCCCTCCCTTCGAGGGTATACCAGAAGATCTGCCCGAGGGCGGTGGCATCGGGTCCGAGCTGGGGCGAGACGCCCTGCGGCAATGTTCCCGGAGAGAGGCTGTTCAACTTTTCGAGAATGCGGCTGCGCGTCCAGTAAAATTCCGCCTCTTCCTTGAAAATGATATAGATCGAGGAAAAGCCGAACATCGAGTAGCTGCGGATCGTCTTGACCTGCGGCAGGCCGAGGAGCGCCGTTGTCAGCGGATAGGTGATCTGGTCTTCGATGTCCTGCGGCGAGCGGCCCATCCATTCGGTAAAGACGATCTGCTGGTTTTCACCGATGTCGGGGATCGCATCCACCGGAACCGGATTGCGCGGGAAGTTTTCAAACTCCCAGTCGAACGGCGCCACCATGATCCCCGAGAGGATCAGTACCGCCGTGAACAGGATCACGACGAGCTTGTTCTCCAGGCAAAAACGGATGAGCCGGTTGAGGGGACCGGGGGAATTCTCAGTGGTCATGAGCGCCGTTTCCGTTTTCCCGAATGGTTTCTTTCACCTCGCCGCATCGGAGCATCATCGCTCCGAAATACGGGTTTTGCAGCGGCTCGGAGCGTTGCAGCCAATCCGCACCGCGGTCGCCGTAGACCATCGGGCAGTGCATGATCAATAACTCACCGCCGAAAGCGGACGGTTCGGCTTTGGCGGCTGCAATCATCGCATTGGAAAGAGTCTCGAAATGAGGTTTGCGAAACGCGTCCAGCGTATCCGCCGCGAGCATATCATGCAGCAGATCGGGCAATGGACCCGAATGGCCGGTGATGTCCATCATCTCCTTTGCACCGGCTTTGGCTTCGGCCAGGTTGTCCGCCGCCAGCGCAGACTGAACCCGAAGATAGGGGTCGATCAGTTTCGAAGCAAGATCGGGTGGGATGTCGAGACCCGCCGTTTCCCGGTGTTGCGAATGATCACCTTCGGCGCTTCCGCCGGAATCTCCGCCGTGATCGTGTCCGGGCATCGGGCCGCCGCCTTCCGGATTCATCATGCTCGGTTTGGCCTGAATCTGCAGGGCGCTGTCGATCTTGAACGCGCCCTTGGTGACGATGCGCTCGCCCGCGTCCAATCCGGCGGTGACGAGGAAGGCATCCCCTGCGCGCGGTCCCAGCACGATTTCCCGTCCTTCATAAGTGGGCCGTTCGGCCTCGGGTTGCTGAACATACACCACCGCTCGCCTGCCTGTGCGCAACACCGATGAGGCCGGAATGATGAGCGGGGCCGATTCGTCCGGATTTTCGACGTAGCCGAGTTCTTCCGCCGGCACAAGGTCCATGCCGCAGACATCGCACTGACCTGGTTTGTCTCTGACGATTTCAGGATGCATCGGACTGATCCATTTGCCGGCGAATTCGGGTGCGTACACTTTGCCGCCTTCGGCCATTTTGATCTTGACCGTGCCGCGGACGAACATTCCGGGCTTCAGACGCGTATCTGCGTTGTTCACATTAACCCGAACCGATACCGTTCGGGTCTTGCGATCCACCTCGGGTTCGATAAACGCGATCCGGCCGTGAAAGGTTTCGCCTGGAAAGGCTTCAACCGTGAAGGCCACGTCCTGGCCGTATCGCAGCCAGATCAGGTCGGACTCATACGCGTCTAGATAGAGCCACAATCGGCTCAGATCGACGATACGGAAGAGCGGCTCGCCTGTTTTCACGTAGTCGCCTTCCTTGACGTTTTTTCCGACGACCACCCCTCCGATGGGCGCCTTCAAAACGAAATGATCCCGAGCTTCCTCGCTTTCGATAATCGCATCGATCTGATCGGGCAACAGATCCCAAAGGAGCAGCTTCTCCCGTGCAGCACGGGCCATGAAGCTGTCGGGATCGCTTCGATGCGCCGTGAGAAGCTCCCGCTGGGCGCTGAGCAATTCCGGGCTGTAGACCTCGGCCAGGTGTTCACCCTGTTTGACTCGAATGCCGGTAAAATTGACGTAGAGTTCATCGATTCGGGCCGGGAATCGGGCGGTCAACGATTTCTCACGGGTTTCATCGTAATCGAGTTTTCCGACCAGGTCCACCCGGGCTTCCGGGAATTCGCGATGCACCAGGACGGTCTGAATCTCGGCGAGCGCCCGGGCGCTTTCGCTCATACGCATCGTGCGTGGGCCCTCGTCGCTGTCCGCATCTGTTTCCAGTGGAATCAGCTCCATTCCGCAGATCGGGCAGTCGCCCGGTTCGGACTGCCGAATCTGGGGGTGCATGGAGCAGGTGTAGAGCCGGGCCTCATCGGTTTCACCGAGCAGCGGGCCCTCAACGAGGGTGTCCGGACCTTCCGCGGATGGAGGGGCCTGCCTCGGGCCGATATAGCCAAAGAGGTAGGCCGCTCCAAAGGATATGATCAGTGTCACCAGGGCCGTGACCAGAGTGAGCTTTACATGAAATTTTCTTTCGGATCTATTTGGATTCATATGTCTTCCTCCATATGATTTCTTATTCAAGGGTTGTGCCCACCACCTGCTCCAGTTCGGCACGGGCCGCGCCGATGTCGCTCTGTTTTCGGGCCAGGGAGGTGCGAACCTCTAGCCAGGTGGTGTAGGAGCCGATGACATCGGCGAAGGTGACGGTGCCCGATTCATAGCCCCGGGTGGAGACATCCAGGGCGGAGCGGGACATATCCACCACCGTATTCCGATACAGGGCGGTCTCACGCAGGGCTTTGTCCAGTGAAAACCAGGTCATTCGGACCCGGTTGTCGGTGGCCGCTTCCGCTTTTCTGAGGTTCGCCCGAAGCCCCGCAAGATTCTGCCAGGTCTGCCGAAGCCATGCATCGTTTCTGCCATACCAGGGGGATTTGGGCAGCCCCGATCCCCTGGATGCCTCGGTATTGGTAGGAAAGGACGGTTGGGTCGCCGCCGAACCGACCTGCTGCATCGGGGTGTCCTCGTAATAGGAAAATTCGAGGGTAAAGGGCGGCAAGACCATGGTTTCGGCCATCTCGATCATCCGCTCCGATCGGCCGATCATGGCCCGCATGCGCCGCAGCTCCTGGCGCCTTTCACGAGCCAGTTCATACAGGCGATCGAGGGCCGGCAGGGTCTTTGCCGGGGTTCGATCGGCCGGACGGCCCACTTCGCTTTCCGGCGGCAGCTCCAGAATTTCGAGAAGGCCGATTTCTAAGTTCCGCTGACGTTCCGCCAGGGTGGTCAGCTCCTCCTGGAGGATGCTGGTCTGTATGCCGATCTTGATGACATCCTGGAAACTGGTGTTTCCGGCCCGGTACCGAGTGTCGGCCACCGATTCGAGATTGCGGAAGAGATCAAGGGTTTCAGCGGTGATTTCGCGGGCCTTTCGAAGATAGACCAGGTTCCAGTATGCCTTTCGAATGTCGGTAACCGCATCCCGGCGGGCGATTTCAAGCTCCTCCACCGCGGCCCGCACCGCCTGGTCCACCGCCTGCCCTTTTAGGGCCATGACGCCGGGAAAGGGAAAGCGGGACCGGACCGGTTCGGCTCCCCTAATGGGACCGACACCGGTCATGAGCCCTTCGGTGAAGACCGAATACTGCCGAAGGATCTCGTCGAGATTGGTTACCTGTGAAAAGGACTCGAGGGTCGCCCGGACATCCTTGCGGGCCGATTCAATCCCGGGGTTGCGAAGCAGGGTCAGGGCCTCGAGGGTTTCCAGGGAAAAGGTCTCTTTCAATTCTTCGACCGCAGCATTCGGATTGTCGGCCGTCGACCGCAGCCGCGCCATCAGGTCGGGATCGGGGTGGATAAAGGCGATGTCGGTGTCTTCCGGTGTCTCGATGATGTCCGCCCACTGTTCTTTCATGGTTTCCAGCGATCGCCGGGCCGCTTCGAACGCTTCCAGATCCGGGGCCGGCTCCGGCACCCTTTCAGGCGCCGCTTCGGGCGGATTGGCCTGTCGCCGGACATAGCTCGGTGGTTCATATTCCTTGATGGCCGCTTTCATGTCGCTGTACCCGCCGTATGCCGGAAGAGCGGTCAGAATGGTCAACGCGAAGAATGCAACCGCCCATCTCCGTGAACCCGAGGGATAGGGTCGGGATCGGGGGTGTTTCCTTGCAGTGAAATAATGAATTTTCATTCTTCCTCCTCCATGACCCCTTCTTCTCTGACGGTGACCGTTTTTCCCACCAGCCGCTCCAGTCCCGCCAGCAGCTTGCCGTGATCGGCCCGGGCCCGGGCCAGGGCGAGCTGAAAATTATAGACCACCGATTGGGTTTCAAGAAAATCGGAAAAGCTCCCCTGACCTTCCCGAAACCAGGTCTCCGCCGTTTCAATGGAGGTCATCGCCTGGGGCAGGAGTTCGTCCCGATACAGGGTAATCAGCCGGCGGGCGTTTTCCAGACGGAAATAGAGGTTTCGAATTCGGGTGTAGGCGTCATTGACGGTGGCGGTTTTGGCGGCCCGGTTTTGATCGGCCAACGCCCGGGCCCGTTGAATCCGGCCGCTGTTTTTGCCCAGCCAGAGCGGAATGCTGAGACCGAACTGCACGCCGAGAGCGTCGTCTCCGGCGTCCGGCGGCGGACTGGGCACATCGGGATCACCGATGGCGCCGTAAAAAAGGCCCACCCTGAACTCGGGGAGGGTTTCATACTTGGCCAGATCGACCTGGTTTTCCGCCTTTTCGATCTGGAGTTCGGCAACCTGAATCTCTTCCCGATACATTTCGGCCAGTCGAAAGAGTTCATCCAGAGAGTAGACCAGTGTGTCGAACGGCGCCTCCCGAACGGCGCCCAACGGGGCCCTCGGGGGGCGGTTCAGCAAGCCGTTCAAACGGGTTTTCTCGGTTTCCGCCAGGTCACTGAGCAGGAGAATGTCATACTGCAGCTGGGCGGTCTGGGACTGGGCTTTGACCACATCAAGAAAGGCGGTGCGGTCCTGACCGTAGGCGGTTTCCCCGATTTTGGTCAGTTCATTCAGAATTCTCTGGTTGGTTTCGGCGATCTCCATCGCCTTGTGAATGTAATAAAGTTCGTAAAAAGACTCGATAATTCCCACCGTGATGTCCCGAACCGTTTTGTCGAGATCGAGCCGCGCGATGCGGGCCTCCGTCTGGACCACGTCACCGGCTTTGGAGAGTCTGCCGGGGAAGGGGATCATCTGCGACAGGGTGATATTCCAATCCTGGGGTCCGAACCGGGTTTCGATGGGATCGGGATAATAGGTGGCCATCAGCTGCGGGTCCGGATATCCGGTAGCGACCCGGTATTGTTCGACGGTCGCCCTCCACCCCTCCCGTGCCGCTTGAATGGACGGGTTGTATTCATAGGCGTAGATCACCAGTTCCGGAATCGCCGGCTGTTCCGCGAGTCTTTCCTCCAGGTCCCGTTGGGCGGAATGTGCGGCCGTCTCGGCGCTTATCCCCGGTGCGCTTTCCAGCAGCAGGATCATGAAAGCGGCCAACAAAACGGAGGCTGTGAATGCGAAACGTTTCATTTTATTTTCCTTCGCCCTTGCTGTCTTCGGATCGGGAATTCCCCGTTTCATCATTGATGTTTTCCTGCGATTCGAAGGGTTCTTTCCCGGGGGGTGTCAACACACATCTGAAACCGACGTCCCTGAAAGCTTCCCACGGATATCGTTCGATCCGGTAGACCGGGCTTTTCGGGTTTTTTATCCTGGCATTTCCGGCAACCGCAAATTCAGGTTCGGAATTGCTGCCCATTTCAATGTCTGGTGAACGGACCACCCATTCATTGATGCCTTGGTTCAGGCCTCGAATCCTGAATATATTCGGTTCAAGAACGATCACCGGGGTCGGGATCGGCATTTTTTCGGTGAGTTCGGTGTCCCCTTCAGCATACAAGAGTCCTTTCTGATACACATACAACCATTCTTTTGCCGAAGGCAGCCGTTTGCCATACTGTTCGGCGTAAGCGGCCGCACCGAAGGCGGTGACCCTCAGGACCGGGCAGGCGGCATGACCGGAATGGCTGAGGATGAATTTCCCGTTACTGTAATCGATGGGATCGTACCCCTCCACCACCTCTCCCAGCAGAAGCCAGACCGATCCTTCTCCGATGACGATGCCGTCGGCAACAGTCACTTTCGGGAGCACTTCATTCAGAAATGCGATAAACTGGTGATTGGTCACCGGCGTTTCGTCCATATAGAAAGATTCCACCGCTGTCTGACCCCAGGGCTCCGGCAGCTCCATTTTCCCGCCAGGCACATGGCGAAGGGTCATTTCATCCTCGGTGACGATGGGTTCGGCCTGTTCGATTGGACTCCCCGGCACCGGAGGACCTGTGGAAACGGAAGCCGACGGCGGGCGAGGATGCCTTTCCATTCCCGGCTCGCCCAGTAAATGCCACACGGTCATCAATCCAACGGATGCGACGGCGATGACGATGCCTATCCAGATCCATTTGGGTCGATGGAAAAGAGGAGGGAAATCATGAACCTCTTGGGGTTGTTCCAGAGTGGAAAGCGCGTCCAGCAGGGCGGCTCTCAATTCTTCGATCGACTGGTACCGGTCCGACCGTTCTTCCGCGGTGGCCTTTTGAATGATCCGGTCCAACGCCTGAAAAAAGGAAGTTTCGGGATCATCGAGCCGTACCTGTTTGAAGTGGGGACCTTTGGTGGACAGTTTTCCGACCACCGCCTCATAAATAATTTTTCCCAGAGCATAGATGTCCGACCGCTCATCGGTCCGCCGGAAATCGGAAAACTGTTCCGGCGGCATGTACATCAGGGTCCCTTTCATATCCATCGATTGGGTGACGGAGCGCCACCGGCAGGAACGGGCCAGGCCGAAATCGACGATCTTCGGAACGGTTCGATCCATGAGCACGTTTTCGGGCTTCAGATCCCGATGGATAATATCCAGCTTGTGGGCGTTTTCGACCCCGTCCAGAACCGGCAGAAAAAATGAGACCAGCCAGTCTCTGGTCATCCCTTCTTCAGGATCGAATCCCAGTTCGGACATGGTGGCCCGAAGCGTACTGCCGGGGATGAATTCCATGACAATGAATTCGATCGGCGTTTCTTTCCCGTTTTCCTGAATTGTATCCGAACCGTAGTCGATGATCTGTACGATATTCGGGTGGCGCAGCCCGGCCATGACCTGCACCTCCCGCCGAAGCCGTTCCAGGGCGGTTTGAACCTCCTCTTCATCCTCGATGCATTCAAGAAACCCTCTGGAGATCACCTTTACGGCGACATCCCGTTTGAGGTTCGGCTGGTGCGCGCGATAGACTTCTCCCATTCCGCCTTTGGCGATAAATTCGACGATCACCCATTTGTCATGCAAAACCGTGCCGATTTTTAATGTCGAATTTGGCATATCATCCATTGGAATAGGTCTATTTGTATTCGCTCCATCCTGTTCGTGGTTCATTGTTCGATCCATAACTGTATGCTATTCGCATTTTTCATACCATAAATATAGGACCCCATAAAAGTATGGCCACCTTTTTCAGGGCGTTCATGATTGTTTTTTGGTATTCAACTACTGGAATTTAAGATCTCCCCTTGATGATGACCATGGTGACATCATCCTCCTGTTTGGCGTCTCCCCTGAAAGCCGCAAGGTCATAGATGAGGGCGCGCATCACCTGGGCCGGGGTGTCCGAATGATGGCTGCGGATGAGATTTTGCAATCGTTCTTTCCCGTATGGTTCTCCGTGGGGATTCTCGGTTTCCCAGATGCCGTCGGTTCCGATGAGCGCCATCTGATTTTCTTTCCAGGCCGGATAGGCATATTCTTCGAATTTCCAGTCATCATCCACCCCGAGCACAAATCCCTCGCCGGTCAGTTCGATAAAAGCATCCGTGTCCGGATTGTAAATCAGGGCCGGATCATGGCCCGCCCGCACCCATCGGATTTCTCCTTTTTCGGAATCGACCACCATCAGAAACAGCGTCATGAAATTGCCGCTGTCCCCGGTATCCAGACAGAGCAGCCGATTGATGTCGGTCATGATTTCTGAGATGCTTCCGGGCTGGGTGACCCGGCATCGCAGAAGTGCCCGGACGGTGGTCATCAGCAGGGCCGCGGATATGCCGTGGCCGGCCACATCCCCCACCGCAATTCCGATAGGGCCCTCTTTGGAATCCGAAAGTGGAATGAAATCATAATAATCCCCGCCGGTTTCGTCACAATAAATACTTTTTCCGACAATATCGAGGTGTTTCAGCCTCATGGAATTATCCGGCAGCAGGTTTTGCTGAACCTCCATGGCCAAATGGATGGCGCTTTTGAGCCGGTCCCGTTCTTCCAATTTTACCAGCATGGTATTGAAGCTTCCGATCAGTTCCCCCACTTCATCCCGGCTGGTGACCGGCAGCAGGTCCTGATGCTCGCCGCCGGCGATTCGACAGGCGGTCTGGGACACTCCCCGAATGTCCGAGACGGTCCTGCCGGTCACCCATCGGATCAGAAAAAGGATGACCAAAATAAAAGCGGCGCCGATGATAAGGTAAATATTTCGAAAATGGGCGATCGGTTTGAAGATCTCCCTGCCGGGGGCGATAATCAGAAGATACCAGGGCGCTTCCTGCAGTCTGTAGAATCCGCTGATGCGATTCGGCGGATGTCCGGGACCGAGCACCGTTCCGAATTCCTCTTCTCGCAAGGCGTTCAGGGTGGCTGTTTCCAATGGAGCAGTATTTTTTTGAAGAAACCCCTGCTCAAGGGAAATATTGCTGGACAAAACCCTGCCGGTGCTGTCCACCAGCAGGGCTTCATGATCCTGCCACCATCCCGATTCAACCACCGCATCCACCAGATAGTCGAATCGGATGACCACTTCAAGGCGGCCGACCGTTTCTCCGGTTTCGGCCTTCAGAAATGAGAGTAGAGATACCGTTTCTCCATTGACGGCGGGGTCATAACGGGGCGGCGTGACGGTGGCGATCCGGTCCCGTCGACCCATCATGTCTTCCATATGCCCCTGCCATTCCTGAGCCGGATTGGTTTGATTCCATCGACTGGTCCACCATCCCTGTTCGGATAGGGAGGAATCCAAATCGAGATTCACTCTTTCCACCCCTTCCAGGGATCGTATCTGGTTTAGAACCGCTTCACGAATCGAAGGGAAAGTCGATTTATCAGAAATTTCCAAAAAAAGCCGAATCAGTTCCTTCGGCCGGCTCAGCCGCATATCGACGTGGTGCGCGGCCCGCTGAAGTTTGAGGGTGGTGGCTTCGGTCCACTGGGCCAGGAGACTGTTTCGTGCATAAAAGAATCCGAACGTGCCCATGCCGATGAGCAAAAGGGTCACGGGAAGCAGAAGGAGAATCGAAAGACGCTGTTGCAGGCTGGTAAATTTAGGCATGGTCTCCTTGCAAAGAGAATATGTGCGTTCGAAATGGTGTGGAGGATGCTAACACCAATAAAAATCGATGTATTTATTTGTATTTAGAGTTTCCATAATAAATTAAGCAACGCCCGTACCAATTGTCAAATTTCAATACGGATGTGGCAGAAAGTCAGTTTTTTCTGTTGCGAAAGTCATTTTAGAGGGGTGTGTCCGCGTAAATATTTCGCAGCTTCGATGGGCGTGAGATTTGAAAGTGTGAAAAAAATGCGCAGGCTGTTCTCAATGTCTTCTTGTCATCATCTCGACAGGATCAACCGGATTCAAATGAAAGCGCCCATTATTTCTAATTTCTACACCTTCTTGAAAATAGAAATACTACATTCACCCGATAGATTCTCTTGTTTATTTATGTTTTTATCCGACAAACAAGGAACTGTCTCAACAAAAAGGAGGAATCATGTATGCGAGGTTCGCGGGGATGATTGTTACGGCTGCCGTACTGATGTACGTTTTCACCTACCTGAACACATTCGCATGGAATCACCTGTTCCTCAGTGAAGAGCGGGTATACATGACCCTGACGATGACCGCGATGATGGCGGTGGTCATGCTCTCGTTCATGTTGACGATGCTGAAAAAGCGGTGGGTGAATGTAGGGATCTATGCAGGCAGCGCATTGCTGTTCGCAGTGGCGTTATGGCTGGTCCGCAGCCAGGCAACGGTGCAGGACATCGCCTACATGAAGTCGATGATACCGCACCACTCCATCGCCATCCTGACCAGCGAGCGTGCCCGGATCAGTGACCCCCGCGTCCGCGAGCTGGCTGACGACATCATTGCGGCCCAGCGCCGCGAGATCTCCATGATGAAGGTGCTGATAAACGACATCGAGTCGAGCGGCGAGGTGGCGTCAAAGGAACGTGCAGTGGCGGCGATGCGCCTCGGTCCGAAGGTGCCGCCGCCCGCCGCATCGGCCGTCGAAGTGCCGGAAGGGTTTCGAGCGGAAATTGTGATGAGCAACCTGACCTACCCCACAAGCATCGAATTCGATGACTCCGGCGCTATGTTCGTGGCGGAGGCGGGTTACTCATATGGCGACAGCAGCGTGAAGCCACGCATCCTGCAGATTTCACAAGACGGCAGGGTAAAGGCGATCGCCCAGGGGCCGGTCCTCTCCGGACCCATCAACGACCTGCTCTGGCATGGCGGCCGAATGTATATCTCCCATCGCGGCAAAATATCGATCCTTGAGCCCGACGGCCGCGTGCGCGATCTCGTCACCGGTCTGCCGAGCGAAGGCGACCACCATAACAATCAGCTCACCGCCGGCCCCGACGGGAAGATCTACTTCGGCCAGGGTACGGCGACCAACTCCGGGGTAGTCGGACCCGATAATTTCAAGATGGGCTGGCTCAAGGACCATCCCGACTTTCACGATATCCCGGCCGAAAACATCAAAATTGTCGACAGGACCTTCGAATCACCAAATCCTTTGAGAACCACCGACGAGATCGTGCATACCCTGCCGTACCACCCGTTCGGCAAGGCGGGCACCGAGGATCTTACGGTGCCGGGACAGACGAAAGCCAGCGGAACGATTATGCGGATGAATTCCGACGGCTCCGGTCTGGAGGTCTATGCCTGGGGCCTGCGCAATCCTTACGGCATCATGTGGAGTCCCGACGGCACGCTGTACGCCACCGAGAACGGTTTCGATGTTCGCGGCAGCCGGCCCGTCGCCAACGACAAGGAGGATATCTACATCGTTAAACAGGGCGCGTGGTATGGTTGGCCCGACTACGCGATGGGTCTGCCGATCACCAGCACCCGTTTCAAGCCCAAGGAAAAATCTCAGCCGCGGTTCCTGATGGCCGACCACCCGCCGGTGG